>CAJBCV010000214.1 GCA_903951635.1 uncultured Planctomycetaceae bacterium
GGGGTCGCCCGTGCTCCGAGAGCCGGCCTCGCCGGTCAGCGCAGCCCGGAGGGCGAAAGCGCAAGCGGCGCGGAGAGAGCGGAGGGCATGGATGCCCGTAGCGAACGTCCGGCGACGGGGCACGGGCGACCCCGAAGCCACGCTTGGCCCAAATTGCGGCAGCCCCGGGCAGAGAGCCTGTGCCTGGATCACCTGCCCCCCGCCGCGCTCACCCGGCCGCCCGAATCCGCTATGCTCGTGGCGACGATTTTACCCAGAGGAACCCCATTCCATGCGTCTGTTCGCCTGCTCCTTGATCCTTCTGGCCCTCGCCATCACCCTTCCGGAGACTTCCGTGTCCGCCGCTGATACCGACGTTCCCCACCCGACGCTCCCCAAGGGCGCCGGCACCATCGACGCCGATGCCCCCAAGACCTTCATGAAGACCGCCTCCGGTCTCCAGTACCGCGTCCTCCGCAAGGGGGAAGGGGTCAACCCCAAGGCGAGCAACACCGTAAAGGTGAACTACCACGGCTGGCTCGACGACGGGAAAGTCTTCGACAGCTCCTACAAGCGCGAAGAGCCGATCGAGTTCGGCCTCACCCAGGTGATTCCCGGCTGGACCGAAGGGATGCAGTTGGTCGGCAAGGGGGGCATGATCGAGCTCCTCATCCCCAGTAACCTCGGCTACGGCAAGCGCGGTGCCGGCGGCGTCATCCCCCCCGACGCCACGCTCCACTTCCTCGTCGAGCTCATCGACGTCCGCTGATCCTGGTCGACGGCCATCGGATAAACACCACGGCCCGCGCGGGGCGATCCCGCGCGGGCCGTTTGCATCGGGGGGACCATCAGGGCAGAGGCTCACTCCGTGCTCTCGGTCTCCCCTTGGGCGGCACTGATCGCGGCCGCCAGCAGCGGCATGGCCATGTCCTCGGACAGAAAGCGGACGCTTCCATCGCAGTACACCGCCCCGCAGGCGGAAGGATGGAACGAATACAGCTCGTTGCTGCTGTTGCAGTTCATCGCGCACGGGCCGAGGGCGGTCACGCCGTCGGTCGTGTAGCCGTCGACCCAGAACTCCGAATCGGGGTCGGCCCACCCGGATCCGCTCGCCCGGGAAGTCCGGATCGCCGTCCTCCGGCGGTGGAGCAACGGCCGGCCGGCGTCCTCGACCCAGGCCAGCGTCTTCGACGTCCCGTCCATGACGAAAGCGGCGCGGGATCGGGCCCGCGAGTTATAGAACGGGGGGCTCATGCCGGTGGTGAACGAGGAGATCGTGCTCATCGGACGAATGGCGCCGGTGTACTGCGTCGAGTCGGTCGACGGGTTCGCAGGATCGTAGCCGGGCACGGGGGGGATCAGGTTGTAGGGGGCCAGTCCGATTTTCCCGTTGATGCCATTGGCGATCGAGTAATCGGAAGAGGCCGCGTTCCACTTCGGGGCCGACGTGCTCGACGGCGCGAACCCCGTATCGAACGGATTGCTGTTGACCGACGACGGGCAGATGAATCCGGGAACGAGCTTGGCGATCACCGCGGCGTTCGTCGGATCGGACCAGGTCACGGAAAGGTTGTAGGCGTTGGCCAGTTGCGTCTCCTCGATGAACGGCAGGAGGAAGACACCGGGGCCATGCTGGATCGCACCGCTGGCGGGAGCGGGGATCCCCAGCTCCTTGACCGGATAGCCGGGGGCGGAATCGGCGCGGGCCGGCGGATAGAAGGCCTTGGCGCTCTCGAAGTTGAGGATTGCCAAGCCGATCTGCTTGAGATTGTTCTGACACTGGCTGCGCCGGGCGGCTTCGCGGGCTGCCTGGACAGCCGGAAGAAGAAGGCCGACGAGGGTGCCGATGATGGCGATGACGACGAGGAGCTCGACGAGAGTGAATCCCGCGGCTCGGGAACGAGACCTGACCATGGAAACTCCTCAGGCTTGGGAAAGGGATGGAATGAACCGCTGATTGGAACCAACAAGATCGACGCGCGCCGCTGTCAGCGGGAGGAGAGTTCGAACGGCACCAGCGCATTGGGCTTGGCCTCGACCTTGGCCGTCACACCGCTGGTCGACGCATCGCCATAGCGAGGTGGGATCTTCACGGACGACGTTTCGCGGCGGGCCTGATCGCCCCCCTCGTCGTCACTTCCGCCAAGGACCGCGATCCCGACCCGGTATTCACCGGCAGGTGCGCCGTCACCGGTTTCGTAGGTGAAAACCGTGAACCGCCCCTCCGCGTCGGTCTTCGCCTGCGGAGTCTCGCGCCATTTGAAGTTCGTGGGATCGACCGGCTTGAAGACGACTGTCGCATTGGCGACCGGCAGGCCGTCGATCATGACCGCTCCCGTGACCGGATAGGTCGCCTGGCGGAGGTTCTGAAACTCCTGCCTGGCACATCCCGGGTTGAGGGCGATGAGAGCGAGGACCAGAACCGCGCTCGAAAGACCGGGACGCCGGTACCGACTGGGGGGCATCGGTCGCTCCTTGGGGCGGAAGCGGGGCAGGACGTGACGGGGGATGCCACGCGGGAAAGCTCAACGCCTTCGCACTCTAGCCACGCTTCATGCAGACCCCGTGTGGACACGGAAATCTCACACTGCGAGACCAGCGCGAGCGCCCCCCTCCGCCCGCGTCCCCGAGACATCCGCCGCGCGCGTCCCTCGGATCTCGGATCTCGGATCTCGGATCTCGGATTCACGGCGATAGGCAGCGTGGTGCTACCGCATTTCCGCCGTCAGCGCCATCACCACCGGCGCGGTCGGGTCGTCCCCCTTGACGAGGTCGATCCGCTCGATGACCGCGTCCTTGCCGGGATGGACGACGAGCTTGCGCATCTGTCGGCCGGCGAGGTCGAAGGCATACTCGCTCTCCGGCACGTCGACGCGGCGGATGTAGTCAGCGAAGTGCCGGCCGTTGACGAGCGGATGATCCTCGGTCGTGCCGTCGGCATAGACGAGGCGCACGATCATCGAGGTCGACTCCTCCCGGGTCGCCGGCCAGCCCCAGCCGGAGATCCCGCCGAGGATGTGGATCGCCGCGGCCGGGCTGCCGACCGGGAGCGACACGGCCTTGGGCATCTGTGGGGCGATCTTCCCCAGCGGCCCGTGGAGCATGACGGCGTTGCGGATCGTGTCCCCCTGGGGATCGACGAGCACGAACGGGACGCTGCCGACCATCTTCGGCTTCCAATCGGGAAAGACGAGGCGCTCGATCTCCCCTTCCGGCTCGAAGAACATCCCCTTCGTCGTCACGACCGTGGCCGCCTTGTCGAGCGGCAGCGGGACATACTTCCCCTTCGCGGTGAGGAAGGCGAGGAGGTCGGCGAACCCCTTCGGCTGGATCTGCTTCTCGAAACCGACCGGCATGAGCGAATTGGGGGAGGGTTGGAATTCGTCGATCTCGTCGCGCTGGATCGGATGTCGCTTCCCTTCGGCGTCGACGAGTTCCACGGCGGTGCGGCTCTCGGCGGCAAGGAGCCCCGTGACGACGCGGCCATCGTCGGTAGTCACCGTCCAGGAGCGGTAATTGCCCTCGACGGAGCGGTTGGGATCGAGGATGTGGATGAGGAGCTCCTGCGGCGGATGAACCGCCATCCCGGTCAGCTCCGGCCCGACTTTCCCCCCTTCGCCGGAATGGGTGTGGCACTTGCCGCACTGCTCCTTGAAGAGGGCCTTGCCGCGCGGCACGTCCCCTCCGGCAAGGACGACCGGGAGGACTTCGTCGATCACCTTCTGGCGGTCGGCGCTCGGCAACCCACCCCCCTTGGCGATCACCTTTCTGGCCCGCTCGCGGACCGCACGGTCGGGGTGCTCGGTGAGCTTTCCGCGTTCCACGAGCGGCACATCGGTGACGGCGACGGAGCCCGCCTCGAGCCGGTCGACAAGCTGGGCGGCCCACTCCCGATTGGCGAGCACGGCGCGGAGGGCGGCATCCCGGACCGCCGGCGTGAGCGCGGCGAGCTTGTCGAGGATTCGTCCGGCGGCCTCGGGTGCCGTCGAGCGGCCGATCGCCGTGACGATTCCCGCCGAGAGCTGCGGGCTCGAGCGGCCGCCGATCCGCTCGAGGAGCTCGCCGACGAGGTCCGCATCGGCCGGGCGGAGGGCGACGAGGCGCTCGGCCGCCTCGATCCGCTTGGGATCCTCGCTGTCGGCTCGATCGAGATCGGCAAACAGGGCCTCGCTGATCTTTCCGACATGGGCATCGAGGGCCTTGCTGCCGGTGTGCTGCACGAGGGTCACAAGCTGCCCCTGCGACGAGGCGGGGAGCCGGTCGACAAGCGCCACGATCGCCTCTTCGGTGGCGGCATCGAAGGCGGCGGCCTTTCCTTTCGGCCAGCCTCGCGAAAGCCCTTCGAGGGCCGCCGCCGCCGTGGCGGCATCGGCCTTGGCAAGCTTCACGAGCGTCCGGCCGACCGCCTCGGCATCCCCTTCCCGCGCCACATGCTCGGCGACCCGGCCCACGAGCACGAGAAGCTGCGGCGCCGGTGGCGCGGCATCGGCCACGAGAAGGGCCGGGAGGAGCGCGGCCGGTGCCAGCCCGGCTGCCTTGGCTGGCTCCCGGTCGAGGAGCGCCGGGAGAACTCCGGCCGCCTGGACCGCCGCGGCGCTCGTGGCGGCGTCGGCGAGGATTGGATCGGAAAGCGTCCGCGCATCCTCGAGCGCGCGGACGACAAGCTCGGCCGCGAGGTCGAGCGGCGGGCACTCCGAGAGCGCCTCGAGAACGGCCAAGCGGACGATCGCCGAAGTGTCGTCGAGAAGCCTGGCCCGGTCGATGGCGGCAACCGTCGCCGCGTCGCGTGGCAACACCTTGATCGCATTCATGCGGACGCCGGCCGACGGGTGCTTGAGCGCGCCGCGGACGGCGTCGAGGACGGCGATGTCGGTCTCCCCGAGCAGCCCCATGCCAGAGAGCGTCCAGAGGGCGTGGATGGCGCCGGGATCGAGGCCGATTGAATCGACCGTGCGGTTTTTCACGAGGGCCAGAAGCGCCGCGACAACGTCGAGATCGGGCCCCAGGTGGTGCGACGAGCGATCGACGAGCGTCCGCTGGGCACGCATCCGCCAGAAGAGGTTGTCGTCGCCGAGCATCGCCACGAGCTCTTGCGACGTGGCGGCAGCGAGGTCGCGCGTCGGGGCCGCTGCGGGGGTGGCCGCAGCGCTTTCGTGGACGACGCGGAGGATCCGGCCGTGGCTCTTGTCGCGGAGCGGCGTCTCGTAGGCGTTCCCCTTGCCGTTCTCGAAGCCGGCCGGCGTGGGATTGTGCTGGACGATGTAGTTGTACCAATCGACCACCCACACCTGGCCGTCTGGCCCCACCTCGGCGGCGATCGGCGCGGTCCACTCGTCGTCGCTGGCGAGGAGATCCCAGGCCATTCGGCTCGAGAAGCCGGCGCCGCGAGGCGTGAGCTCGAAGGTGGAGACGATGTGGCCGGTCGGCTCGCAGACGAAGGCGGTGCGATTCCAGTATTCGCGCGGATAGGCCCGGGCGGTGTAGAGCCGGTGGCCGGCGGCGGCGGTGTACTTCCCGAAATGGTCGACCTGCCGCACCGGGGCGTCGCTGCCGTCGAGGCGCTTCGCGAGTTCCATCGACGGGCTCCCGGCGATGCCGCCGAGGGTCGTGGCGCTCCAGCCGCGGACGCGCTCGTAAACCCGGTTGGCCAGCGGCATGTGCTCGCTGGGGTTGCCGTTGGCGGT
Organism: uncultured Planctomycetaceae bacterium; assembly: GCA_903951635.1. Classification (GTDB taxonomy): domain Bacteria; phylum Planctomycetota; class Planctomycetia; order Pirellulales; family UBA1268; genus QWOP01. The sequence goes on from CAJBCV010000214.1 coordinate 5,664, forward strand.
CGAGCCGAAGACGAGCCCTTCCTCGGAGAAGCCGAAGCCCCAGGAATTGTTGTTCGTGCTGCGGAGGAACTCGAGCTTCGAGCCGTCGGGGAGGAAGCGGAAGAAGCCGGCCCCGAAGCGAACCGCCTCGCCGCCGACCTCCCCATTGAAGCCGGAATAGCCGACCATCCCGTACACCCAGCCGTCGAAACCCCAGGCGAGGTTACTGGGGCCGGAGTGGGTGTCGCTCGTGCCCCAGCCGGAGAAGAGGACCTCGCGCTGCTCACACACCCCGTCGCCATCGGCGTCGGAGAGGAAGAGCATCGAAGGGGCCTGAGCGACGATCCAGCCGTTGCCGTGATGGAGGAGGCTCGTGGGAATCGAGAGCCCCTCGGCGACGATCGTACGCGCGTCGCAGACGCCATCGCCGTCGCTGTCATCCAAGCGGACGATCCGGTCGTGTCCCTCGCCGTCGCCAGGGAGGACGATCTCGTTGGGGTAATCGAGGCTCTCGGCGACGAACAGCCGGCCTTGGGCATCGAAGGCCATCGCCAGCGGCTTGGCTTCGATGACCGGCTCGGCGGCCGCAAGCTCGACCCGAAAGCCCTCCGGCACGAGGGCGTGCTTCCGCGACTCTTCCGGCGACAGGGGCGCCTGCATCTCGGAGATCGGTTCGAGCTGCACCCCCCACTGCTTGCCACCGGGGTCGTAGGCGGGGACCTTCGCCGGGACGAACTCAAACGCCGCAAGCCCCTCGGGGAGGACGTTCATCTTCGGGTGATCGACGTACGGGCCAGCCTCGGCCGGGTCGCGGCCGGCCGCCCAGCGGATGCCGCGCTCGACGAGATTGTGAAAGCCGGGATGGCCCCAGGTGCGCTGGTCGTGCCCCCAAGCGGTATAGAAGACGCGTCCCTTCCCCTCGCTGCGGACCCAGGTCCACGGCTCGTGGAGATCCCCTTCGACGCGTTCCTCGAGGACGGTGCGGCCGCGGGGGTTGTGGCGGGTGTGGACGTAGGTCTCGTCCCAGCTTTGGAAGCCCTGGAAATCCTTCATGATCGGATGGTCGGGGGCGAGGTTCGTCGTCCGAAACTCGCCGCCGTCGTGGCGCTGGAACTGGGCGCCGACCATGTCGACCCACACCGGCGAATTGCGAAAACAAAAGCTCGCGCAGTGGAGCGGCACGAGGCCCTTGCCAGCGCGGACGAAGTCGACGATCGCCGCTTCGCGCTCAGCCGGAAGCTCGTCGATGTTGGCGTAGACGGCCAGGGCGTCGTACCGGCCGAGGACCGCCCGATCGAGGTCCTCCAGCCGCTCCGTATAAACAAGCTCGATCCCGCGGCCGGCAAGCACCGGCTGGAGCTGCGCGAAGCGGTCGGCGGGGCGATGGTGCCCCTGATCGCCGAGGAAGAGGACGCGGAGCGGCTCATCGGCCGGGGCGGCCGCCGCAACCGTTCGGGGAGCAATCAGCAGCCCGAGGGCGACCAGGCCGAGCACCCAAAAACCGCTTGCGCGAACTGATACGGGACGCATGCAGAAATCTCCTCAGCGGCCTGCGGAATCATCTCAGGAAACACTACAGTATAGCGGTCCTTCGACCCGGGTACTCCCGCGAGAAGGCCCGGTGGAGCGACCGCCACACCGAGGATAACCACGATGGACGCCACCACCTCCCGCCTTCTCGCCGACGCCGTCCTCGCCCTCCACGTGGCCTTCGTGGCCTTCGTCGTCCTGGGCCTGGTGGCGACCCTCGTCGGCGGGGCGCTACGGTGGCGATCGGTCCGCAACCCCGCCTTCCGGGCGCTCCACCTGGCGGCAATCGGCTTGGTGGTCGCGGAGGCGTGGGCGGGCGTTCCCTGCCCGCTGACCTCGCTCGAGGACTCCCTCCGCGCGGCCGCCGGCGAGGCCACCTACTCAGGCGCCTTCGTCGCTCACTGGCTCGGCCGTCTCCTCTATTGGCAGGCGCCCCCGTGGGTGTTCGTGACGGCCTACACGATCTTCGGCACGGCCGTGGCAGCGAGCTGGTGGCTCGTCCGCCCGCGGGCGTTCCGATCGGCCCGTCGAACCCCCTGAAGCCCCGGCCGTCGGACGCTCCGCGCGCCCCGGTTTCCTCCCCGAGCAACAGTTGGGGCAGAGCAACTCATCTCCCTAAAATCGCTCGCGGAGAACGGTCTCCAACGGATCGAATCAATCATGTCGTCGTGGACACACCAATGAGCGTCGCCGATGAACTCCTCAAGCTCCAGAGGTTGCACCAGTCCGGGGCGATCGACGCCGACGAGTTCGCCGAGGCCAAGGCCAGGCTGTTCAGCAGTCCGCCCCCCCTCCAGAATGCTCTCAGTAGTTCACCTCTGAGCGACACCGATGACGAAACCTGGGCCCTGCTGCTGCACTTGTCCCAGTTCGCCGGATACGCCGTGCCGATGGCCGGTCTGATCGTGCCGATTCTGATTTGGCAACTCAAGAAGGCCGACGTGCCGACGATCGATGCTCATGGGAAAGTCGTGGCGAACTGGATCATCAGCGAGTTCATCTACCTCATCGTCTGCTTTCTGCTGGTGTTCGTCTTCGTCGGGATCCCCTTGCTGTTTGTGCTCGGCATTCTCGGGCTCGTGTTCCCGGTCATCGGAGCGATCAAGGCGAAGAACGGCGAGGTGTGGCGGTATCCGTTGTCGATACCCTTTTTCACCTAAGCCCGCGACGTGCCGCCAGTCGCGGCCCTCCATGACCGATCGGTCAACGATGCCGATGATTCCAATGCCGGCGCGATCGAAGGTGTGATGATGTCCGAATCAAACCCTTACCGCGCTCCCCGCGTGGTCGATGCCCCGACCGAGCCCGCTCCGAGGCAACGATTGTCCCTTGGACGGCTTCTGGTTGGTCTCCTTCTCTTCAGCATCGTTTCACTGGGATGTTGGATTTGGCTGATCATTGAATTTGCCGATGACTCGAGCGATTACTGGCCCGGCTTTGCCTGTGCGGTTCCCGCAGGCGCCGCTGGTGCAATCATCTTTCGCGCGGTGCTCGGCGGGAGGACGCTGGGACGCCCGAGACCGGCAGAGGTTCCGGAACGCTCCGAGTCTGGTGCCCCCGCCCTCCCTGGAAACGACACGGCCCGCCCGGCGCGGACGCCGGACGGGCCGTGAGGGTTTTGACTCAGGGCTCTGTGTTCAGGAGCTCATCGACCATTCGGGGAGCTTCTTGATCACGCCCCCTTCGAGGGCCGACTCGTGGGCCAAGAGCCCCGTGCAGGTCCAGTTGGCACTCTGCCGGGCGTTGGGATAGGGATCGCGTCCCTCGACGAGCGCCGAGGCAAACTCGTGGACAAGGTGGGGATGGCTGCCGCCGTGGCCGCCGCCTTGCGTGAAGGAGAGATGCTGATGCTCGTCGGCGTCGTACACGCCCCCGGTCGTGAACCGCTGGATCGGCTCCGGGAGGAGGTGGGCGAAGTCGGGCACCGGCACGCGCTTGGGGATCTCCGGCTCCGGCACCTTGGCAGTGTGGAGAACCGGCTCCTCCCCTTCGACAAGCTGCCATTCGAAGCTCTTCTTCGTGCCGTAGACATCGAAGCTCTCGCGGTACTGCCGGGCGGTGTCGAACAGCGAGCGGATCACGCGGGCCACGACATCGCTGTCGCGGAGCTTGACGTGCGCGCTTTCGATGGCGAACGGCGACCCGTACTTACTGATCAGCTCCTCGCGGATCCGCCCCGAGCCGAAGCAGCTCACCTCGGTGGCATCCTTCCGCTCGAGCGCCAAGCACGGCCCCACGCAGTGCGTGGCGTAGTGCATCGGCGGGAGGCCGGGCCAGTAATTGGGCCAGCCGTCCATGTCCTGCTGATGGCTCGCCTGGACGAACTGGATCTTGCCGAGCTCCCCCCGGTCGTGCATCTGCTTGATGAAGAGGAACTCACGGGCGTAGACGACGGTCTCGGCCATCATGTACTTGAGGCCCGTCTTGGCGGAAAGCTCGACGATCTTCCGGCAGTCGTCGACGCTCGTCGCCATCGGCACGGTGCACATCACATGCTTGCCCGCCTCGAGGGCGGCGAGCGTCATCGGGGCATGGTCGGGGATCGGCGAATTGATGTGGACGGCATCGACCTCCTTGTCCTTGAGGAGATCGGCGTAGCTCGTGTAGCGGCGCTCGACAGAGTATTGCTTGCCGACCTGGTCGAGCTTGTCCTGCGAGCGCTGGCAGATCGCCACGAGCTCGACATGCGGGTGACGCTGGTGGATGGGGATGAACTCCGCTCCGAACCCGAGCCCCACGACCGCGATCCGGACCTTTCGTCCCGATGTCCCTGTCCCGCCTGCCATGCGATGCCTCCCGGTTGGTGTCGGCACGGAACCCGGCAGCCTTACCCGGCCGGCCGCCCCGTGACCGTCGCTGATTCTCCGCGCCAAAGCCGGGGAATCAATCCATGAGGCCCACGGGGCGACGGCGCGGAAGGCGGGGGCTACCCCTCGACAAGGCCTGGCCGGCCGTTCTCGCAGACGAATCGGGCGGCCGTCGACACCCTGCCACCGGGGCGATCGACGAAATCGACGACCCGATAGGCCGTCTCGCACCGATCCGGGCCGAGATCGCAGACGACGTATCCACGCTGACCGCTGTGAAATTTGACCGACTCGTTCTCGCCCATGATCACGGCGTGATTGGCCGGCTCTGCCCGGCCGTTGCCCCCCGATGAAATCGACGTGCCGACGAACTCCGCAGCGACCACCTTGGGGGCGTTCGTCCCGTCGTCGACGAGCAGGTCGTTGGCCCAGTGGCTGTGAATGTCACCGGTGAGGACGACCGGGTTGGCCTCCGGACGCTCGGCGAAAGCCCGCAGCAAGCGACGGCGCTGGACCTCATATCCCGACCACTGGTCCATCGAGGAGGTGAACTCGTCTCCCGGAGCCCGATCGACGCGGGCCATCATCACTTGCTGCGCGAGGACATTCCAGCGCGCCGTCGACCCGCGAAATCCGTCGAGCAGCCAGCGCTCTTGCTCCACGCCCGTGAGCGTCGCCGCCGGATCCATGACGCCCTCGCACGGGGCCTTGACGCCGTCGCCGCAGGGCTGGTCGGTGCGATGCTGCCGGGTGTCGAGGACGAAAAACTCGGCCAGGCTGCCGTACGACACCCGGCGATAGAGCTGCATCAAAGGGCCGCGCGGCAGGCTCGAGCGGCGCAGCGGCATGTGTTCGTAGTAGGCCTGATAGGCGGCCGCCCGCTGCGCGAGAAAAGCGTCTCTCGAGAGCTCCGACCTCGCCGGGATGTCGTCGGCGTAATTGTTCTCGAACTCATGATCGTCCCAGGTGACGATCCATGGGCAATGGGCGTGGGCAGCCTGGAGGAGCTTGTCGGTCTTGTAGAGCGCGTGGCGGTCGCGGTAGGAGTCGAGCGACGCGAGCTTTCCGCCGCGATGTTGCCGCACCGCATCGGCCTTTGCAGCCCCTTCGTAGATGTAGTCGCCAAGGTGGACGATCACCCCCGGATCGTCTGCCACCATTCCCGCATAGGCCGTGTAGAAGCCCTGCTCGAAGTGCTGGCACGACGCGAAGGCAAAACGCAACCCCGAGACGCCGTCCCCTGCTGCGGGGGACGTCCGCGCCCGCCCCACGGGGCTGGTGGCGTCGCCGGCGTGAAACCGATACCAAAAGGCGCGCGAGGGCTCGAGCCCTTCCAACTCGACGTGGACCGAGTGGGCCCAATCAGGCGTCGCGACAGTGGCGCCCCTGCGGACCACCCGCGTGAACGCCTCGTCCTCCGACACTTCCCAGTTCACCGCGACGGGATCTCTCGGCATGCCCCCGCCCTGGAGCGGATCGGGCGCCAAGCGCGTCCAGATTACGAACCCATCCGCGGTTGGATCGCCCGACGCGACGCCGAGGGAGAAGGGATCGGCCGAGAACACGGGCCGATGAAGGACCGGCTCGTCGGCACGCGAGGCCCAGGCGGCGGCCGCCGCAAGCGACAGGGTGCTCTGGAAAAACCCGCGGCGGTGGAGGGGGTGGGCGGAGGGACTCGAGGGGTGCATGACGGGGTGTCCGGGGTGGCTGAGAAGAGTCGGCTTCGAGCATGTCACCGGCCAGTCAGTGATCAGTCACCGGCCGGGCGGGGCAGGGGGGCGGGCTTTTGCCACGATCAATTCCGCCCCGGGATCCCGGGCATCTGCTCGGGGAGGATCGTGCGCGGGGGGATGGCGATCTCGGGCACCGAGTTCTCCCCCTCGACGACCGTGAGGTTGATCCGACTGTGGGCCGCGTCATACCAGCCGAGGAGTTTGTCGACCTTGTTCTCCTCATCCGACTCGTCCTCCTTCGAGACCATCCAATTGAGCACGATCTGGTAGCGGCCGACGCACGCCCCGTCGCCGGGATTGACCGTGCCGATGGTGAAGGTTCCGTCCGGGCCGGTGATCGCCGTCGGGTTGGCGGGGATCGCCGGCGGCATCGGGGCATCGATCGGGATCAGCCCCACGAGCACCCCCTCCGCCGGCTTGCCGTCATACAACACCCGCCCCTTGACCGGATGGGGCTTGAGGTTCCAGACCGGCCCGTCAGGCTTCGCACACCCCACGACAACCTGCAGGGCCAGCAGCGCGTAGCAGAAAGACGTCAGCGTCTTTTTCCCGTCGACTGACATGGCGGTCACTCCGTCACGGGGACGATATCGTCGCCGGCATAGGTGATGAGCTTCACGAACACGCGGATGTCCTGATCGGCGCCGATGAACCGCACCGAGCCGTCGGCGAACACGTGATTGGCCGTGCCGACGTGCATCGAATAGACCTCGTTGTTGTTGGTGCAGTTGGTGTGGCAGGGGCCATTCACCGTCAGGCCGTCGGTCGTGTAGCCGTGCGTGATGTACTCGTTGTCGGGATCGCACCATCCGCCATCGGTCTGCCCCATGACCAGCGTCTGCTTCTTCCCGCGCCAGGCGTTGGGACGGCCGGCGTCCTCGGAGATCAGGAGCGTGTTCGAGGTGCCGTCGGTGATCTCCGCAACCTGCCTGAGGACGTTGACATCCATGACGCCGTTGCGGTTGGCACTGGCATCGACGAGTCCCTTCGTCTCCAGGACGGTGTCGTAGCCGTTGTCGGGAGCGTAGTCTCCCGGGCCGATGGTGATCGTCTGGCCACTGACCGTCTTCGTCGTCAGTCCATCCCCCTCACGGTTCACCGTCGGGCAGAGGAAGGCCGGCACGATGCTCTCACGGACTTCCTTGTTGGCAGCTGACGACCAGTCGCTCTTGAGGTCGTACTTGGCGGAGAGATTCGATTCCTCCAGGTATGGAAGCAGGAATACCCCCCAGCCATGACGCAGTCCCTTGACGGTGACACCGAGCCGTTTGCAGAGTTCGAGTTGTTGGGCACTGGTGGTCGTCGTGCTCGCGGCGGCCGGTGGGAAGAACCGCTTCGCACCGGCGAAATTGTGGAGCCCGAGGCCGATCTGCTTGAGATTGTTGGTGCACTGCGACCGGCGGGCGGCCTCGCGGGCGGCCTGGACCGCCGGCAGGAGGAGCCCGACGAGCGTGCCGATGATCGCGATCACGACGAGGAGTTCGACGAGCGTAAACGCCCGCCTGGAGAGGTGCGGCATGGGTAGGATCTCGAGGTGGAGGGAGGTGGAGGGTCGGGGAGGCGACGCGGCTCGATCGGGCTACTCGACGGAGATGGCATTGCCATCCGCGATCAGCGTCATGTTGAGCCAGGTGGCCGCATCGACGTCGAACGACACGGGGCGGACGCTGCCGTCGATGAACACCATCTGCGTGCCGCCGGGATGCTGGCCGCCAAACCGCTCCGACCAGAACGTTCCCGAGCGGGCGGTGGGATGCTTGCTGTCGGGCTGGGGAACCGACGTCCCGAAGCGGACATGGTCCTGATCCCAGCCGGAGTTGTTCCAGGCCTCGTTGTCGCCACCGGCCGATCCTTGGACGCTCGAGTGGAGCTGCTTCTCCCCAACCAAGACGGTCGCCGTCAGGCCATCGATGAAGTCCTTGATCTGGCGACCTGTCCGCGGAGGGGTCGTGATCGGCAGCGTGGCCGCCGGCAAGGCCCACTGCCGCAGCACCGGCCCCTCGTCGCCGTTGCCGGTAAGCGAGCGGCCGCCGTTGGCGGCATAGTCGCTCCGCGAGGTGAGCGTCGTGCCGCCGTAGGCCCGGGGAACCCGACGCGACGGGCAGAAGAAGGTCTTGATCGGCGTGGCCGCGACGATCGCGTTGTTGGCAGTGGTGTCGGGCAGATTGAAGGTGTTCGATTCCTCGATGTACGGGAGGATCCAATACATCCACGTCCAGCCGGCCCGAATCGTCGCATTGCAGCAACTCTGGTTGGGGCCGTCGGATCCCGCGTAGGGGAAGTTCTTCCGGGCATCGTTGTGGAGTTGGAAGGCCAGGCCGATCTGCCTGAGATTGTTGGAACAGGCGGAACGATTGGCGGCATCCCGCGCCGACTGCACGGCCGGCAGGAGGAGCCCGACGAGCGTGCCGATGATCGCGATCACGACGAGGAGTTCGACGAGCGTGAAGCCGGCCGACGACGGCGAAACGCCGATCCGCTGGCCGCCTCGAGGGGGGGCGAGGTACATGGTGCAACATCCGGGAGGAGAGGGAGCGGCGAGGGGGGGCACCCCCGAGGCATGAGTCGGGCCTTCGCTCGGCACCGTACGTCATGACCATGTGGGGTTGGTGACGATGGCGTGAGCTTTACGCGAGGGCGGGGCCCCGCGCCCTCAGCCGCGCAAGACTTTCATGTGGCTGCTCCAGCCACATGAAACCCTCATCGCGGCATGCTCCCCTTTGGACCGATGTTCTCTTGCCGCTCCGGAGCCTCGCCACCCATGCGCCCCACACTCCCGACCGACATGCTGCTCGGCAACGACACGATCCGCGAGGTGCTCTCGCTCGTCGCCTCCGACGAGCGCCCGGAAACCATCGGGCTCCACGCCACCGTCCGCGGCGTCCTCGCCCGCCGGCTCGGCGTCGCCCCGAGCGAGGAAATCGTCTCGGTTGTCACCGACGCGTTCTGGGATGCCTGCGAGGAATGCCTCGGCGACGCTTGAGGCACACGAAATCCACACACAAATCTCACCAAACCCTCACCGCCAGCTCACGAACCACTGAATATTCCGGCTTTATAAATGAAGCGGTTCGGAGCGGAGTCCCGCTTCCGGTCCTCAGCTCGATCGTTTCGATTCTTCATACCTCCGAGGTTTTTCTCCATGCGTCAATTTTCCCCGTCGACCCGGCGTGGGTTCACGCTCGTCGAGCTCCTGGTCGTGATCGCGATCATCGGCACGCTCGTCGGCCTGCTCCTCCCCGCCGTCCAGGCTGCCCGCGAGGCCGCCCGCCGCAGCCAGTGCCAAAACCACA
>CAJBCV010000215.1 GCA_903951635.1 uncultured Planctomycetaceae bacterium
AGCTGGCACGTTTTCCACCGCCCCTCACCGCCCTCGCAGGCTCGACATCGGCACACGGGACTTCGGGTCCTGCTGCCAGCTCACGGCGAGGAGGTCGTAAAGCTCGGCGTCGAAGCGGACGAGGCGGTGCGGATCTTGGAAGAAGCATTCGCTTGCCACGGCGAAAAACTCCACCGGGCTCTCCGCCGCGTAGTCGTCGAGCGCGACCGAACGCCCCTCGTCGAGGGCTTCTTCGTAGCGCGTTCGGCAGGCCGCCAGCCGCGCCGCCCAGTCGCGGCCGTCCACGCCGCGCGGCAGCGGCGGGAGGCCGTCGAACGGGCCGTTCATGGCGTCGACGAGATGGGCAAACTCGTGGATCACCACCGAACGCGGGCCGTCCTGGAGGAGCCCGCCACGCCGCACCGCCGGCCAGGCAAGGACGACGCTGCCGCCATTCCAGGCCTCGCCGAGGCGCCGCTCGCGCCACTCCAGATGCACACCCCCCTCGAGCGACGTCGCCTTCTTCCCCACCCAGTCGCCCGGGTAGACGAGAATCGACTTGAGCCCGTCGAACGTCTCGTCGGGGAAACCGAGGGCGACAAGGCCCGCCTGGCCGGCGATCGCGAGGCGGACGTCGTCGTCGATCTCCTGCCCGCCACACCCCTCAAACCGCTTCTCGGCGAGGAACACGGCGATCCACGCGCGCCACCGCCGCGCGTCGGCTTCATCGAGCCAGGCCGCCTGGCGGCAGACCTTCGAAAGCGTCTCGTCCCAAAGGGGCGGAAAGGGACGCTGGCGGATCGCCCGGCGCCGGCGGGATCGAAGCCAGGAGAAGATCATGAATCACCGGTCTCGATCACCGCACCGGATCACCGGAACCATCACCGGGAAGATCTCCGTCTGCCCCGACGACGCCAGACACCGCGGCCGGCGCGACTCGCAAGCGCTTCGCCGAGCGAAGCCTACGGCCGACTGACATCGGGCATGATCTTGAACTCGTAGAGGTTCAAGTTGAGCGCCAGGAAGATGCAGCCGATCGCCAGAGCGATGAACGAGAGCACGAGCATCGCCGTGTAGACGTTCATCGGCGGGCGGGTATCGTTGGCCATGGCTCGCAAAGACTCCTGACTGCCGCAGCATGCGGCCGGACCATTCCTGACTGATGCCCCGCCCAGGTCGGCCCGGCGGCGGCGAGGGCTTCCGATCGATCAGGCCCGCAGCCGCGTCGCGACCTTGTCGCCGCGCTGGATGACGCCGCGGACGAACTCGCGAATCACGACCGCCACCGCCTTGTCGGGCTTGATGCTGACGACGCGAACGCGGCCGAGGTACTGATCGTTGCGATAGACGTCGAGCTCATGCCCCATCTGCAGGCCGTCGTCGCCGCCGAGCGAGAGCTCGATCGAGTCGTCGATGACGTTCGTGACGACGCCGTCGATCTTCGGCACCGCGTCGCGGGGGAGGTTGTCGATCGAGAGGCCGCTCTGCTGGAGGAGGAGGCGGGCGTTGGCCACTTGCTTCTCGAGCTGAGCCTTCCGCTCGCTGGCGATCTCGAGGAACGATTCCTTCTCGTGAAGCTCGGAGGCGATCTTGGCGGCCCGATCGACCTGCTCGTCGACCTTGTCCTGCTGCGTGCGGACCTCGGCACGGAGATCGGCGACCACCTTCGAGGCGGCCTCGAGTTCGAGGCGGGCTGCGGCGAGCTCGGCTTGGGCCTTCTCACGCTCGAGTTCCCGGGCTTCCTTTTCCTTGCGGAGGACCTCGAGATCCTTGTTCTTCTCTTCAAGCGCGGTCTGGATCTTCGCCACCACCTGATCGCGGGCCGCCTCGGAGGCGGCCACCTCGGCCTGGAGCTTGGTGATCTCGGCGGAGAGGTTGTTGCGATCGGTCTTGGCCTGATCGAGTTGGGCCTTGTAGCCGAGTTGCTGGCCGGCCTTGATCTGCTCGCGGGTCCGCATGATCTCGTCGCGCCAGTTCGTGTGCGTCGAGTAGAGCGCCACGGCGAAGCTCATGAACACGAGGCTCATGATGAACAACGCGAACACGAAGATCTTGCCGATGGTGTTCATGGCTTGCCTGCGGGCCCTTCCTGGGCGTGGAACCGGGGGCTTTTGGGCGCGGAATCCCCGCGCAGAAACCGTCCGGGATTTTTCAGGATAGTTGTGGATCGGCAGGGGGGTCAACGATCCTGCACACCGTCGCTGTTGCCATCCCTGACCGGCACAGTCGCGGCAGACGGCAGAGTCGACCGTTCTCGCTTCAATCGCGGAAAAACAGCCCTTTCGACAAGGAGGAGGAGCAGCAGGCCGGCGGCCGTGGCCGGCGGGACAGGCCCGACGAGGAGCCACGGGCTCGTCCGCCCGTCGGGGTGGACGGCGGCCCGGATCGTCCCCGTGGCCCGCCGGGGTCCACGCTCGAGGAGCCGGCCGCAGCCGTCGATGACCGCCGAAAACCCTGTGTTGGCGGCGATGGCCAGGGGCGTGCGCACCTCCACCGCCCGGAAGATGCCGCTGGCCAGATGCATGTCGAGCTCGCTCGATCCCCAGAACCAGCCGTCGTTGGTGAGGTTCACGAGGATGTCGGGGCGGGCCCCTGCCGCCGCCGAGCGATTGACCACCGTGCGGATCGCCCCCGGTAGGGCCGTCTCGTAGCAGATCGTCGGCGCCACCCGCAGGCCGGCGACCGTCACCACGAGAGGCTCCCGGCCGGCGGTCAGCCCGGCGGGGAGCGGCGTCAGCCGGTAGAGGATCGGAAACCGATCGGCCAGCGGCACCGTCTCGCCGAAGGCCACCGGGAACATCTTGTCGTAGCGCCCCACCGGCACGCCCCCGGCGTCGAGGAACAGCGCCGAGTTGAAATGGAAGACGCCGCTCGACGTGCGATTCGAGACGAGTTGCCGATCGACCCCAACGAGCCAGGTCGTGGCGTAGCGCCGGGCATGGGCGGCGAGCGGATCGATCCGATCCTGCTCGAGGATCGCCCGGCAGCGGGCCTGACGGGCGGCCGCCGACTCGACACCGGCGCCGGAGTCCGCATCGCGCTCATCCGCACCTCGATCGCGTGTCGTCGCCGGCCCGAGGATCCGCTCGACGACGTCGTCCGGCAAGTGATGATCGGGCTCGATCTCGAGGATCGGCCAGCGCCACATCGTCTCCGGCCAGACGATCAGGTCGGGCCGCGGCCCGGCGCCGAGCGCTTCGCGCGTCAGCCCGTCGTACTCGGCGAGGACTTCCCCGGCGGCATCGGGATCGTGCTTGAGCTCGGTGTCGATCGAGCCCTGCACGAGGAGGACGTCGAGGGAGCGTGGATCGAGAGGCGCAGTCTTGATCCGCCATGCCCCGTACACCAGCGCCACGCCGAGCGCCACGCCGGCGGTCGCAAGGGAGAACGCCGCCCGCCGCCATCGAGGCCTCGTGCCTCCGGCCGCCGCATCTTCCCGCCCCGCGCCCGCCGCACTCGTGAGCGCCGCTGCGACGAGGATCACCAGCCCCCCGACGCCACCGGCGCCGGCCCCATCGGCCAGCTGGATGAGCGTCGTCCAGCGCCACTGCGTGTGCCCGAGCGAGCCGAGGGTGAAGCCGCCGAGGATCGAGCCGCGCAACTGCTCACAGCCGATCCACACCACCGGCGCCGCGGCCAAAAGCGGCCAATGAAAGTGCGTCATCAGCCGCCGCGTTCCCCAGATGAACAGCGGCACGTAGATCGCCAGATAGGCCGACAGCGCCAGCCAGCCGATCGATGTCGCCGGATGGGGGAGCCTGAGCCAGTGGATCGTCAACAGCCAATGGAGCAGCCCGGCGAGCCACAGGCTCCGCCAGGGATGCCGCGCCGCACCGACACCATCCCGCACGAGCATCAACCATGGCAGCGGCGCCACCCACGCGAGCATCCACAGATCGGCGGGAGGATGGACGAGAAACATCGTGACCGCGCCGAGGAGCCCGAGGCGGAGCACGCGGCGATCGGCGTCCCTGGCAGGGGGCGATCCCGGCTCGCGCGGCGATTCGGCCCCTGTCATCGATCGATCCTCATCCGTCAGGGAAGGCCCCGGGTCTCGTCAGTCTTGTTCGGGGGCGGGAAGGAACTCGGCGAGCACCGTGCCGGGGGCGACAGCGTCATCCTCGTCGACGAAGCAGCGCACGAGCCGCCCGGTGACGGGGGCTTCGAGATCGATCGTCACGCCACCGCCGAGGAGTTCGACGACCCTGTCCCCTTCGAGGACGTCGGTCCCCTCAGGCACCAGCCACAGCGAGAGGACGAGCGCCACACCGACGATCCCCACGTCCGGCACGACGAGGGACGAGGGAAGGGATCGCCCCGCCGCCATCGGCCCGGCGCCGCTCACCGCTGTTCGCGGAGCCACTGGAGGACGACGCTGCCGACCGCCTCCAGCGACTCGCCCGAGCAGGCGGCGGCGGTGTCATGCGTGGTGTGCCACGCCGGATAGTTGAAGTCGATGATGTCGGCGGTCGGGATCTTGCCGAGATTGCGCAGCGGCACGTGGTCGTCTTCCACTTCGTAGCCGGGACGGGGAATGAACTGCCTCACCCCCATCCGCCGGGCGACGTCCCAGACCTCGTCGACCACCGGCCGGGTGTCGGGCCAGCTGACGCTCTTCGATTCCTGGAAGATGGCCAGATCGGCGTCGGCCACCATGTCGAGCACGAGCCCGGCGCGGTAGTTCCAGGCCGTCTCCCCCGACTTCCGCCCGGCGGCGTACTGCCGCGCGAAGTGGGTCGACCCGAGGAAGTAGGGATCGCGCGGGCCGAAGACGTATTCCTCGCCGTCGAAGAGCACGAAGTCGACCCCCACCGGCCCCTCCAGATCGGGCATCGCGCCGGCGAGTTCCATGAGGAGCGCCACGCCGCTAGCGCCATCGTTGGCGCCGACGAACACGCCACGGGGATCGTCCCGATCGCGATCGGGGAACGGCCGCGTGTCGTAGTGGGCCCCGAGGAGGATCCGCTCCTGCCGGTCGGGATGCCAGGTGACGACGATGTTCTCCATCGCCACTCCCTTGCCCGACTTGCGATCGCGGATCTGGAAGCGTTGCGGGGTGACGGTCGCCCCGGCGGCGCGGAAGTGCTCGACGATCATCGCCCGCTGCTTCGTCATCCCCTCCGACCCACTCACCCGCGGGCCGATGGCGACCATCGCCTCGAGATGGGCCATGGCGCGGGCTCCGGAGAACGAAGGGGCTGCCACCGGCGCGGCCGGCTCCTCGGCCCCGACGCCAAACGCGCCGATCGCGGCCAGCGCGACCTGTACCACGACGGCGACGGCGATGGGACGGGCGAAGCGGGAAGCCATGGCGGCATGTCCGGGGGCGGTGGCGTCGTCACGCGATGAACTGGCGGCGACCCAGCGAAGTCTACCGCTCGAGGACGGAATCCACCCAGAGACATTCAGGGGCTCGAAACGGCGTTTCCCTGTTCGTTGCCGCAGCCGAACCGGGGGGCGTGGAGGAGTCGGTAGCGACGGGATACGATTGAACGGAGGGCGACGGCGAGGATGCGCCACGGTGCGTGGAACGCACCCCCACCGCCTGCCATCCGGGGAACGGTCCATGACACGGCGATGCTCCGACGATGCTTCGGCCCTCCGGCTGCGGAGTCGCCCCCTCCCCGGGCCGACCCCTGCCGGGCCGACGATCACCGCCGTCTGGCAGGCCGGATGGCGCTTCGCCACGCCAATGCTCCTCGCCCTGCTGCTCGCCGTCCCATCGCTCCCCGCCCAGGCCGGGGGAGGGCCCGAGAACGTGATGCTCGTTGTCAATGCCGCCAGCCCGGCGAGCATCGAGGTCGCCAACGCCTGGATCGCGCTTCGCAACATCCCGCCGATCAACGTCCTCATGCTCCCCTGGGAAGGAAGCCGCGAGACGATCCCGATCGGCACGTTCCGGGAGGAGATCCTCCGCCCGATCCTCCAAGCGATCGACGGCCGGCGGCTGTCATCGCAGATCGATCAGCTCGTCTACTCCACCGACTTCCCGTGGCGAATCGATTTCAAGGAGGAGCTCCCCGCGCCGCTCGTCGGCCAGGATCACTTCCCCTCCGCCTCGCTCACCGGGCTCTCGACACAGTACGCCGCCGTTCTCTCCCGGCAGTCGACCTTCCTCGAGGTCGGCAGCAACCGCTACTGGCGGCCGCTCACCGACGACGGCATCCCGCGCGAGACCCAGGGCTTCCGGTCGTGGTACGGCTGGGGCGCGGCGGGAGAATTGCTCGAGGCGGGGGGGCCTCGCTATCTCCTCTCGACGATGCTCGGCGTGACCCACGGCGACGCCAACACCGTCGCCGAAGTGGTGTCGGGGCTGGCGTCGGCCGCGGCGGCCGACGGCACGCGGCCGCTCGGCACGATCTATTTCGCCGTCAACAAGGACGTGCGTTCGACGACGCGCAGCCGCGATTTTAGCGCCATCGTCCGCGAGCTCGGTCGCCACGGCGTCCAGGGAGAACTGTTCGAGGGGACGCTCCCGGTGCGGAAGAAGGATGTCGCCGGGCTCATGACCGGGACGCCGAGCTTTGTCTGGGACAAGGCCGCGAGCACCATCGTGCCCGGGGCGATCTGCGAGAATCTCACGAGCTTCGGCGGGATCTTCACCCCGAACACCGGCCAGACGAATCTCGCCGAGTTCATCCGCTCAGGCGCCGCCGGGTCGAGCGGGACGGTCATCGAGCCATACGCGCTGCAGGACAAGTTTCCCCATCCCTCGATCCAGGTCCACTATGCCCGTGGCGCCTGCCTCGCAGAAGCCTTTTATCAATCGATCCGCTCCCCCTACCAAATCCTCGTTGTCGGCGATCCGCTCTGTCAGCCGTGGGGGGTGATCCCCAGGATCACGGCGACCATCGCCTCCGATTCCTCGGCGCTCGAGTCGGGGCGCGTGCTCGCGGGGAAGGTGTCGATCGAGCCGGTCGGCCAAGTTCCGAAGACCACCCACGCTACCCCCGCAGGGAAGCCGGTCCGCGTCGATCGGTTCGAGTTCTTCGTCGACGGCGTTCGCCACGGGCAGTGCGCCGAGGGGGAGAGCCAACTCCTCGACACCACCGAACTCGCCGACGGCCACCACGAATTGCGGGTCGTCGGGATCTCGTCGTCGACGGTGGAGACCCAGGGACGGCTCGTCGTCCGCTTCACCGCCGCCAACCACGGCCGCACGCTCGCCCTCGGCGTCACGCCGGAGCGGGTGCGATCCAACGGCACGGTGCGGGTGAGTGTCGCCGGCAAGGGGCTCGAGGGGGTGACGCTGTTCTGCAATGGCCGCGTCATCGGCCGCACGACCGGCCCCGAGGCGACCGTCGAGGTCCCGGCCGACGTCCTCGGCGTCGGGAAGGTGACGATCCGGGCGACGGGCCGGGCGGGCTTCGGCATCGCCAACACCGTCAACGCCGAACCGGTGACGATCGACGTCCTGCCGATGAACTGACTTCCGGGAAGCTTTCCGGAGGCCGCTCGAGGCCGCCCGGAGGAACACCCCCGTGCCTCAGCTGGCAGCGAGGTGATCGGTATCGTTGAAACGTTCGAGCACCGGCCCCGGCCACTCGAGTACCGTCAGTGACGCGTTGGCCAGCGCCGGGAGCTTCGTGAAGGGGCGCATCGCCGCCACCGCGAGCACCGGATGGGCGGGGCCAAGAAGGCTGCCGAGGGCTGCGGTGAGGATGCCGCCGTGGGCCACGACGATCATCGAGGGGACATCGCGCGCGGCGAGCTTCTCGAGCATCGCCCGACCGCGGGCCGCCAAGTCGGCCCGCGATTCGCCACCGGGGATCCGGTAGCCGACGTCGCCGCTCCGCCAGCGGGCCACCGCCTCGGGGAAAAGGACCTCGAGGTCGGCCCACAGATGCCCCTGGAAGACGCCGGCGTGGAGCTCGCGGAGATCGTCGTCGACCCTGAGCGGCCGATCGACGCGGGCGGCGATCGCGGCGGCCGTATCACGAGCGCGACGGAGGGGGCTCGTCCAGATCTCGGTGATCGGGCTGACGGCATGGGTCGATGCGGCCCATGCCGCCACCTCGTCGGCCTGCCGACGCCCCAACGCGGAGAGCGCGACGTCCTCCTGCCCCTGGACGCGCTCCTCGACGTTGGAGACGCTCTGCCCGTGCCGCACCAGATACTGGAGCATGGCGGGGCTAGCGGGGTGAGAGCGTGGGAACGGCCGCCGCCCGGGGCGCCTCGCCGGCCGGCAGGGGGGCGGGGAGGGCACGGCCGCCGTGTGTCTGCGAGAGCTGATCGACGAAGGCCCGGCTCGATCCCTGGAGCACGTAGACCTCGCTCGAGTCCTGCGGCGCCCCGTGGGGACGGACGATGCAGATCACCTCGGCCTTGCCACCGTGCTGCCGGATCTGCTCGACGAGGGCCTGCTCGCCGGCGGTGAGGGCTCCGGCGGCACTGGACTCGGTCGAGCCGGTCGGGAGGGCATCGGCCCGGTCGCGGCGGTCGAACGACACCTCCGGCATCTGCGCCGGCATCGCCGGGAGATCGGCGGCGGCCACGGCGGCCACGGCGTTGCTGGGATACGAGGTGCGGTAGACGAAGGAGAGGCCCGATTCGTCGAGCTGTTCGTGGACCGAGGGAAGGGCGGCGAACAGCCCCTCGTTGTCGGTCGGATCGGCCGCGTTGCAGACGCCGATGAGCGTGCCATCGGTGCCGAACAAGCCGCCGCCGCTGCGCCCCTGCACCGGCTGGCCGGCGACCTGGACGTTCGGGGGCCCGAGATACTTGTCGACCGCAGTCACGCGGCTGTGATGGATCGTCGGATCCTGACCGCCGTTGCAGCCGACCGTGACAACCGGCTCCCCCGCCGTCGTCGCGCGATCGATTCCGCCGACGCGCACCGGATCGATCGTCGCATCGGTGAAGATGCTCACCAGCGCCAGATCCCGCTTCAGATCCCAGGCGATCACCTGACCAGCCAACCCGCGCTCGCCGCGGGGAGAGAACAGATCGACCTCGACGCGTCCCTTGCCGGCCGAGTCGCGGAAGATGTGGCCGCAGGTGAGGATCAACGCCTCCCCCTGACGGCAATCGATCACCGTTCCGGTACCGAGCGACACGCCGTTCCCTCCCTCGACCCGGAGCCGGGCCGTGGCCGCAAGCAACCGCGCCTCGAGCACCTGCCGAGCGGCTGGATCGAGCGCCGGCGCGGCGGCAGCGGGAAGCGGCCGCGGCTGACGCGGGGCTTCGGTACGCGAACGGGGATCGGGACGCTGGGTTGCCCGCGACGGATCCTGAAGGGAGGTCACGTTCGGGGCGCCGACGACCGTCGCGGGGATCGTCGGCAGGGATCGGGGGGCGGCTTCGAGCGCCAGCGGCGCATCGGCCGGACGGGCAGGGACAGGAATCCCCGGCACGGCGGGCGCCGCCGCTGCCAAAGGCGTGGGCGGGGCTCCCGCAGGGCCGGCTGCCGTGCGGCTCTTGGCGAGCAGACGCTCGAGTTCGACGCGCGTCGTCGCACCGTTAATGCGGTCGACCTCTTCTCCCTTGACGAGCAACACGTAGCAGGGCACCCCGGTGACCCCGAAGCGACGGACGAGATCCCCTTCGCGGTCGACGTCGACATGCCGGACGATCCAGCCCGACGCGGCGACCTCGTCGACCAGCGGGGCCATCGAGCGGCAGGGCCCGCACCAGGAGGCGGTGAAGTCGAGGAGGATGACGTCGGTGGGGGCGACCGCGGGAGTCGCGGCGGAGGCCGTCGGCGGGGCGGCGGCCAGCGCCGTGGCCAGCCCCGACAAGCCCGCGAGGAAGAGCGAGGCCCACGCGGCGGCGCGGAGGAACGACTTCATCCGTGGCTCCGTGGTCTTGTTGACGGGTTTGTGGCAGCGCCGGAAGGATCCGGGCACGCATCGGGCCCGGCCGGACTGGAAGGGGCGGGATAGTGCCGGGGCATCCCTCGCCGGGCAAGCCCACTTTCAGGTTCGAGTGGTCTGCGGAGGCTTCCCAAGTCGCCACGATTCCTGCGCCGTTTCCCCCTTCGCTCACCCCTTCCTACAATTCCGTCTCGCTCCTCACCCAACGCCCCCCGTACGCTCTGCCCGTCGCCCGAATCACTCCCCTCCTCCGCTTGCCCACCATGAATGCCCCGACACGCCGCCGGATCCTCGTGACCTCGGCGCTCCCGTACGCCAACGGGCAGATCCACCTCGGGCACCTCGTCGAGTACATCCAGACCGACATCTTCGTCCGCTTCCAGAAACTCCGCGGCCATGACGCGGTTTATCTCTGTGCCGACGACACCCACGGCACGGCGATCATGATCCGGGCCCGGGCGGAGGGGCGCTCGGAGCGCGAGCTGATCGCGGCGATGCGCGAGGATCATCTCCAGGACTTCGCCGCCTTCGGTATCGAGTTCGACCATTACGGCAGCACCGACAGCGACGCCAATCGGCGCCTCTGCGGCGAGATCTGGCGGAGCCTGCGCGACAAGGGGCTCGTCGTCAGCCGCGACGTCAAGCAACTCTTCGATCCGAAGGCCGGGGTGTTCCTCGCCGACCGCTTCGTCCGCGGCACCTGCCCGCGGTGCAAGGCGGCCGACCAATACGGCGACGCCTGCGAGAAGTGCAACGCCACCTACTCGCCGGCCGATCTCGTCGATCCCGTCAGCACCCTCTCCGGCGCCACCCCCGAGATCCGCTCGGCCGAGCATCTCTTCGTGCAGCTCGAACCGATGCAGGGCTTCCTCCGGGAGTGGACGAAGAGCTCGGGGGCCCTCGACCCGCGGATCGCCAACTACCTCGCTGGCCACTTCCTCGGCGAACCACTCCGCGATTGGGATATCTCCCGCCCCGCTCCCTACTTCGGCTTCGAGATCCCCGACGCGCCAGGGCATTACTGGTATGTGTGGTTCGACGCGCCGATCGGCTACATCGCCGCCACCGACGAATGGGCGACGGCACGGGGCCGCTCGTGGAAGGAGTGGTGGCACCGTGGCGCCGGCGAACCGGCAGCCGAGATTCACCACTTCATCGGCAAAGACATCACCTACTTCCACACCCTCTTCTGGCCGGCGATGCTCGAGACCGCGGGGCTCGCCCTGCCGACGAAGGTGCGCATCCACGGTTTCCTCACCGTCAACGGCGAGAAGATGTCGAAGGCCCGCGGGACGTTCGTCCAGGCGCGAACCTACCTCGACCACCTCGACCCGGCCGGCCTCCGCTACTACTACGCCGCGAAGCTCTCCGGCGACATCGACGACATCGACCTCAACCTCGAGGACTTCGCCGCCAAGGTGAACTCCGACCTCGTCGGCAAGGTGGTGAACCTCGCCAGCCGGACGGCGCGGTGGCTCGAGGGAACGGGGCTGTCGGAGACCTACCCCAACGACGGCGGGCTGTTCGCCCAGGGGGCCCTCGACGGCGCCGAGATCGCCGCCGCCTACGACGACTGCGACTTCGCCCGCGCCATGCGGCTGGTGATGGCGGCCGCCGACCGGGCCAACGCCTACGTCGACGCCGCGCAGCCCTGGAAGCTCGCCAAGGCGGGCCCCGAATCGGCCGGGCAGCTCCGCGACGTCGCCACCGTGGCGCTGAACCTTTTCCGTCAGATCATCGTCTACCTGGCACCGGTGCTGCCAGACTTGGCCGTCGAGACCGGCGCGCTGGTCGGTGGCCCGATCCGTTCCTGGGAGGAGTCGCGTCATCCCCTCACCGGCCTGCCGGTCGCGCCGTTCAAGGCCCTCGCACGCCGGGTCGAGGCCCCCCAACTCGAAGCCCTCGTCGCCGCCTCGAAGCCCGCCACTCCGCCCTCTCCGCCTTCATCCCCGTCGAATCCTTCTTCCTCCGGAAACGCCTCCGTGACCACCGATCCCGCCGAGCCGATCGCCGCCGAGCCCCTCGCTCCCCAATGCACGATCGATGACTTCACGAAGATCGACCTCCGCGTGGCGCGGATCCTCGCCGCCGAGGAGGTGCCGGAGGCGAAGAAGCTCCTCAAGCTCACCGTCAGTCTGGGCGGCGAGGAACGGCGGACGGTGTTCGCCGGGATCAAGGGCTTTCATGATCCGGTGGCCCTCGTCGGGAGGCTCGTCGTCGTCGTCGCCAACCTCGCCCCGCGGCAGATGAAGTTCGGGTTGAGCGAAGGCATGGTGGTCGCCGCCAGCGGCGCTGGCGCGACAGGCGTCTATCTTCTCTCCCCCGATTCCGGCGCCCTGCCCGGCATGCGCCTGCACTGATTGAGGCAGGCCTGCCACGGCCTGCTTGGGCGCTGAGGCAGGCCCGCCACGGCCTGCTTGGGCGCTGAGGCAGGCCTGCCACGGCCTGCTTGAGCGCTGAGGCAGGCCCGCCACGGCCTGCTGACGGGCAAGGGATGGGCCGCTGCGGGTTTCGCTGCGGTAAGATGGAGAGCGTACGACGCCCGAGGCGGGATCCTCGCCCAGGCACGGCGGCCTCACAGTCTTGCCATCGGAGTCCATCATGCCGCAGCCGACGATCCTCTTCTCCACCGACTTCTCCCATGCCAGCGACGCGGCCCTCCCCCATGCCGCGGCGCTGGCGCGCCAGAAGGGAGCCCGGCTCCTCATCGTCCACGTCGAAGAGCCGCCGCTGGCCTATGGCGGCGGAGAGCTCTATTACGGCCTGCCTGAGCCCGACACCGCGAGAATCCGCACGATGCTCGAAGCGGTGAAGCCGGCCGATCCGGCGGTTCCCTTCGAGCAACGGCTGGCGATGGGGGATCCGGCCGCGGAGATCTGCCGGATCGCCGCCGACGAAGGGGCCGAGATGATCGTCATCGGCACCCACGGTCGAAGCGGACTGTTCAGGCTGCTCATGGGAAGCGTCGCCGAGTCGATCCTCCGCCAGGCCCCGTGCCCTGTCCTCGTCTACCGTGAGCCCGGCCAGCAGGCCGCGCACCGTCCGGCCACCGCCGGCGTCTGATCGCCCCTCGAGCGTCACAGGCCGCGCGTGTCCGACCGTTTTGCAAAACTGTCCGCGTCAGTCGCCGGCATCCCGCTGCTCCGGGAGCGCCTCGCCCACCGCGCCGCGGTCCGCGCCGCGCTCCGCGGCCGTTTCGACGGCGCGGGCTTCATCGAGGTCGACACGCCGGTTCTTTCCCTCGAAGTCCTTCCCGAGGCGCACATCGATCCGATTCCGGTCGCGGTCGACGGCGACCAGGCCCCCGTCCAGTGGCTCCAGGCAAGCCCCGAGGCGCTCATGAAGCGACTTCTGGCGGCGGGATCGGGGGCGATCTACCAGTTCGCCCGATCGTTCCGCGCCGGGGAGCGGGGCGATCTTCACGACGTCGAGTTCGTCCTCCTCGAGTGGTATGCCCCGGGCGCGACACTCGACTCGACCGCCCCGCTCCTCGCTGCCCTCTGCCGCGATGTCCTCGGCACCGATGGGCTCGAGCGCCTCTCCTGCCGCGACGCTTTCCAGCTCCACGCCAGTATCGACATCCTCGCCGCCACGCCGGCCGATTGGCGCGACGCCGGGCGACGCCTCACAGTCACCGCGCCGCACGGGATGGACGATTCCCCCGAGCTGTGGTTCGAGCTTCTCCTCTCGGAGGTCGTCGGCCCACGGCTCGGCCGCGGCGGGCGACCGACGACGCTCGAGTTCTGGCCGGCAACGCAATCGGCCTTCGCGAGGCTTGACCCCGGCGATCCGCGCCTCGCACGACGATTCGAGCTGTTTGTCGAGGGGGTTGAGCTGGCCAACGGCTGGGAGGAGGACACGAGCCGCGCCCTCCTCGCCGCCCGGATCGACGAGGCCAACCGGATCCGTATCGCCGCCGGCAGGGGGTCGCTCCCCGTTCCCCGGCGGCTCCTCGAGGCCCACGGAGCATCGATGCCGGAGGGCGTCGGGGCGGCGCTCGGCTTTGACCGCCTCGTCATGCTCGCCGCCGGGGCGACGACGCTCGACGCGGCCCGCCCCTTCGGCCTCCGCGAGGCTTGAGCGTCGGGCCTGCAAGGCCCGGAAAAGTCATCCCGTGCGGTCCACGGCGATGGAGCGGCCGTTACTGTCCGACGTTCGGAGCGATCCCGGCGACCATCCAGTTATCGTAGATCCGCTGGCCGCGTGTCACGGGCTTCGATTGCATGAGCATTCGGATCTCGAGCGGCTTCGAGCGCCCCTCGCAGGGATCGATGACGACGACGACGGCCCACGAGTCGGGAAAGCGCACCTCGGCACCGACGCATTCGAGCGTCGTCGGTGCGGCACGGCCGCACGTGCGGATGTCCTGGATGATCTCCATGCCGGCAAGCGTCGCTTCGGCCTGCCGCTCCTGGACATCGGGCGTCGCCTGGGCGCCGACCCCGATTCCCATCGGGGGCGGGATGACCTGCGGAAGGCAGGTCTTCACGGCATCGCCGAGCCGATCCTCCCGAACCATTTCGAGGAACATCGCCGCGGCAGCCTCGGCCCGCCTGAATGCCACCGAGCGCTGCGTCAGGGTCGTCGCCACCGACTGGACGCCGAACCCCACCGCCAGCGCCAAGCCAGCCAGGGCCCACCAGCGGCCGGCCTTGCGGTCTCCCCCCTCGGCTCGCTCGTCCCCATCGCCCCGTGGCGAAACATCCCTGAGCGCCACCACGGCCAGCGCCGAAGCGATCAGCGGAACGACCAACAGCGCCGGCGCGAACACCGCGACGCCGGAGAGGATGCCGGCGAGGAGCGCAATCACCGCAAGCACGCTCACCGGACGGTAGCCGGCGACGACATCCGAGCCGTCAGCGGCATCGGGCAGGTCAGTTCGCATTCACCCGCAGCCCCTCGGACTGCTCCAGCTTCTGGCGACGGTCGGCATAACGGAGGATGAAATCCCCATCCTTGTCGAACACGATGGCGCTCTCCGCGGGGTGCGCGAACGGCCCGCTCGACGTGGCAAAGCGGACCCACCCAAGCCACTTCCGGTCGGGGGCGAGGCCGAAGAACATCCGGCTCTCGGGGGTCGGCTGGACGAGGCTGCGGGGAACGGCCGCGGTGTGAAGGCTCGCTGCCGCGAAACAGACCATCACCCAGGCGGTGATCACGGCCACGATCGGCCCGCCGACGAGCTCCACCTGACGGAGGAACTTGACCTTCGTCGTCGATGCCAGATCGGTGAGCAGCCGCATCACGAGGAGGACGACCGCGAAGATCCCCCACAGGCAGAGGAAGTCGATGAGGTAGGTGTAGGAGGGCATCTTGGCATCGAGGAAGCCGGCGAGCCGCTCGTACCACGCGGTGGCGAACGTCGCGGCGGCGACGATGTTGAGGAGCATGATCAGCCCGCTCCACAGCCCTTCGCGCGCGAGGACCAGCGCGATCGCCAGGAAGACGAGGATGAGAAGGAGATTGACGATCATCGTGGTGGGCCTCCCGATTCAGCTGCCGGCTTTCGGCGAGAAGATCCGCTGCATCTCCTCCATCACGGTGGTGCCATCGAGCACCAGCCGCATCCCCTCGTCGCGCATCGGCTTCATGCCGTCCTTGGCCGCCGCCTGGCGGAGCACCTGGGCGTCGGCCTTCTTGGCGATCGCCTTCCGCAGCGTCTCCCCGGAGGCCAGCTCGAAGATCGCCGTCCGGCCGAAATAGGAGGTGCCTGAGCAGATCCGGCAGCCAGTCTCACTGGGACGCTTGAGCGTCGGAAGCTCTTCTTTCGTCTTCTTGAACTTTGCGAGCATCTCCGGCGTCGTTTCGAACTCCTCGCGGCACTTCGGGCAGATCTTGCGGACGAGCCGCTGCGAGAGGGAGCCGAGGAGGGTGCGGGCGAGAAGATCGGGGGGAATCCCCACGGCGAGGAGCTTGCTGACGGCGTCGATCGCGTCGCTGGCACGAAGGCTGAGGATCACGAGCTTGCTGTCGTCGGCATGCTTGATGAGTTCGAGGGCGAGCTCCTTGTCGCGGAGATCGCGGGTCACGATCCCCGCCGGATATTCCCGCATCGCCGCTTCGAGGGCGGCCACGGGGGTGACGTTGGCGCGGGCGTCGAAGCGGACCGGCTTGACGTTCTGGATCTCGCGCGGAGGAGCGGCGGCATCCTCGATCGAGATGAAGTCGCGGAGGAGCCGATCGGCCGACGAGACAACGACGTCGAACGTCGTCGACAGCCCCGAGCCGGCCGGCGAGGAGAGGACAACGAGCCCCTTCTCGAGGCCGAGGAGGTGGGAGATCGTGTCGGAGATCGGCTTGGGGACGCCGAGATCGCCCATCGACTTGAAGACCACCGACGGCGTGTCGACCTGGATCAGCACCTGTTCGCCGGTCGGCGCCGACTGCACCATGAGCTTGCAGTTGCGCGGCTTCCCTTCCGCCTGGACGGCGAACGTGCCGGCCAGACGGCCCCGGCGCTCCTTCGGATCGAGGCCGCAGAGCGTTTTGAGCGACACCAGCGCCGCGTCGGCGGCATGCCGCTCCATCGGCGGCTCGTCGGCCCACACCTCGGCCCGCCGCCGCGATCCCCCGGAGGCCTGCATCCGCCGTGGCATCCACACGCCGTCGACCTCGTGCCGGACGTTGACGTCGGTCGGGCTCCATTCCATGAGCACCGTCGAGGCCCGCGCACTGACGGCCATCTGGAGGATCTTCTTCGCTTCCTCGATCCCCTCGGTGGCCATGGCGCGTTCGAGGCGCCCCTTGTTGTCGTCGGCTGACTTGCCCCCCGCGGCCTGGAAGGTGAGTGGGGGAAGGGCCTCGACCGGCTCGACCTCGGCCTCCATCTTGACGCCGAACTGCGCGAGGAAGCGGGAGAGGAGGCGGCGCATGTGGCCGCCGGTGAGAACCTTGTCCGACTTCCCAACCTTGGCGTTGTGCTGCCCGGCATAGACCAGCGCCGGAACGAGCCAGGCCAGTGCCATGATCACCTGACCGGCGATCGAGGAGGGGATCACCCAAGCCAGGAGCGCCGCTACCGTGAACGGAAAAGCGGCCAGTGCCCCCCACAGATTGGGGCGGAGGCCGAGTTTCGCCGAATCACGCGTGATCCAGTCGCTCGTCATCGTCCAGCCGACGACCTGCAGCCACCAGCAGAGCAGCGGCAGGATCGACAGCCCGCCCCCCGGCTCACGCGTGGCCCACTGCGGATTCGGCGCGGGCCAGCCCTGGGCCAAGGCCGGGCTGGCGCTGAGCACGACAGCCCAGCCCACGACGACTGCGGGGAGAATGTTCGTCGGCAATCGTCGCATCACGTCACTCCGATGCCCTTGAGCGCCATCATCAGCGCCTCGCGGTTGGGGGCGATCTCGAGCGCGTCGTTGCGATCGATGAGCCCCTGGTCGATGAGGCTCTTGAGGCTCATCGTGAAATCCTGCATGCCGTCCCGGTGCGACTTCTTGATGTGGTCGGCGAGGAGATGATCCTGCTCCTCGAGGACATACTTCCTCACGAGGACGTCGAAGAACATGACCTCGCAGATCGGCACCCGACTGACCCCCTCGCGGATCGACTTGAGCAGCTTCTGGGCGATGATCCCCTTCATGTTGAAGGCGATGGCACTGCGGATCGACGGATGCTCCTCCTGGGGGAAGAGGTCGAGGATGCGGCCGATGCAGCTGGAGGCACTGGCGGCGTGGATCGTACCGAACACGAGATGCCCCGTCTCGGCAGCGTGGATGGCCGTCTTGAACGTCTCCACGTCGCGCAACTCGCCGACGAGGATGATGTCGGGATCCTCACGGACCGCGTGCTTCATCCCGATCTCGAAGTTCTTGACGTCGGTGCCGATCTCCCGCTGGTTGATCAGGCACTTGTCCTCGGTGAACACGAACTCGATCGGATCCTCGAGGGTGAGGATGTGCTTGCGGTAGTTTTGATTGATGTAGTTGAGCATCGACCCGATCGTCGTACTCTTGCCGGAACCGGTGACGCCCGCGAGGAGCACCATCCCTTGGTCGAGAACGCACATCTTCTCGAGGCTCGGCGGCAGAAAGAGACCCTTGAAGTCGGGGATCTTGTTGTTCACCCGGCGGGCGACCATCCCGAGCGATCCCTGCTGGTAGAGGAGGTTGACGCGGAAGCGCCAGCGGATGTCGTCGACGACGCAGGTGTGGGCGAAGTCGGCGCCGCCGTCGTTGTCGAGGATCTTCTTCTGCCGGTCGTCGAGCATCGCGAAGCAGAGCCGCTGCATCGTCTCGTCGTCGAGTTTCTCGTGCTTGAGCGGCTGGAGCGAGCCCTTGACGCGCATGAAGGGGGGCTGGCCGACCTTGAGATGGAGATCGCTCCCCTGGAGACGCACCAGCGCCTCGAACAGCCGGTCGACCTCGAGCCGGTCCTTCTTCTTCATCCCCCGGACGGGCGTGACGGGGGCGGTCTCCGGGGCGGTTTCGATCGTGGCCATGGCATGCCTGTCGAAGGGGGTGAGGGGAAGTGCGGGAACTGCCATCGCGTCGGCCGGGGACGCCCGGCACCGGCGCCGGCCGGGGAGCGGAAGCACCCGCGGTCGCGGCCGTCAGGACGGGGGTGGACGGACCGGAATCCCCCGACGGACGAACAGTTCCTTGACCTCCCGGATCGTACACTGGCCGAAGTGGAAGATGCCAGCGGCCAGGGCTGCATCGGCCCCGCCGAGCGTAATCGCGTCGGCAAGGTGTTCGGGCCCACCGGCGCCGCCACTGGCGACGACGGGAATGCCGACGGCACGGCTGACCGCGGCCGTGATCTCCAGGTCGTAGCCGTCGCGCGTGCCGTCGCGATCCATGCACGTCAGCACGATCTCCCCAGCACCGAGCCGCTCGACCTCCCGCGCCCAGGCCACGGCCTCGAGCCCGGTCGGCACGCGCCCCCCGCTGACGAACACCTCCCAGGTCTCCCGGCCATCCTTCATCACCCGTTTGGGATCGATGTTGACGACCGTCGCGCAGCTGCCGAGCCGGTCGGCGACGCGCGAGACAAGCTCCGGAGTCCGCACCGCGGCGGAATTGATGCTCACCTTCTCCGCCCCGGCCTGAATCAGCCGGCAGGCATCGTCGAGCGTCCGGATCCCGCCACCGACGGTGAACGGCATGAACACCGTTTCTGACACCCGGCGGACGACGTCGAGCATGATCGACCGCTCCTCGTGGCTGGCGGTGATGTCGAGGAACACCAGCTCATCGGCCCCCTCCGCCTCGTAGCGGGCGGCGACCGCGACCGGATCGCCGGCATCGACGAGGTCGAGGAACTTCGTTCCTTTGACGACACGCCCCTTCTCCACGTCGAGACAGGGGATGATCCGCTTGGCGAGCACGCGTCAACCTCCAGCGGAGTGACCGATCCGTCCCTCGTCGGGGCTGGATGCGGTGGCGTAGAGACGGCGGGGAATCCGCCCGGCGAGGAACGCCTGCCGGCCGGCGTAACAGGCCGCCTGCATCGCTGCGGCCATCCGCAGCGGATCGGTGGCATGGGCGATGGCGGTGTTGAGGAGGACTCCATCGACGCCGAGTTCCATCGCCTCGGCGACGTCACTGGCAGTGCCGACCCCGGCATCGACGATGACGGGATAGTCGGGGTCGTCCCCCTTGAGATACTCCAGGCAGATCTTCAGGGCGTTGGGATTGAGGATCCCCTGCCCGGAGCCGATCGGGCTCCCGGCCGGCATGACGCTCGCCGCTCCGGCCTCCTTGAGCCGCCGGGCAACGACGGGATCGTCGCTGGTGTAGACGAGGACGGTGAAGCCCTCGGCGACGAGCCGGACCGTCGCGTCGAGCGTGCCAATCGGATCGGGGAGGAGCGTGCGCGTGTCGCCGAGCACCTCGAGCTTCACCCATTCACTGCCCGGATTGCCGAGATCGCGGAGGAGTTCGCGGCCGAGTCGGGCGACGCGGACCGCCTCGTCGGCGGTGAAGCATCCGGCCGTGTTGGGGAGAATCGTGTAGCGCTTCGGATCGAGATGGTCGAGGATGTTTTCGCCGGCCGCGTTCACCAGCCGCTCGCGGCGGACGGCCACTGTCACACAGTCGGTTCCGGCCGCTTCGAGGCAACGGGCCATCTCCGCATAGGAGCGGTATTTCCCGGTCCCGACGACGAGGCGACTGGCGAGCGTGATTCCGCCGACGGTGAGCGTCTCGACGGTCGTTGGCACGGGGGGCATGGTGGGCGGAGGCATCGGTGGGATCAGGGAGGAAAAGACCCTCGGCAGACTTTGGAGCGTAGCAGGCTTTCAGGCCCGAGGCGCTCCCAAGGGGGTGAATCACGCTCTCCACCGCACTCCGCTGGCAATGGAAACCGTCTCCCGGGGAGATGGTCGCCGGAACGCTCAGCCGCCGCCGACGAGCGTCACGATCTCGATCCGGTCTCCCGCGGCGAGCTGCCACGCAGCGAGGTCACGCCGGGGAACGATCCGCTCGTTGATCTCCATGGCAAGCGGCCGGCCGGCGAGCCCCAGGGCCACGACGGCGTCGAGGGCCGTTGACCCGGCGGCAAAAGCCCTCGGCTCGCCATTGACCGTCACCAACAGCGACGCCGGCGCACCCTCCGGCAGGTCCGGTGGCGTGGCGGCATCGACGATCGGATCGGGGACGGTCACGGGGCTGGCAGGGGACCTTGGAGGAGCGAGATCCGGAACTTGCCGAGGTTGTGGGTGCCGTCGGCGAACTGATGCTCGATCGTGAACTGAAGGAGGCTTCCGGCCGGGAGGGCGACGTCGGGGGCGAGTTCGTAGGTCAGCGCGTGATCCTTGCCGACCTCGGGAGCGATCGCCCAGCCCGATTCCGGATTGTCGTCGATCGTGGCCACAGCGGGATATCCCCCCTGCTCGAAATCAGCCTTGGCCGTGGCGATCTTGACGACGTTCGGGGCATCCGCGCTCCCCGGTGCCCCCGACTGGATCGCAAACCGGCTGAGGACGAGGTTGCCGTTCCCGGCCCGGCCAGGCCCCATCGCGGGGAGACTCGGATCGGCGAGGGCCTCGAGCTTGACCGCCGAAACGTTCGCCCCCGGCGGAACGATCGCCTTGATGGTGTAGACATCCTTGGCGAGGCTGCCGGTGACGGCGACGATCCCGTCGGCCGCGATGGCGCCGGTGGCGCCGGCCGCGCTCTTGAACTCGCTCGGCACGACCACGGCAAAGGCGGGGGCAGCCGGCGGCGGCGGCGGCGGCACCGGGGCGAGCTCGGGCGAGGGAACCGGGACGAGCCGGCCACCGGCATGGCTGCCGATGAACATCGTCTGGCCGTTGGGGGCCACGGCCACGCACCACACGCTCGACGGCTTCGCCCCTTCGACCGGTGGCGGCCCCTTCTGTTCGGCCTTCGAGGCGACGTCCCAGAACTTCACCGCCCCGTCGAGGCTGGCGCTGGCGAGGCGGGCGTTGTCGGGGGTGAAGGACACGCTCGTCACCCAATCCTTGTGGCCGGCGAGCGTGCCGTGCTCCTTGGAATCAGCGGTGGTCCAGAGCTTCACCACCCGGTCGGCACCGGCGGTGGCGAGCTTCGAGCCGTCGGGGGAATAGGCGACGGCCCAGAGAGTGTCGCCGTGTCCTTCGAGCTTCCCCTTTTCAGTACCGGCGGCCACGTCCCAGAGCTTGACGAGCTTGTCACCGCCACCGCTGGCAAGCGTGGCGCCGTCAGGAGAGAAGGCGACGGCCGTGACGGGACCAGCGTGGGCGGCAATCGTGCGGATCTCGGCGTTCGTAGCGGTGTCCCAGACGACGACGGTGCCATCCTCGCCGGCGGTGGCGAGCTTCGTTCCATCAGGGGAAAAGTCGAGCGAACGGACCCAGCCTTTGTGCTTTTTGAGATCGGCCTTGAGGGCCCGGCC
>CAJBCV010000216.1 GCA_903951635.1 uncultured Planctomycetaceae bacterium
CGGAAGGCGGCGATGGTCTCGAGCTTCTTCTTGCTGATCGCCTTGATGCAGGTGTAGGCGCTGGAGAGCTCGATGCCACCGAGGCGCTCGAGAATCCGCATCACCTGTTCCTGATAGACCATCACGCCGTGCGTCTCTTCGAGCACCTCCTTCATCACCGGATGGGCATACTCGGCCGGCTTGCGGCCATGCTTGACGGCGACGTAGTCGTCGACCATGCCCCCCTCGAGCGGGCCGGGGCGGTAGAGGGCGTTGACGGCGACGATGTCGCGGAAGTGATCGGGCTTCATCCGCTGGAGCAGATCGCGGATGCCGCCGCTCTCGAGCTGGAAGATCCCCTTCGTCTCGCCGCGGCACAACAGGTCGAATGTCGGCTGGTCTTCGAGCGGGAAGGCGAGCGGATCGGGACGATTGCCGGTCGTCTCGGCGATGATGTCGATCGTCTTGGCGACGACGGTGAGGTAGCGGAGTCCGAGGAAGTCCATCTTCATCAGGCCAGCGCGCTCGACGTCCCCCATCGCCCACTGGGTGATGACTTCCTCCTTTCCCGTCACCCGCTGGAGCGGGACATACTCGACGAGGGGGCGATCGGCGATCACGACCGCCGCGGCATGCGTGCCGACGTTACGGGCGAGCCCTTCGATCCGGCCGGCGAGATCGACGAGCTCCCGCACCTCGCCGTCGGATTCACACGCGGCGGCGAGCTGGCTCCCCGGCGCCGAGGCTTCCTCGATCGAGATTCCCAGCTGATCGGGGACGAGCGCGACGATCGAATCGACCCGTGGGATCGCCAGCCCCATCGCCCGGCCGACGTCGCGGATCGCGGCCCGCGCGGCGAGCGTGCCGAAGGTGCCGATCTGGGCGACGTTGGCAGCTCCGTACCTCCGCTTCACGTATTCGATGACCTCGCCGCGACGCTCCTTGCAGAAATCGATATCGATATCGGGCGCCTCCTTGCGGTTGACGTCGAGGAAGCGCTCGAAGAGGAGGTCGTATTCGAGGGGACAGACATGAGAGAGATAGAGGGCGTAGGCGACCAGCGCCCCGACGCCCGAGCCTCTCGCCGCCGCCGGGATGCCGAGATCGCGCGACTCGCGGACGAAGTCCCAGACGATGAGGAAGTAGCTCGAAAAGCCGAGGGTGTCGATGACGCCCAGCTCGCGGTCGAGCCGCTCCATGACCTGCGGGCCGAGGGTCGGCTGGCCGTCCTCCCCGTCCACCCAGCGCTTCGCCATCCCGGCGTAGCGGGCATGGAGCCCTTCGAGGCAGAGGCGGCGCAGCTCCTGCGAGGCCGTCAGCCCGCCCGGCACGTCGAATCCGGGGAAGTGGCGCTTGCCGAGCTCGAGCTCGATCGCCACGCTGTCGGCGATCTCCTGGCTGCGGGCCACCGCCGCCTGCGTCACCTCCCCCGCCACGCCCCCGAAGGCGTTGTGCATCTCCTCGGGGCTCTTGAGGTAGAACTCCGTCGACTCCATCTTCATCCGCGTCGGATCGTTGCGGTAGCGGCCGGTGTTGACGCAGAGGAGGATGTCTTGGGCGACGGAATCCTCGCGATTGACGTAGTGGCAATCACACGTCGCTACCGGCGGGATCCCCAGCTCGCGCGAGATCTCGAGCGCCGCGAGCGTCACCTGCCGCTGGATGTCGAGGCCGTTGTCCTGGATCTCGAGGAAGTAGCGGTCGCCGAAGATCTTGCGAAACCACCCGGCCACCTCGCGCCCCTTGGCAAGCTGCTCCGGCTGATCGGCCCCGACACCGACGAGCGACCGGCTGAACTCCCCCGACAGGCATCCCGACAGGCAGACGAGCCCGCCGGAATGGGCTTCGAGAAGCTCGCGGTCGATTCGCGGCTTGAAGTAGAAGCCTTCGAGGAAGGCCTTCGTCGCCAGTTGGAGAAGATTGGCGTAGCCCTCGCGATCCTTCGCCAGGAGCGTGAGATGGTAGCTCGATTCCTTCTGGCTGCCGGCCTCCTTGTGGAAGCGGCTGCCGGGGGCGATGTAGGCCTCGTAGCCGATGATCGGATTGATGCCGGCCGACTTCGCCGCGGAATAAAACTCGAGCGCGCCGTGGAGATTGCCGTGGTCGGTGATCGCCAGGGCGTTCATCCCCAGCTCCTTCGTCCGCGAGACCAGCCGGTCGATCGAACTCGCCCCGTCGAGGAGGCTGTAGTGGCTGTGGCAGTGGAGATGGACGAACGAGCGGGCAGTCATCCGTGGCCTCGCGAAAGGGGGCATGAGGAGCCGGCGGGGGGGGCGTCGCGGCGCTGCCGGACGACTCCTTTTCCGGGATCGGAGTGTACCGCGCGGGGCCTCCGATTCCGGCCCACCCCCGTGGCGCGGCCGCGCCCCGCAGGAGAGCGTGCAGTTCAGCGGTCGCGCGGCTCGGCGATCGAGCGGAGCATCGCCGCGAGCTTCCCCTGCAGATCGAGGATCCCCTGCCAGTGGGCAAAGTCGATCTCGACGCTCTCGGCGCCGGGGCGCACCACCGCTCCTTCGCTCGCCTCGCGGAGCACGGCGAGGACGTGGTCGAAGAGTTCGACAAACTCGGCCGACTGCGCCGGGCTCATCCGCTCCGGCAGCGGCGGGAGCTGACCGGGGAGGATCGGCGGGGGGAAGTCGGCGAGATCGGGCGGGCCATCGGGATTGGCGCCGGCGATCTTCCGCAGACGCTGGCCGAGATCCCGGGCCCGGGCCTCGTCGCCGGCCGGAAGGCGCGACGCGATCTCGGCGATCCGCCGATCGATGTCGGTCTGCGAGCCGACCAAGAGGAGCGATCGGCCCAGCGCGATCATGTCGCCGTCGCGGACGATCCGCACCTGGATGTCTTCGCCGTTGACCTTCGTGCCGTTGGTGCTCTCGAGATCGGTGAGGACGATCTTGTCGTTGTCCTCCTGAAACTTGAGGTGGTAGCGGCTGATCCGTTCGTCGTTGAGCTGGATCGTATTCCCCTCTTCGCGGCCGATCGTGACCGGGGTGGGAAGGCGCTCGAACACCTTGCCACGGTCGGCGCCGTGCAGGACTCTGAGGGTGACATACGCCATCGGCGGGCATCCGGGCGGAAAGCGCTGGATTTGCGGCGCTCCCGGCCGGCCACCATCGCTCCTCCAAAGATTATCTGCTCGGGGCCGGCAAAGCCCGAAAAAGACGCTTTCCCCGCGCCACTTCCCTGCCGCGGCCACGCTACGACCCTCCCGACCGACGCGATGCCCCCTCCCCCGAGGGACAAGTGGCCAACGCCCCGAAGCGGGCTTTTTCGGGGGCCGGCCGCGAGAATAACGGCGCTCCGGCCGGCGAGCGTCACCCCTGCAGGGGCGGCTTGGAGACCGTTGCCTGGGCAGGCCGCGCCATCCAGGCGAGCATCTCGGCGAGCCCCTCCCGGGTCGATTGGGGATGGACGAATCCCGCGGCGACGAGCCGATCGGAGGGGAAATGGCTCGCTGACTGAAGGGCTGTCAGCCGGGCGCTCGACAGCGGCAGCTCGCGCCCCGTGACCATCCCGACAAGATCGCCGATCGGCGTGGCGCATGCCGCAAGCCAACGCGGGATGCTCCGCGGCGGTGGGGCATGGGCCAGCTCGGCGATCATTGTCGCCAGGTCGACGACCGTCGTCGGCTGCGGATCGGAGACCTGGTAGATCGCACAGCCGGCCTTGGGAGCGGCGAGCGCAAACGCGATCGCTGCGGTGAGATTCGTCCGAGAGACGACCGATCGGGGCGTGGCTCCGGCACCGACGAGGGATCGTCGGCCGGCGATCACGCGGCGGGCGAAGGGAAGGAGATTCGAGGCCGGGTCGGGACCGTAGACCGCCGCAGGGCGGAGGATGACCGCGCATCGCCCCGCGCCGGATTCCGCCCACGCGCGGACTTCCGCCTCCGCCCGGGCCTTCGACCCGCCGTACGTGGCGGCGCTTGAAAGCGGGCTCTCCTCCGTGCCGCGTGCGCTTGCCGGCACCGCGGCTTGAATCGAACTGATGAACACGAAGCAGCGGACGCCATGCTCGGCTGCCCAGTCGAGCCAAGCGCGCGTCCCGCCGACATTGACCCGATCGACGGCCCCTGGATCGGCCGCCGACGGCTTGGGCACCGTCTGCTCGACCTCGAGATGAATGACCGCGTCGGGCAGTGGGCTCGGCGCCTGGCGGAGGCAGTCGCCGCGCGTCGCGCCCCGCCACCCGGCGGGGAGATCGGTCGGCACGGCTCGGCCTGTGGCGATCCCGACATGGCCGGCGGCGGCGAGCACCGGGAGGAGACCACGACCGACGAATCCCCGCGCTCCGGTGACGACGCATTCCATCCCGTCACCGCGAAAGCGACTCGAGCCAGCGGGCGAACCGGGGATAGGTCTGTTCGCGGTCGAAGGCATCCTCGGCGAGGCGGCGGGCCCCTTGGCGGAGCTCGAGAAGGCGGCGGCGATCGGCGGCCAGCTCACCGAGGGCCCCGGCCAACGACGCCGGATCGCCGGCCCTATAGGGGAGGCCGGCACGATGGCGATCGATGAGCTCGGCAAGCTCACCGGGGAGCGCGTTGACAAGCGCCAGCCCTGCCGCCGCGTAGTCGCACGCCTTGTAGGGC
>CAJBCV010000217.1 GCA_903951635.1 uncultured Planctomycetaceae bacterium
CGCCGCGAGCGGCGGTGGCCGGGGCGCCTTGTTTCCGGGGCGTCCCCTGCTAGCATTCGGGGGTCGCGAAAGCGGCCACTTGCCCGAGTGGCGGAATTGGCAGACGCGCAAGATTCAGGTTCTTGTCCAGGTAACTGGGTGGAGGTTCAAGTCCTCTCTCGGGCATTTCCGGGGTTCTTCTTTCCCTGGGAACGATTCCCCCGCCGGCCGCTCTGGCTGGTGGGTTTACCGCCTCGCTGTGAGCCCTGCGGGCGAGCGTCCCCAAGGGGCTGCGGGCCGAGGGAGATTCTCCGATGCCGGCCGTTTCGATTCCCCTTCGCGACGACCAAGTCAGCGAGCTTCGTCTCCGGGCCGACCAGGCGGGGATCCCGTTGGAAGAGTATCTGGCCCGGTGTGTCGGGGAGCTTCTCGACCGGTCGGCGGGCGAGTTCCGCGTTGCCGCCGGGCGGGTGCTCGAGAAGAACGCCGGACTTTATCGGCGGCTGGCGTGAGCTGCTGCCTCACCGTGGACGGTGGTTGAGCATCCCCAGCCGGTTCTCGGACGGCTGGGCCGGCCCTGGGCGATTCCTGACCCGACGAACCTTGCGGCAGCCGTGGCTCAGCCTCTGATGACGTTGCCGGCCGGGGCAGCGCTTTGCCCCGCCGGTCAGCCGTCTTGAGGCCCGCATCGCGGGTCTACCGATCCTCCGCGGCTTCATCGGCCGCACATTGGCGGGGCACGGCCCGTCGATCGAAGCCGATCCCAGCATCGAAGGTCCATGCACGGATCCGCAGGGAGCGTGATTGAGAGGCATCGTGCTCTCCGGCCGGACGGAAGCCGGGGCGACGGCTCTGAGCACCGGACGGCGCCGCGGAAGAAAGCCCGCCCTAGCTTGCGGTAGCCGCTGCTACGCGACCCGATCGAGGGAAGCCGCACGCGAAACGATGAGGCCAACGCGTTTCACGAAGATCTAACAGGGGCTATCAGGGGCCCGATCTGAAGTCCGAGTTGAGAGAAGTCACCGCGCCCGCTGGCCGCCACGCCCCTCAGAAATGCCGCTGAAATCAGCCTTTTTCGGTCACCGAAAAAAATTGCGTCCGATTTTTCAGGCAGCCTACGCCTATTCCATTGGGGATCGCGCTCTTTAGTGAGCGTGCGTCGTTCTCAGGCGGCGGGCATGGGGAGGCGTCGGACACTTATCCCCGCCAGTGGGCTGTTGACTACCCTTAAGGGACTGGTAGGATCTGGCCGTCTTAAGGGCAACTCCAAAAACACGCCCGAGAGAAGCGCCCCGCCGCCGTGTGATGCGGAGAAAGAAAATAGCTGCGGCGACCTCATCCCAGGCGTGCTGGACGGTAAGGAGCCGTTCGTATCGGGCGCGAATGCGACGGAGTCCTGTGTTCGTTCGGTCGAAGACCCTTCGAGCTTAAATGAGGCTGCTTCAGCGATGCTCTCCGCGACGAGTGATGACCGGCTCAATGCCCTAAGCACGGAGGGCATCGCGGGTCGCGTCGCTGTCGTATTAGCGAGCCGCGACGAGGACATTCAGATGGCTGTGCAGCCGACCGCGATTGCCAATAACACCTGGGGAGTCATCGACTTCTTGCCGGATCTGGCCGTGATCGCTGGCATTCGCCAGCGCGGTGTGGGTGCCGAGCGGAACGCCGTTTCAGTCCAGGAAGAGAGTGTGCTTTGCCGACAATTTCCTGCGGTCAACTGGACGTGGGCCGGTGGCGGCACAGCCGCCGAATTCGCGAACCTTGACGCTGTCGACGATCGCAATCTCGGGTTCGAGAATGCCGGCCTTCCCGAGCAGCATGGGAAGGTGTGTGTCGAGATCGTCTCAGGCTCTAGCTTCGATCCATCGTCGAAGTCTGTGGTGAGCGGTGCGCCCCGAACAGCCGAGCTCGACTGGCGCGTTCTCCCATCGGCATTCGATCGCGAGTGCATACCGGGGGTCTTTGGTCACCACGCGGTGTTGCCCCCTAGGGCTGCCGTCCTCCGGCTTTATGGGCTCTTACGCAGTCAGCAGAGTCTCCTGTTCCGCGAGGAACCCATCCGGCATCCGAGTGCCTGCCAGCCTGGAGCCCTTCATGGATCACAAAGGCTGTGAAGGGGCCGTGCGCAAATCACATGCCGATCTGGGTTCTGTCAGCGCCTCTTAGTTACGCAAATAGTGATCGTCAGGCAAAAGGAGAAGCAGGCAATGACCACTTGCTCAAACTGTAACGGAACTGGCTGCTTTGTGTGCGACAACTGTAATGGCACTGGAGTAATTGGCGTCGGGGACGATAAAGAGAAGTGCAACGGCTGCAATGGCGTTGGGTCAATTGTTTGTCGCCAGTGTAATGGTACTGGTAGCGAGGACGGCGTGCGGTCGGAGGGAATTGATAATGCTTTAGCGCCAAGAGCAAGTTGGGAGTGGCGATCGCTGGTGCCGGGGTGTGTAGCTGCAGCCGATGGCATTATAGGGGGGCACTACTTGAACAAGATTCGCACGTGCCAGATGGTCGTGAACGCGATTCTTTCTGGAGCGACGATGGATGACATTGCTGGGGCTCTGAGGGAATATTTAGAAAGTAAGAGCATGTCTTCAGGTCACGTTGAAAACCAGATTGCGCGATTGAGGGAACTTCGGTTCTGATAAGCGGGCTTGCTGTGGAGAGTTGCGGTTTTGTGTTCTTTTGGAATTTCATAAGGGAGGTCTTTGTGATGGCTAAGTGTCTGATTGTTTTTGAAGCCAACGATGTCGACGTCTCGACAAAAGATGCGATTGAAAAATGGATGGCCGCGTATTCGCATGAGGCGGTTAGGTCGCTGGTCGCGGCGCAGGCGGGCCATGCTAAAGGCAGGGACTGCACGATCAGTGGGACTGCCTCTGGTGGGAGTGGTGGTGCAAGTGGGTCGGTGACTATTTCATGTCGGATTTAGTGTCTCTGGCGTTATCGGCTTATAAACTCATAGCACTTCAGAAGGACGCGGTTATGCCAAAAGGCAATTCGATTCACTTGGGTTTAAATCGGGTAGATCCATCTCGTTATGCCGGGTGGGATGGTGTGTTGAAGGCGTGCGAAGCAGATGCAGTTGACATGAAGAACATTGCTGAAAGGGAGGGTTTTCGTTCCAAAGTGCTTCTCACTAGCGATGCTACACGCTCGGCTGTTTGGGCGGAGTTGGCAGATTCGGCATCCGTTCTGCATGCAGGCGACATTCTGTTGTTGACTTATTCAGGGCACGGTGGGCAATTGCCTGACCGGGATGGCGATGAGCCCGATTCCATGGATGAAACGTGGTGCCTGTATGACGGTCAGGTGCTGGACGATGAGATCAATGAGTTGCTTGGTCGATTTGAGAAGGGCGTGCGATTGCTCGTTGTTTCTGACAGTTGCCACAGTGGCAGTGTGGCGAGAGCTTCGTTGGTCACGCAATTTAGCCAGGCCAGAGTAGCAATTGCGGGCCGTTTTCGCGAACTGGTGTCCAGCGAAGACTCGGTGGTTTTCAGGTCCATGCCGGCGGATGTGGCAAGGAGCGTGTATCAGGCCAATAAAGATTTTTATGACGGCATTTTAAGCTCGCCTTCGCTCTCGGGTGCAAAAGATCGCGTCAAGGCTTCTGGTATCCTGCTCTCTGGATGCCAGGATAATCAGTTGTCGCAAGACGGTGTTTTTAACGGGGCTTTCACGTCGCATCTCAAGGCTGTGTGGCGAGACGGTGCGTTTGTCGGCGATTATGAGGCGTTTCATAGAATGATAGTGCACTCAATGAACCGCACCCCGGAACAGACGCCGCAGCTTTCCTTTGTTGGAGATATCTCGGCGTCGTTTCTTCGCCAACGGCCGTTCACTGTCTAGTAGAACAGTGGCTGTGGGAGTGTGTAAACGAAGGCTGAGTGACGCGATAGCGAGTGAGGGCAACAGGCAGCCTGTGGCCCTGGACGATTTTCTGTATCTCGGGCCGCCTGCCGATCGGCCACCAATGGCTCGCGGCCACAACGCTAGTTGCGCGACCATCGCCGTAACGAGCGTTGATTCGATTTTGTCATGCCCCTAGAGGATGTGCTTGATGGCTCTTATAAGTCTTGATTTGGATGCCGTTGAAGCAATTGCGGCTTTGACTGATTTGCTTGGTCGTGAAAATCCCGCTGCGGGTATGTTTCCTGTTGGGTTATTTCCACAGTTCCGCGACAGTCAAGTCGCCGAGTTGTTTGCTGCACGAGAAGAGCACGGTGGAATACGGTTCACCGTTTCTGGATCAGTAATAAGAATTGAGATACCCTACGGTAACTGGCGCTGTGCTGTTGAGTGGGTGGCGAGGGCGTGTCGGGGGGTGGGGGAAGGCTTCCATCGTGTGCGAATAGTCATTCAGTGTGATGATCCGAAAGCTGAGGCTAGAGTTCTGCTGGCCAGAGATCGTGCGCTGAAACTATGGGGGCGGCAAGGCTGAGGCGAACAAAAGAACGGCATGAAAAAAGTATATCTGTGAAGTAACGCGTTAGTGCTTATGCGTTATCTCGGTTTTAGTCTGTTCTTGATCGTCGGTGTCTGAGGCGGCTGTTGCAAGTAGGGCAGTGGTAGAGCTGGCAGGAGAGGCAGGGCTAAAGGAGTCGGAGAAGTCTGGGAAAGTTAACCGGAGGCCACTTTGCTCGGCTCTTCGGGGATTTCCGTGGTACGCCGCGGTCGATTCATGGAGGGCCGACGATTGGGTAGAGTGCCGAAATGGACACACTTCAATCGCATTACGCCCGTTCGCTTGGCCTCGATGACTCCTGGCGGGTGGAGTCTGTTGACCTCCAGATCGAGGATC
>CAJBCV010000218.1 GCA_903951635.1 uncultured Planctomycetaceae bacterium
ATCGGCGAGAAGACCCTCGAGATCGCCCGCCGCGAACTGCCGGTGACCGAAGCCCTCCAGCCGCTGGAGCTCGCCGATATGGAGCGCGACACGCTCGTCGCCACCGAGGATCTGGCCAGGTTTCTCGCTGTCGGTCGGACGCTCGCCGAGGATTCCGCTCGCTTCCGACTGAAAGGGTCGGAGGAGCAGCTCAAGTATGCCAGCGAGGAGCTGCGGCAGCTCGAGAAGATGTACAAGGACAAGGATCTCACCGAGGAGACCGAGGAGATGATCCTCCAGCGGACGCGGTTCGAGGTCGAATCGGGGGAGTTCAACCTCCGTCGCGCCGGCATCGACACCGACACGGCGCTGACGCTCGAGGTGCCGCGGAAGGAAGCGGCCCTCAAGGATGCAGCCGAGAAGGCGAAGCTGATGCTCGAGAAGACGCGGGCCACGTCGGCCCTCGCTCTCGAACAGAAGCGACTGGCGCTCAAAAAAGCGGAACGCGACCGGGTGGAGGCGCTGCGAAAGATGCGCGACCTCCAACAAGACCGGGCCGGCATGCCGCTCAAGGCACCCCGCTCCGGCATCGTTTACTACGGCAAGCAGCACGACGGCGCCTGGACGACCGCGGCGGTGGCCGCCAAGGCGGCGGTCGGGCAGGGAGCGCCGGTGGGGGATCTCGTGTTCACCGTCGTCGATCCTGAAAGGGTCGCCTTCCGGGTGAAGGTCGACGAGAAGGATCTCCATCTCCTTGCCCCCGGGCTCAAGGGCAGAGTCGAACTCTCCGGCTTCCCCGATGCGGAAGGGGCGGTGACGCTCGAGTCTGCGACGCTCGTGCCGCGCGACGGGAAGGTCGATGCCCGGTTTGCCGTCACGGTGCCCGCCGGCGGCGTGAAGCCGCTTCCGGGGATGACGGGGAACGCCCGCTGCCAGGTCTACGCCCGGCCCGATGCGGTGACGCTGCCGGCCTCGGCCGTCTTCCGCGACGAGGATGGTCGGAAGATCGTCTGGCTGCCGGGGAAGGATGGCGCGGCGCCCGAGAAGCGCGTCGTGAAGACGGGGCGCACCAGCGGCGGAAAGACCGAGATCCTCGAGGGGATCGCGGCCGGGGATGTCGTGCGGTCGAGCCGGCCTTGAGCCCGGGCAGGCGTGGACAGGCTTCAGCAGCCAACGAGGGCGAGGAACAACGATGACATCGGCACGGATCGCGGTGATGGTGGGAGCTTGGTCGTTGGTGCTGGCTTGCGCTCCGGCGACGCGGGCCGAAGAGGCGCCGGCCGTCGGCACCGCCGTGGCAGAGGATCGCGATCCGATTCCGCGGCCGAAGGGGCCGGCGTCGATGTCGCCGGCCGAGATCGACGGCGCCATCGACCGCGGGCGGCGGTTCCTCGTCGGGATTCAGAATCCCGACGGCTCGTTCGGCTCGGCGGAGAACACGAAGGATCTCAACATCATCGCTGGGATCGGCTCCCACCTCGGCTTCCGGGCGGCGACGACGGCGATGTGCGTCCAGGCGCTCATCGAGGAGGACGACGGTTCGGCGGAGGTCGGCGAGGCGATCGCCCGCGGCGAGAAGTGGCTCTTCGACGAGTTGCCAAATGTCCGCCGCGACAATCCGATGCTGATCTACAACGTCTGGGCGCACGGCTACGGGATCCAGGCCCTCGTGGCGATGCACGGCCGCAAGCCCGACGACGCGCCCCGGCGCGAGCGGATCGAGGGACTGATCCGCGGGCAGTACGAGAAGCTCGAGAAGTATGAATCGGCCGAAGGGGGCTGGGGCTACTACGACTTCAAGAACGGCACGCAGCGGCCGGCCTCGTCATCGACGAGCTTCGTCAACGCGATGGTCCTCGTCGCCTTCGCCGATGCCCGGGGAATCGGCGTGCCGCCGCCGGAAAAGCTCACTAAGCGAGCCGTCGAGGCGACGGAGCTGCAGATGCTCCCCGACTTCAGCTACCTCTACGGCACCTACCTGCGGAACAAGCCGCGCCGTGGGATCAACCGGCCTGCCGGGAGCCTCGGCCGCAGCCAGGCCTGCAACTTGGCGCTGCGGCTGTGGGGCAACGAGAAGATCACCGATCAGGTCTATGAAGACTGGCTCGATCGGCTTGTAACCCGCAACGGCTGGCTCGACCTCGGTCGGAAGCGGCCGATCCCCCACGAGTCGTTCTTTCAGGTGGCCGGCTACTTCTACTACTTCGGCCACTACTACGCCGCCCGCGTCATCGAGGAGCTCCCGGTGGAGAAGCGTCCCTTCTACCAGGATCACCTCGCGCGGATCCTCGTCGACGTTCAGGATGCCGACGGCTCGTGGTGGGATTATCCGCTCTAC
This sequence comes from uncultured Planctomycetaceae bacterium, assembly GCA_903951635.1. Taxonomy (GTDB): domain Bacteria; phylum Planctomycetota; class Planctomycetia; order Pirellulales; family UBA1268; genus QWOP01. The sequence continues at coordinate 2,318 of CAJBCV010000218.1, forward strand.
AATTACCACCAGCAGTACGGCACCGCTTACGCGATCATGTCGCTCCACCGCTGCCGTCGCCCTCGGCCATGAGCCGACACCGCGCCGAGATGACGAGCCGAGCCACCGCCGCTTCCCAGAACGGCGGCCTCCGTCGCACGGCGATCGTCACCGGGGCCGCGAGCGGCCTGGGGCGGGCTCTCTGCGAACGCCTCGCCCGCGACGGCTACTCGATCGCGATCTGCGACATCGATCTGACCGGGGCCGCCGAGACGCTTGTCCGTGTCGAGGCCGCCGGCGGCACGGGCCGGGTCGAGCCGCTCGACGTCGCCGATCCGGCGGCGTGGGTAGCCCTCCGGGAGCGGCTCGAGCACGAGTGGCCCCACCTCGATCTCCTCGTCAACAACGCCGGCGTGGCGGTGTCGGGGGATGTGGGACGCTGTTCGCTCGAGGATTGGCGCTGGATCGTCGATGCCAATCTGTGGGGCGTGATCCACGGGTGTCATGTGTGTGTCGACTGGCTGAAACGCAATCCGCGCGGCAGCCACGTCATCAACACCGCGTCGCTGGCGGCGATCGGGTCGTTTCCCGGGATGGCGGCCTACAACGTTACGAAGGCGGCGGTGGTGTCGTTTTCCGAAACGCTCCACTCCGAGCTCGGCCGGCACGGCGTCGGGGTGACGGTCCTCTGCCCGTCGTTCTTCCCCACCGCCTTGATCGACAACGGCCGGTTCGCGAGCCCCGCCGAGCGGCGGATCGCCCGGGGAGAGTTCACGCGCACGAAGCTCACGGCGGAGGCGGTGGCCGATGCGGCGGTCCGGGCGATGGCCCGGAAGCAGCTGTACGTCATCCTTCCGGCGAAGGCCCGCGTCATCTGGTGGATCAAACGACTCTCGCCCCGGCTCTTCTTCCGGGTCATCGCCCTCGAGGTGAATCGGCGGCTGGGCGGACGCTAGCAGCCTGCGGCTCACGCTGGCCGCCGACGCGGCAGCTTCCATCCCGTCTGCGTCTGGAGCGCCTCGAGGAGGAGCGCGAGGAGGAGGAGCGGCGTGAGCCAGCGCCCCAGCCCCTGCCAGGCCACCGGCCGCGGGGCTGTCCAGATGTCGCTCAAGTCGATTCGCTCGCCGCCGCCGCTGGCCAGCGCCGCGGCGCGGACCTGATCGCGGCGGCGGGGATCGAACGTCCATTCCGGATCGACCGTGACGTCGAGCGGGCCGGCCGAGAGAACGGCATCGCCGACGGTCACCGCCCCGCGGAGGAAGTCGGTGTCGGTGAGTTCGAGCGAGGCGCCGTAGGTTCCGGGGGCGATCCGTTCCCAGGGGATCGGGGCGCTCGACCCACCGCTGCCCCGGGCGACCGCGAGCCGCGGCGCGGCGACCGCCAGGCGATCGGCCCAAGACTCGTCGTGATGAAGTTCGAACCGGACCAGGCTGCCGTCGACGGTCGTGCGCAGCCCGACCCCTTCCGGGGCTGATGGGCCGACGAGCCAGCGGCCGAGCGTGCCGACCAGCGCCGTGCAGCCCTCCCAGGCCCGCGTCGACTCGGAACGCTCCCCGCCCAACGGAAAGGCGATCGACGCGGCTCGGCCGGTGCCCCGCTGCCAGAAGGCGACCAAGGGGGCAGCGTAGTCGTCGGTCGAAACGGCGGCCTGCGCGGCCTGGGGCTTGAGATAGACGAGGTTGTAGGCGGGGATCGTCGCCGGCCAGTCGAGCGGGCTGGCGGCGATCTCGAGCCAGCCGGGAGTACCGTTGACACCGACGGGGTCCTCGAGGAACGCGGAGCGGGCGATCGTCGCCGTCTCCATCTGAAAGAGTGCCGGCAGTTCGGCGGCATCGGCGTTGAAGAACACCCGACCGTTGCCGAGGCGGGCGACGTCGCGGAGGAACTCGGCGTCGGAATCCTTCTCCGAGCCGAGGCCGATGACGCTCACGGTGCACTTCGCCGCCGTCATCTCCGCGAGGAGCGCCTTGTACTCCCCCGGCTCCTCGGCGTCGGCAGCATCGGCGAAGAGAATCACGTGCCGCTGGCCGACTTCGGCGTCCTTGAGCATCGCCCAGGCCGCCTTGAGGCCGGTGTAGCAGTAGATGCCGCCGCCGCCGCTCGTCACGCTCCGCGTGGCGCTGATGAGCTGCTTGCGGTTGGGGCCGACGGCGACGAGCCCGTCGGAGAGGGGATGGGGGGAGGAATCGACGGGAATCACCGCCACGAAGTCGTTCTCGCCGAGGAGCTCGATCGACCGAGCAGCGCCGTCGTCGGCGAGGCTCATCTTCGTCCGCCCCGTGCCGGGAGCCGTCATCGCCATGCTTCCGGAGCGATCCATGACGATCGCCATCGCCACGGCGAGCTTGCGATGCTCCTCCTTCATCTC
>CAJBCV010000219.1 GCA_903951635.1 uncultured Planctomycetaceae bacterium
CGGCGCTCGAAAAACTCTGGATGAGTCCCCCCGACATGCTCTCGGAAGAGGGCTGGCAACGGATCGGTGACCACACGGCGCTCGAGGTCCTTTCGCTTCCCAATGTCTCGAGCCCAGACCCTGAAACACTCAATCGCTTCCCGAAAATCGCCCGCGCGGCGCTCGAGCGGCTGCCGCACCTGCGCGAGCTCGATCTCCGTGGCACCGGCGGGTCGTTCGATCTCCTTCTGCCGCCCCTGCCGAAGATCGAGGTCCTCGCCATCGGATGGGGGCGGCTCGAAGAGAACCTGCGGACGCTTGCCGACGGCTCGCCCCGGCTCCGCGTCCTCGCCATCCAGACCTGGTTCGACATCGGCTTCACTCCGGGGATGATTGAGAGCTTGAGGCGGATGCCGAACCTCCGGGCGGTGGTTGTCGCCGGGGCGTATCAGGCCGCAGACGAGCCGGCGATGACGCGGCAGGTCAACGAACTTCGCCGGGCGCTGCCGGGCGTGGCGGTTCATGCGGGCACCTACCGCTCGTCGCGGGTCTGGACAGCGTTCTGGGCGACGTTGCTCGGGATGTACCTGCCGTTTGCATTCTGGTTTCAGTCGTCGCTCCTCCTTTCGACGTCGCTTGCCTGGATGCTCCCCCGGAGGCTCGCGCCCCATCTCTTCTGGTCGATGGCGGTGGCTGCGGCCTGCGGTGGCATCATGGTGGCCGTTCTCGTGTCGGCCGGGGTCGCCTGGGTGCCGGCGCTCACGCTCGCGCTGTTCGCAACGCTGCTCGTGGCGGGGGGCACGCTCGGGGAGGTCGAAGGGATCGCCGGCAGAATCTCGTCGATCGTCCTGCGCGTCGAGTTGATCGCCGGCCTGGCTGCCGCAGCAACGGCCCTGCTCGTTCCCTGGATTGCCGATCGCTGGCTTTCGGGGGCGATGCCGCGGTTCGCGGCGATGACGCTGGCGGCCGTGATCGCGGCGGCGGCCTGGAAGCTCGCCCGACAGGCACGCCTGCCCCGGATCCTCTCGAGCCTGGGGCTTGCCAGTCCCCCTGGGCTCGTGATCGATGCCACTCAAGGGACGTTGCCGAAGCAGCCCGCCGGGAGCTTTGCCAGCTGGCAGCTGAAACTGGCTGAACTGGGCGTCGATCGGCAGATCGGCAGGCCTGTGCCCGCTCCCTACGGCGAGATGCTCAGGCGCTCGCAGCCGCGGATCCAGCTGCTGATGGTGGCAATCATGTTGGCTGTGATGGTCGGCATGATGTGGGTCATCCCCGTGGTGATCGCGCGGGGCACCGGACAGCCGCCGCCGCCGATCACTCAATTCCTGCCAGGGGTGATTGCCGCGTTCGCCTGGCAGGCGTGCGTCATGACAATCGCCCAGACGGCCGGGATGTGGGGCCAGCGACGCGGCAGCCTTGTCATCGATTTCCTCCGGCCGGTGTCACGTGCCGGCTATTGGCGGGGGCTACGGCAGGCGATTGCCCGCGATCTTGTCCTTCCCGCGGCGCTCGGCGCGGTCTGCGTCGCGCTGGCGCTCGGCTTGTCGAGAGACGTTGGGGGATGGGCGTGGTGTGTCGCTTGTGTGCTGCTTGTCGGCATTTTCGTCATGACCCACGCCATGGTCCTCCTCCTTGCCGTCACGCGCTGGCCGCTGGTGGTGGGCACGCTCATGGTCGTGCTTCTCGTGGCGGCGGGGATCGGCGCCGCGGTCGCTCTTGCCAGTTCGGTGTCGAGGCCGGTCGAACTCCTCACGGCTTTTTTGGCTGCCGGCGCCGTCCTCGCCGTCGGGTTGGGAATACGGATCGGCGTGCTCTGGCGACTCGAGGAGCGCGAGATCGGGTGATCGGGCCCTGTTGCCTCGGGAAACCCGGCCGATCAGCGATTCCCCGGCCGGAGGGGGGGCTGTAGACTGTTGATCAGCGGCGGGGGTTCGATCGGCACACGAGGAACAGACCCATGAACAGCGGCTCTTCGACGATTGCGTTTGTGGTGGCGGTGATCCTCGCCTGGTTCGGCTTCGCGAGCCGCAAGCCCGAGGCCATCCGGCCGGCGGGCGTGGCGGTGATCGAGGCGCTCAGTGGATCCAGCGACGCGCTCAAGCAATACGAGGAGCAGCAGCGGAAGGAGCGGGAATCGCTCGACGAGTTCCGCACCACCGCCCCTTACCGAGAGGCCCGGTCGATCACGATCGATCCCGCCTACGGAAAGATTCTCGGCTTCTGCTCGCTCGGGGAAGGGCGGCTCGCCGCCGTCACCGGTCAGGCCGACGCTTATGGTGCCGTCGTCGATACCCATGATCCCGCCACCGTCGGCAATCGGCTCGTCTGGCTCTCGGCCGATGGCCGCGAGGAGCGCTCGGTGCCGCTCGACTTCTCGCCGCGCGCCGTGAACCCCGGCCCCGATGGGTCGCTGTGGGTGGTGGGGGGCTCGAACGTCGCTCACTTTGCCGCCGACGGCGAAAAACTCGCCGCTGCCGATGCCCCTCACTTCACGCTCTCGCCGGAAGGGCGCGAAGAGTTTGTCGAAGAGGTGAAGACGCGCCATGCCGCCGAGATCGAGAGCTACAAGCAGAGCATGAAGATGCAGGAAGAGATGGTCGCGGAGCTTGAGGGGAAGAAGGAAGGCGATCCCGGCTTCCAGCCCAAGGAAATGGTCGAGCTCTACAAGAACTCCTGCGAATCGATGAAGACCCAGGTCGAATCGCGGCAGAAGATGACCGACGAGCAGGTCGTCGACGAGGCGATCGAACGGGTGCGGCAGATCCACCGCGTCGCGGTCACGGCCGAGCATGTGTTCCTGGTGACGAATCAGGATGTCGGCCACGGCTTCGCCATCTGGCGCTGCACGAGCGATCTCGCCGATCC
>CAJBCV010000220.1 GCA_903951635.1 uncultured Planctomycetaceae bacterium
GGTGCTGCTCCTCGAAAACGTCGCCCCGCGCCGCGGCCACTGGCTCACCGTTCGCGCCCTCGATCCGGCGCTGTCGCGCGATGCCCTCGGCGCCGTGGTGACGCTCACCGGCGGCGGGCAATCGTGGCAGCGCCACCTCCAGCCGGGCTCGAGCTATTTGAGCAGCCATGATCCCCGGGCCCACTTCGGGATCGGGGAGACCGGGGCGATCGACGCGATCGACGTCCGCTGGCCGGACGGCGCCTGCGAGCGCTTCCCCGGCGGCGGCGTCGACCAGGCGATCGTCGTCCGCCGTGGGGAGGGCGCTCCCCCATGAGCCGCCGACGGCCGGATCGGTCTCGAGCCCACGCCTCCGCCGTCCCCGCCGGCAGCGCTACCCCTCCCGGCAGTGCCAGTCAGCCGACCGCCCCCCGCCCGGCTTCCGGTTCGCTTTCCTTGCCGGCGCAGATTCAGACGCTCCCCTGGTGGCTGCAACTCCTCGGCTGCGGGCTGCTCGTGGCCGCTGCCACTGCCGCCTGGAGCTGGGCGAGCGCCCCCTCGATTCCCCACCCCGATCTTGCCACGGCCGATCCGCTGGTCGTGCTGGCGATCGACGACGCGGAGGCGCGGGTGCGGATGACACCGGCATCCGCCGAGGCCTGGGGGGATCTGGGCCTCGTCCTCTACGCGCAGTCCTACGGCAGGGAGGCGGTCGACTGTTTCCGGCGGGCGACGGCGCTCGACGAGCGCTCTTGGCGGTGGCCCTTCTTCGCCGCGGCCGCCAGTTCCCACCTCGCTCCCGCAGACGCGGTGACGCTCATGGAGGAAGCGATCCGCCGCGACCCGAAGGCTGTCTGGCCGCGTTTGCTGCGCGCGGAGTGGCTCGTGACGCTCGGCCGCGGGGACGAAGCCCGGGCCGACTACGAATCGCTGTTGGCGGTCTCCCCCGATCATGCCCGGGCACACCTCGGCCTGGCCCGGCTCCTCCTCGCTGCCGGCGATACCGACGGGGCGGCTGCGGCCCTGGGCACGGCGATCGACCATCCCTCGACGCGCCGCAGCGCCCGGCAGTTTGCCGCGCAGGTCGCCGCCCGGCAGGGACAGCGCGACGAGGCCAAACGCCTCCTCACTGCCACCGCCGCCCTCCCCGCCGACATCCCCTGGCCCGAGGATCCGCTCGCCGCGGAGCTGCCGCTGCGGCGGGTGGGGAAGCGGAGTCGGATCAAGCTCGTGTCGCAGATGGAGGAGGCCGGTGCGGTCGCGGAGGCCGACGCGCTCACCCGTCGCATCGAGCAGGAAAATCCGGAGATCTATCTGTTCGTCGAGGGGCGGATCCAACTCCAGAAGGGGGACGCGGCCGCCGCCGAGGAAGCGTTCCGCCGGGCGGTCGAGTTCGACCCGCGGGCCGTGGAGATCCGCTTCCAACTCGGCCGGGCCATCGCCCTTCAAGGGCGCCCCGCCGACGCGGCGGAGGTGTTCCGGGAAGTGCTCCGGCGGGAGCCCGGCTACGGCCCCGCCTGGCTCGAACTGGGCCGGGCCCTGGTCGACACCGATCCCGAAGCCGCCGTGGCGGCGCTCGAATCGGCGGTGGCCTACATGCCGGCCTCCGAGGAAGCCCGGCTGGAACTGACGCGCCTTCGGGCCAGCCGCCCCACCACCATCTCTCCAGGAGCTTCGCGATGACGCCCTCCCCCCGCCGCTCCGACGATCCCGCCCACCGCTCGGAGGAGCGAAAACGCTGGCTCACGATCTGGGTCGGCCTCCTGGCCATCTTCTTCCTCGTGCCGGCGCTCCTCATCGCCTGGGATCAGCGGGTATCGCGGATCTTCGAGGCGCGTGCCTGGGAGGCGACGCTCGATCCGAACAGTCCCGATCCCGGCATGGCGCCGGCCGAGGACGTCCCCACCGATCGGGCTCGTCGCGTGTCGATCGGCTTCTATCTGGAAACGATGGAAGAGGTCTCGCTCCACGACAGCCAGTGGAAGGGGGTCCTCGATGTCTGGTGTCGCTGGAAGGACGATGCCGACGCGCCGGGGGGAGCCGACTTCGACCCCTTCGACCACCTCATCGCCATCAACGGCATGATCACCGACCGCAAAGTCCTTCGTGAAATCCACGACAGCGGCGAGCACTTTGTCCTCCAGCGGCTCTCGCTCACCTACACGAGGATCTTCCGGATCGTGAACTTCCCCCTCGATCGGCATCTCCTCTTGGCGTCGTTCGAGAACTCGGCCCACCCCCGGCAGGATCTCCTCTTCGTCCCCGACCAGGAGGCCAGCGCCGTCAGCGCCCGGGTGGCGATGACCGGCTACCGGATCCTCCGCTCCCACGCCGTCGAAACCGCCCACAGCTATCAGACGAGCCGGGGGATCCCGGGGGCCAGCGCCGACCAGCGCGGCGCCTGGTCGCAGCCCCGGTTCGCGGTCGTCATCGACCGCAACGGCTGGGGGCTGATGCTGAAGATGTTCCAGGCGCTCTTTGTCTCGGTGGCCGTGGCGCTCCTGGCCTGCTTCATCAAGCCGATCCACGTCGATCCCCGCTTCGGGCTCGGCGTCGGGGCGCTGTTTGCCTCGGTGGCCAATTCCTATCTCGTGGGCACCTACGTCCCTGAGGGGAGCGAGTTTTCCTTGGCCGACGCGATCAACCTCCTCGGGATCGGGACGATCCTCGTGTCTCTCACCCAGTCGACGATTTCGCTGTGGATCTACGAATCGCTCGGCAACCAGCGGCTCTCTCGCCGCTTCGACCGGGTGTCGTTTTGGGCGATCCTGACGGCCTTCCTCGCCTCGCTCTTCCTCTGCGTGGCCGGGGCGGTGAGCCTCTAACCCCCCCACAGCCTGGCCCAGACCGGTTGAAGACGTCGTCAGCACCGCTCGTCGGACGGGGTGCAACGACGCGGACGGCGTTCGAGGGGAATGAGGACGGTGGCGTCGATGTCGTCCTCGAAGGGATCGAAATCGCCGTCGAAAGGTCCGAAAACCCGTGGGCCCTGAGTGCTGGGGTGCATGATCGCCGATGGGGGTGGGGGAAAAGGGACCCCTCCAATCAACCCACGCGACGGGACGGAATCAAATAACCCCCTGATCGGCCGAAAAACGTCGTTTTTCCCCCTCCCCCGAGCGCACAAACGGGCTCGAGCAAACCCCTCCTGGCGGGGGGGCTTTGCTGGTTGGTCCGGGGCGGCGCGGGTGATGCACCGTGGGCGCGGGAGCAACCGCTCAAGGCTGCGGCCATCCCCTATACTCACCCCCTTTGCGGTTTCCGACACCCGATCCACCCAACGACGCCATGGCCAGCACCACCGCCCCCACGATCCCGCAGGATCCCTGGTTCCAAGACCGCTTCGCCGCCCGTATCGGCGGAGCCCAGTACGGCAAGGGGAACGAGATCTACAAGTTCGAGCTCATCAAGCGCGCCAAGCGGAAGGCCATCGCCGACCACCCGGAGCGGCGGATGCTCGACTTCGGGATCGGCGAGAACGACGAGATGGCTCCGGAGGTCGTCCGAGCGGTGATGCGGAAGGAGATCGACCGCCCCGAGAACCGCGGCTATGCCGACAACGGCATCGCGGAATACAAGGAGGCCGTTGCCGCCTTCATGCAGCGGGAGTTCGGCGTCACGCTCGACCCCGTCACCGAAGTCAACCATTGCATCGGCTCGAAGACCGCCTACTCGATGCTCCCCGCGGCCTTCATCGACCCGGGTGACGTCACGCTCATGACCGTTCCCGGCTATCCGGTCGCCGGCACCGCCACGCGCTGGTTCGGCGGCACCGTCCACCGCCTGCCGTTGGTCGCCGAGAACGACTTCTTTCCCGATCTCGACGGCATCCCGGCCGACGTTCTCGCCCGGACGAAGCTCCTCGTCCTCTGCTACCCCAACAGCCCCACCGGGAAGGCGGCGACCCGCGACTTCTATGCCCGCGTGGTCGACTGGGCCCACAAGCACCGGGTGATCGTCGTCCAGGACGCGGCCCACATCATGCTCTCCTACGACGAGAAGCCGCTGTCGTTCCTGTCGGTCGACGGGGCGAAGGAGGTGGGGGTCGAGGTCCATTCGATGTCGAAGGGCTTCCACATGATCGGCTGGCGGCTCGGCTGGGTGTGCGGCCACGAGCGGATCGTCCGCGCCTTCGCCGACGTCAAGGACAACTGCGATTCGGGGCAGTTCATGGCGATCCAGAAGGCGGCTGCCGCCGCGCTTGCCGACCCGGCCATCCCCCGTCAGGTGCGTGAGAAATACCGGCGCCGTCTCGAGAAGCTCGTGAGCGTGCTCCGCAGCGTGGGCTTCGATTGCCAGGTTCCCGGCGGCACCTATTTCCTCTACACGAAGTCGCCGAAGGGGGCGGGCGATCGGACGTTTGCCAATGCTCAGGAAGCGAGCCAGTTCCTCATCCACGATCTCTCGATGTCGACCGTGCCGTGGGACGACTGCGGGGCCTACCTCCGCTTCAGCGTCACCTACGAAGCCGCCGACGAGGAGGCGGAGGACGACCTCATGGCCGAGACCCACGCCCGCCTCACCCGGGCCCGGCTCAAGTTTTGATTCGCGTTTGAATTGCCCACGGAGCACCCCATGTCTGCCTCTTTGTCCCGGCTCCTGTTCGTCGCCACCCTCGTCCCTCTCTTCCTTGCCGGCTGCGGCACGAAGAGCGCGAAGAAGGGAGGGGGGATGACCGTCCAGCAGCGCCTCGAGAAGGCGGAGAAGGAATCGACCCCCGACAAGCAGGCAGCCGGCTATCTCCGCGCGGCCCGGGCCCAGCTTGCCTCCGGCGACACCACCGGCGCCCGTGATTCGGCCCGCACCGCCTTCGA
>CAJBCV010000221.1 GCA_903951635.1 uncultured Planctomycetaceae bacterium
ACCATCGAACGTCATGCCTGCCGCATTTCGAAGCCCGGTAGCGATCGGCACCGGAGCCGCTACCGACAAGCCGACGCCGGTATCGGTCACGACGACCCTCTGGATCGAATCACCGACCATCTGCACGGCACCTGTCGCGTTGCTGAAGCTGGCGCCATCCGACGCGCTCAAGCCCACCGTCTCCGAAGGTGAGGTGGCTTCAGCGTTGACCTTCGATCCGACGTTGAAATAAACCTCGATTCCTCCTGCCGCGACTGGCCGCACGGCCAAGGCATAGCTGGTGTGCTCCCAGCCGCTTGGGAACGAAAACGAGAGCTTTCCGGCAGGAGTGAATGGATCGGAAGGGGTCGCACCGGTGCGCCAAGCCGTGATCGCCGGCCCACCGCTCTGTGCCGAAAGGGCCACGACGAGGTTGCCGACACGGCGAACCGACGTCACGAGTCCGGGGAGGCCGGCAGACGCGAGGACTTGCGGTGCTCCGTCGGCCACGCCGTCGCCGTCGGCATCGACGAGCCTCACCAGCGCTCCGGAGGTCGATCCGAACAGGTCGTGCGCGATCCAGGTCTGGGCGCCATTGCTCGTGGCGACCAGCAGCGAGCCGTCGGCGAGCTCCGCCATGCTCGTCGGATTTGCAAGCCCCGTGGCAAACGGGACGATACTGAAGCGGGCTTGATCAATGGGCCGCGCAAACGCCGGAGTCAGCGGCACTCCCAGGGAGGACTGTGCCCCCACCGCACCGCCAACGGCCACGATGACGGTCGCCGTGACGAGCGTCCATGCCTTGCCCGACCGAAGCCCAGGTATCATCGCTCCCCCTGCTACCCCGACCGGAAGGGAAATCCTCCCGGCAGTATGCGCGATGGGAGCCTGGGGGAATACCGCTTTCTCTCGATCGTCGGACCGATTTCGTGAACGAGGGGGCAGACCGGAGCCAACACCTTGATAAGGTAGTTCCATGGTCAGTCGACGGGCGGACCGGGCCCCCCTTTTTCCCTCCCCGCCATCCCGAGCGCCCAGATGACGAGCCCCGCTGCCCCCCACTGGTCGATGATCGAGATCGCCGGCCACCCGTGCGAATGCTTCGATCCGCCGGGGGCCGCGCCGGGGATCGCCATGATCTATCTCCATGGTGTCCGCGAGCGCACGCTCCAGCAGTCGACGGGGCTCCGCGAGGCGATCGAGACCGCCGGCCTCCGGGCCCTCGCGCCGCGCACGGGCCGGTCGTGGTGGCTCGATCGGATCATCCCCGAGTTCGACGCCGGGATCACCCCGGAGCGGTTTGTCGTCGGCGCGGTGGTGGCCGAAGTCGAGCGCCGCTTCGGCGTGAAGCCGCCGCAGATCGGCTTGGTGGGAACGAGCATGGGGGGCCAGGGCGCCCTCCGCCTGTCCTACCGCCACCCGACGGTGTTTCCCGTCGCCGCCGCCATCGCCCCAGCGATCGACTATCACACGGCGATCCGCGATCTCCACAAGCTCCCCGATGGCGACCTGTTCGCCAACCTCTACGAGATCTACGGAGACGTCGAACGGGCCCGCCAGGACACGGCGATCCTCCATGTCCATCCGCTCAACTGGCCCCGCCATCAATGGTTTGCCAGCGACCCGGAAGACTGGCAGTGGCACGACGGAGCCGATCGCCTCCACGGCAAGCTCGTCGCCCTCGGCATCCCGCACACCGCGATCCTCGATCTCAGTGCCGGCGGCCATGGCCCGGCCTACTACGATTCCGTCGCCCCCGACGCGATCCGCTTCATCCTCACCGCCCTCGAAGCGGAGGGGCGGCGGGTCGCGTGAGGCGTGGCTGCGCCGATCACGGACGCCGTGTGGAGCCCTTCCGCCCGGGCTGATCGCGCTGGATCGAGCCGCTGCCGAAGGGCTGGGTGCGGCTGGTGGAGCCGTCGGAGCGGCTGGTGATCGTGCCGCTGCCGAACTTTTGCGTATTCCCGGTGGTCGTCTTTCCGTCCCGGCCCCGTTCCTCGGTGATCGAGCCGGAGCCGAAGGGGCGCGTGCGGGTCTGCGTCCCATCCGACCACCGGGTGATTGTGCCGCTGCCGAACTTCTGTGTGTTTCCCGTCACAGTCTTGCCGTCCGCGCGGCGCTCCGTGGTGATCGAGCCGGAGCCGAAGGGACGCGTCTGGGCGCTCGAGCCATCCGAGCGGCGGGTGATCGTCCCCGAGCCGAAGCGATTGGTCGTGCCGGTCCGCGGCCCGGCCTCGCCGATCCGCGGCGGCGGAGGCTGGTCGGCCGACGCTGAAAGCGCTGGGAGGAGCGCGAGGAGCAGGAGCGCGGCAACCAACGGCAAACCGAAGCGTGGCATGGCAAGCTCCTCTGCTCAGGGGGCTCTCCCCCAGGAATCGACGCTCGCTCCAGCTTAGCGGAGGAGCGGGCGTCGGCCGATGATCGGCCCGGAAAGCCGCTTGGAGCGCCCCTGAGATCTTCTCGCGAAGTCGTTTTGTGGAAAGGCTTTGCGCGCTGCCGGAAAGCCCTGCGACCAGGGCCGGGATGGCTCGCTCCCGCCGGAGGGCGGTATCATCGGAAACTCACGGGCCCGTCGCGGTGGGCACCGGAGGGGGGCCGAGGAGACTCGTATGTCGACAGTCGACGCGACGCTTGGTGCGTTCGATGGGTGGCTCCCTGGGGGCCGTCCGATCCGACGGGCTGTCTCCATAGCCGTCGTCCTCTTGGTCTCCTTCGGGGCTGCCGCCGCTGCCGAGGAAGGCGTGGCTCTTCCCCTCGAAGCCGCCATCGATTCGATCGTCGAGTCGAATGCGGTCGGCCCGTTGGCCCCGGTCTGCTCCGATGCCGATTTTCTCCGCCGCGTCTCGATCGACTTGGTCGGCGCGATCCCGCCGGTCGACCGCGTTCGTGCATTTTTAGCCGATGCGAGTCCCGACAAGCGGGCCCGGCTCATCGACGAACTCCTCGCCGCGCCGGCCCACGCCCGGCATTTCGCGCTCCTCCTCGACGGCATGTTGTTGGAACGGAAGGCTCCGGCCGCCGACATGACAGCGACTTGGCGCGAGTTTCTCATCACGGCACTCGCGTCAGATCGCCCGCTCGATCAGGTCTGCGGCGACTGTCTTGCCGCCGACGGGGCCGATCCGGCGACCCGTCCCGCCGCGGCGTTCTTCTTCGCCCGCGAGGCGGAGCCGGTGCAGATGACCCGCTCGATCGGGCGGATCTTCTTCGGCCGCGATCTCCAGTGTGCCCAGTGCCACGATCATCCCAACAACGCCGACATCCATCAGGCCGACTTTTACGGCCTCAATGCCTTCCTCGCGCGGACGAGCCTGTTCAGGGCAGAGGGGGATCCGAAGCCGTTCCTCGGGGAGAAGGCCGACGGCGAAGTCGAGTACACCTCCGTGTTCACCAAGGAAGGACAAAAGGGGGTGCGGCCGCGGGTCCCGTTCGGCGCCACCCTCGCGATCGAGCCGCTCCCAGAGTCAGCCGACCAATACACGACGGCCCCCGCGAAGAATGTCCGCGGCGTCCCGCTCCACAGCCGGCGGCGAGCGCTTGCGCGGATGCTCGCCGAGAGCGTCGAGTTTCGTCGCACGATGGCCAACCGTCTGTGGGCTACGATGAACGGCCGCGGACTCGTCCACCCGCTCGACGGCCTCGATCCCGACAACGCCCCGACCCACCCCGATCTCCTCGCGCTCCTGGCCGAATCGCTCCGTGGAAACGGCTTTCATCTCCGGCCGTTGCTGCGGGGGATCGCGCTGTCGCGCACCTACCAGCGGAGCATCGA
>CAJBCV010000222.1 GCA_903951635.1 uncultured Planctomycetaceae bacterium
GGGGGATCGTTGCCGACGATCCGGTGTTCGTGGGGAAAGCGGCCGGTGATCAGCGAGGCCAGGCTCGGGCAACAGAGGCTCGAGGGGACATACCCGCGCCGGAAGAGCAGGCTCGCGCGCGCCAGCCGATCGAGGTGGGGCGTCCGCAGATGGGGATGGCCCATGAAGGCGTAGTCACCCCAGTGCTGATCGTCGGAGACAATCAAGACGACGTTCGGCCGGGGGCTGTCAGCCGCCGCGGGAGAGGCGGAATCGTCCCCAGCCGCCCCGGCGTCGCGCGCCGCGCCGCAGACGATGGCCAGGATGGCGCCAAGCAACGAGGCGGACAAAGGGGCGGCAACCGTCCTCGGGGCGACGACGCGCGAGCGGAAGTTCCAAGAGAACACAGGCAAGCTCCACCGGGGGAGGGGGTGCAAAGCCGGCACCAACGACCCATTTCCCCTCTCCCTCCGTATCGTACCCATGGCCGAGGCCAGGAACTGATTTTGCCCCCGCCAGAGCACGCCCCACGGCTTGGTGCCACGCGTCGCGCGGGATATCTTCAGGAATAGTCCTGAGGCATTCCCTTCAGGAAAGAGCATCGCCCGCGGGGGCTTCGAGGGCGAGCGACGCGGAGGCATGGTGATGCACCGGCAAAAACTCGGCTGGCAGGAGCGGCTCGGCCGCTGGTGCGGGATCGCCCCCCGGGGGCGGCGCACCCGTGAGGCGCAGCGCCGGCCGCGTCTCACGGCTGAAGCGCTCGAGTCGCGCCACATGATGGCGATCACCGTCGCCGGACCGCTCCCCGATCTGATCGTCGCGCCGGGCGGTACGATCGCCCCCATCGACACCGCCGCGCAGTTCTCCGTCAGCGGCGTCACCGTGCAGGGAACGGTCGTCGGGATGGCGACCCAGGCGGGCACCGGCAGCTCGGTGCGGAACCTGTTTGTCGAGCTCTACGATCAGGCGATCCCCGGCCGATCGGCCGCGCCGATCTCGACGGCCAACTTCCTCTCCTACGTCAATGCAGGCGCCTACGATTCGTCGATCTTCCATCGGGCGACTGACTTCGCCGGTGACGCCGGGCCGGCGAAGTTTCTCCAGGGGGGTGGCTTCACCGCCGATGCCCAGGGCTGGGGCACCGTCGCTACCGCCAGCCCGATCAATCTCGAGTGGGCTGCCAATCGTCCCAACGCGCAGGGGACGATCTCGTACGCCCGGACGAGCGAACCGAACTCCGCCACGAGTGGCTTCTTCTTCAACGTCGTCGCCAATCCGTCATTCGATACCGTCGGCAACCAGTATGCGGCCTTCGGGCACGTCGTCGGCGACGGCCAGGCGATCCTCGACGCCTACGCGGCCCTCCGCCGCGTCAATGCCAGCGCCGTGACGCCCGCTTTCGCCACGCTGCCGGTGAGCTCCGTCGACGGCATCACCTATCAAAACCTCCCCGATCGTCTCGTGACGGTCCTCTCCGCGGGCGTCGTCGCCTCCCCTGCCACGACCTTCGGCCTCACCGCCACGAGTTCCGCACCGACGATCGCCGCGGTGGTCGTCGACGCCGCCGGCAAGCTCCAACTCGCCGTCGGCCAGACCCGCGGCACAGCAACGATCACCGTCACCGGCACCGACCTCTCCGGGGCCTCGATCCAAGACACGTTCACCGTCGCGGTGGGGATCCCGGGGATCGCCGTGGCCGATGGCCTCACCGCGATCACGAGCGCTCAGGCCCAGGCGGTGGCCCTCGGCGCGGCGGCCCTCGGCACCGTCGCCCCGTCGAAGACATTCACGATCAGCAATCCGGGCGACGTGCCCCTCTCGATCACCGGCGTCACGCTCCCCGCCGGCGTGACACTCGTCGGAGCCGCGCCAACGAGCGTTCCCGCCGGCGGCTCGGCCAATCTCGTCGTCGCTCTCGACACGGCGGCCGTCAGTGCCGTCAGCGGCTCGATCGCCATCAGTTCGAGCGCGGCAGGCAACCCGTTCTCGATCCCCGTCGCCGGCACCGTCTACGGCAAGCCGGCCGCGCCGACGGCAGTGATCTCGGCGTGGGGGAATGGCACGAAGGCGATCCTGTCGTGGACCGCCGCGGTCGACAACGGCAGCCCGGTGACGACGTCGGCCGTCTACGCCTTGCAGGTCGGCACGACGACCTGGACGAAGGTCGCCGACGTGGCGGGCACGGCGACGAGCGCCGAGGTCTTCGGCCTCGACATCACCAAGGCGTTCGCCTTCAAGGTCGCCTCGAGGAATGTCGCCGGCTTCAGCAAGCTCTCGAGCGACGGCGTGAAATACCTCATGGCCCCGATCACCCCGGCGGCGATCGTCGCCACCGCGGCGGGCCAGGGCTCGGCGAGCCTCTCCTGGCAACATGCCGTTCAGCCCTGGGACACGATCACGAAGTCGTTCCGGCCGCTCACCGGCTACGTCGTCTTTTACCGACAAGTTGGCACGGCCGCCTGGACCCGCTCCGCCGACATCCCGGTGGTCACGACCACCTCGGTCACCGGCCTCGTGGCCGGGAGGAGCTACCAGTTCGCCCTCCGCGCCAAGAGTGATTCGGGGGGGAGCCTGATCTCGAAGCCCTCCAACAGCGTGACGGTCTGAGCTGCGCCTGCCGCAAAGCAAAAACCCCGCCGGCGCCAGTCGACGCCGACGGGGTTTTTTTGTGCCCGGGCCGCTGCCTGGATGCGGATCGACCCTCCGCTCTCAGACGTTGACGAGCCTCAGTATTTGACACGGCCTTCGGCATCGCCGCCCGGTGCGACCGGCACCGGGGGAGCCAGCGGCGGGATCACCGCTTTGGGCCCCGCCGAGGCTTCGGCCTGCTCGACGCGACTGCGAAGTTCGGCAGGGATCTTCTCCCGGTCCTCTTGGGAGTCAAGCGCGCCGCTGTACTGCTGCGCACCGGCCTTATCGAGGATCGTCACCGTTCGCTTGCCGTTGACCTCGCGGAGTTCGACGCGGCCGTCCTCGTTGGCGACGATCGACACCGACTGGCTCTGTGACTGGACGTTGGGGTTCACAAGCACGATCCGCTGGTTGCGCTGGATCTGGTTGCTTTGGAGCTGGTTGGGCTGAGGCTGGAGGGGCGAGGCGTTCGGCGCGGGAGACTGTGGCAACAAGATCGGCGCGTCGACCCCTGGCGCCGGCACCGCGAAACCGTACTGTCCGCCGAACACGGCCCCGCCGGCCTTTGAGCCCATCTCCTCGATGAGCTTGATCACCTCCGGAGCGAGCGGCTGGCCGGCCACGACCC
>CAJBCV010000223.1 GCA_903951635.1 uncultured Planctomycetaceae bacterium
CGCGCTGGCGTCGCCCGGCGGCATGACACAGATAGCGATCGATGGCGGGCGGCTCTACATCACGGATTTCGTCGCGCAAGCCTTACGCCGCAGCTCGGAGAAACTGGATGGCACGATGAGTGAAGTCTGGGCTCAACATGGTGCGCAGTCGCCGTGGGGTTTGGTCTTCGACAAAGGTCACGCCTTTTGGAGCACCTCCGGCAACCGCATTCTGAGATCTGATGGCAGACAGACGATTGAGTGGGCCGGTGCAGGAGGCGGATTGAGCACACCTGTCGGGTTGACGATCGGGCCTGACGGACTTCTCTATGTTGCGAACCTGCAGGGCAAAGTGACAATCTGGAACACCGATGCGCCGCAGGTCGGGCCGCCGCTTCGTGTGTTCGACGGGCCGGAAGTGAAGACCCCGCTGAGCTTTGCGTTCACAACAAATGTCATGTCCGCCAAAGAGTTTGTTTACGCTGCGCCAGTTGATTCGGGACAAGCCACTGCGGAGAAGCTGGCGTTTTTTGAATCGAAGATTCGACCGCTGCTCCATGCACGCTGCATGGAATGTCACGGGGCCGAGGTTCAAGAAGGGAAGCTGCGTCTCGACTCGCGGCATGGCTGGGAGAAAGGGGGCGAGTCGGGCACAGCGCTCGCGCCAGGAAAGCCAGAAGCCAGCTTGTTGATCAAGGCGGTGCAATACACCGACAAGGATCTGCAAATGCCACCCGAGAAATCGCTTTCGGCCGACGAGATCGCGCTGCTGGCCGAGTGGGTGCAGCAAGGAGCGATTGATCCCCGGCTCGATGTGGGAGCCGCCACTCAGCCGGAGACCAATGATTGGGCCGCCGAGTTTCAGAAACGACTCGACTGGTGGAGCCTCAAACCGCTCGCAAGCCCCGAGCTTCCAGTGGTGACCGATATTCGCTGGTCACAGAATCCGGTCGATCGATTCATTCGCAACGGGTTGGAGGCAGCGAACTTAAGGCCCGCTCCGGTCGCCGATCAGGAAGTCTTGCTGCGTCGCCTCTCGTTCGTGTTGACGGGACTGCCACCGACTCCAGCCACGCGAGAGAGGTTCCTGAAGCAGTGCCAGAGCGATGCGACCGAAGCCTACAAAAGTCTGGTCGATGAACTGCTCGACTCGCCGCAATTCGGGGAAAGGTTCGCTCGGCACTGGATGGACGCCGTGCGATACACCGACACCTACGGCTACGAGTGGGACATTCCCGCGAAGGGTTCCTTCGAGTATCGAGACTATCTGATCCGGGCGTTCAATGGCGATGTTGGTTTCGACACGTTCTTGCGTGAGCAGCTTGCAGGCGACCTGGTGAGTCCGCCCCGCGTGAACACTGAACTCGGGACTAACGAGAGCATTATCGGTCCCATGTTCTACCACATGGGCGAACACCGCCACGGGTCGAGCCTGGCATACAACGGCGTCCATCAGGAGATGGTCGCCAACAAGATTGACGCCTTCTCCAAGGTCTTCCTGGCCACAACCGTGGCCTGCGCCAAGTGCCACAACCACAAACTCGAAGCGGTCTCACAGCGCGATTATTACGCGATCGGGGCGATGTTCATCACGCCGCGTTGGGCCAGTCGGCCCGCCGATGCGCCAACGAAGAATGACACAGTGATTGATCGGCTTAAGAAGCTGCGAGAACGGATCGGCGAGGAGATTGCTAAACAATGGAGCACCGTCGAGCTTCAGCCGATGGGCTGGCAAGCTCCATTACAAGTTCCTGATTTGGCACAGCCTCCGCTCGACGACATCGCGTATCCGATGTTCAAGCTGCTAAAGGCCGAAGGGGAGATCGAGGCTGCATGGACGGCTCTGGCCTCCGAGTGGGCGACGACGCGAGCGGCACGGTTGAAGGCCAACGAGGCATTTCAAACTCTGGCGGATTTTTCCCAGCCGGTGTTACCGGCCGGATGGGTCAGCGACGGCGAAGGAATGACTCA
The DNA here is from genome assembly GCA_903951635.1 of uncultured Planctomycetaceae bacterium. GTDB lineage: Bacteria > Planctomycetota > Planctomycetia > Pirellulales > UBA1268 > QWOP01. Next base: position 1,951 of record CAJBCV010000223.1, read on the forward strand.
TGGCTGGGTCGATGATGCGACGCCTTTGATTGCACTCGATGGTGATCAAGTGATTGCGAGGCTACTGCCGCGCGGCTATCACACGCATGCATTGTCATCCAAGCTGCCGGGCGCGTTGCGGATGCCTCCTCAACATCTTGTGCCGGGTCAGTTTGTCAGCCTCAACTTGGCTGGCGGCGAGTTTGGTGGCTGGCTGCAGATGGATGAGAACTCGTTTCTAAACGAAGGGGTCGGAGTTCTGAATCAGGTCGAACCAACATGGCGAGGGTTTGGCGACACGGCCATGAAGGGTGGTGTCACCAAAGTCACCCTCGACTTCGTAACGTCATCGCTCAATCCCAATTTTCCCGCCCGAGTCGGTATCGTTCCTGGGCTTCCGAACAACGATCACGGCTACGACAAGCGAAGCTGGATCAGCATCACGGGGATCGCCACGCATGACGTGGGTGGTGCTCCGCAGTCGACGCTCGACCCGTTTGAGTCGCTCTATGAAGGCCCGGCCCCCAAGTCGCGCGACGAAGCTTTGAAGCGCGTCACTGCGTGGCTTTCGGGGACGATTCATCGCTGGTGCCAAGGCGAGCATCGAGCGGGTGACCGACAGGTTTTGAACTGGCTGATTATGAACAAGTTGTTGCTCAATCAAGCGACTGCTGAGAGTCCGCTGGCCGCCTTGTTGGCAGAGTATCGGCAAGTCGAACAGGGGATCGCCTTCCCTCGTTCGGTCAACAGCATGGATGAAAGAGAATTCGCCAAGTCAGGGCTGCACCTGAACATCCGAGGCAACTATGACGCACTTGGCGACCTGGTGATGCCCGATTCGCTCCAGATGTTTGCTGGGCGAAACACCGTATCGCAAAGCTCCGGCAGCGGACGACTGGAACTCGCCGAGTCTTTGTTGCACCCCGAACATCCCCTGACATCGCGGGTCTATGTCAATCGCGTCTGGCAGTGGGTGTTCGGGGCGGGACTCGTTTCTACACCTGACGACTTCGGACGTCTCGGCGACAGACCCTCGCATCCCGAACTGCTCGACTGGCTGGCCCGCGACTTCATGAAACATAGGTGGTCCACCAAGCAACTGGTAAGGCAACTTGTACTCAGCGAAACCTTCAAGCAATCTGGAAACGTCAGTGAGGCGGCCCGGCAAGCGGACCCAGATAACCGCCTGCGCCACCACTATCCGACGCGGCGGATGGAAGCCGAAGAGATTCGTGATGCCTTGCTGGCCGTCTCAGGGCGGCTGGATCGTCAACTCTATGGCCGGCCGATCAACCCATCTCGACCGGTCGAGGACGCCGCCAAGCGACTCTTCTCCGGGCCACTCGACGGAAACGGGCGACGTTCGCTCTATCTGACGATGTCGATCATGGCTCCGCCGAAATTCCTGATGACGTTCGACCTGCCTGACTTGCGGCTGCCCAGCGGCAAACGCAGTGTCACCAGCGTGCCAACGCAGGCTCTCGCGTTGCTCAACGATCCGCTAGTCAGTCAGTTGGCACGGCATTGGGCGACCGCTTTGGTCAAAATGCCGCATACCTGCCCCGAGGAACGTATCGACAGCATGTTCGTCGCCGCTTTAGGGCGTACGCCTCGCGAGGCGGAACGCCATGGCTGGCTTCAGTTGCTGCAACAGGTCGCCACCTCAACGGATGTCATGGCCGACGAATCGGCTTGGACGCAACTCGCGCACACGTTCTTCAACGCCCAGGAATTCATCCACTACCGCTAACATATCCTTCAACGGTACACCATCATGAATCACCGAACATCCCAGTGCCCAGGTCGCATCCCTTCGTCGAGTACAAGGCGCGGATTTTTACAGCATGCCTCCGCCGGTTTCGGCTGGCTTGCGCTGCAAAGCCTATTTTCGCGCACTGCGGTGGCTGATGCGCCACTGCCCGCCAAGGCCAAGAACATCATCTTTTGCTTTATGGATGGAGGCCCCAGCCACGTCGATACGTTCGACTACAAGCCGATGCTCAAGAAGCATCAGGGGCAGCCGATCGGCTCGAAGTGGATCAACAAGAAGTCCGATAACGGAGCCGGCCGAGTATGGTTGGGGTGCCCTTGGGAATTCAAGCAGCGCGGCGAGAGCGGACTGTGGGTGAGCGATTTGTTTCCGCATCTGGCCAACGTGGCTGATCATCTTTGCGTGGTGCGGTCGATGGTGGGTGAACTGCCGCTGCACGGGCAATCGAACCTGCTCCTGCATACAGGCCGCGTGCTGGGGCAAGCGCCCAGTATCGGGGCTTGGATTTCTTATGGATTGGGAACCGAGAATGCGAATCTGCCTGCTTATGTTTTATTGAACAACGACTGGGTGCCCAACGGCGGCCTTGAGAACTTTGGCAGTTCCTTTCTACCTGCCAGCCATCAGGCCACGACGATGCGCGCCAAGGGAACGGCGGTTGACAACATTGTTCCGCAAGATCTTCCCGCGCTGCAGCGACAGAAGCTGGCTTTGCTGGCCGAATCGGACGCGGCCTTCGGAGCGCAAACCTCGAACCCGCAAGCGATCGAAGCAGCCATTGCCAATTACGAGACCGCGTTCCGCATGCAAAGCATTGTTCCTGACCTCGCCGACATCAGCCGTGAACCGGAGCACATTCAAAAGCTGTATGGAGTCGATTCCACCGACGAGCATCAGCGGTTCTACGCCACTCAAGCCATCCGCGCCCGACGGCTGGTTGAAGCAGGGGTGCGGTTTGTTGAAATCACCTGTCCCAGTTTCGATGGCAACAACTCGCCGTGGGACCAGCACACCCATCTCAAGCTCAACCATGAAAAGAACGCTCGTGTGACGGAGCAATCCGTGGCGGCTTTGATCACCGATCTCCACCAACGCGGTCTGCTCGATGAAACAATTGTTTTGTGGGCAGGCGAAATGGGTAGAACACCCGCCGTTGGAGCCATCAATGACTCAACGGGCCGCGACCACCACGTCAGCGGCTACACGATTTTCATGGCGGGCGGCGGTTTCAAAGGGGGCATAACCTATGGCGAGACCGACGAGTTCGGCACGAACGCGATCTCCAATCCCACGACGGTGCATGACCTGCACGCCACTATCCTGCATCAAATGGGACTCGATCACGAACGTCTGACCTATCGCTACGGTGGCCGAGATCATCGACTGACCGATGTGCATGGCAAAGTGATTCAGGAGGTATTGGCATGAC
>CAJBCV010000224.1 GCA_903951635.1 uncultured Planctomycetaceae bacterium
CGCCCTCCGGGCTGCGCTGGCCGGCGAGGCCGTCTCCCGTGGTACGGCCAACCCCTCGCAGAGGCCGGTGGTGGTATAGGTGGGGGATTGGCTGTTTCCCCTTCGACGAGGCGTCGCCGGACGCGACGCCGTCGGTCGTGCCAACCCTTGGCGTTGGCACCGACCGACCAAGCAAAAAAAGGCCATGGATGGCTTTTTTTGCGCTCAAGTCAGTGCGGGAGGAAGGTGTGACGGATCGTCACTTGGCGGACCTGACGGCTCGTCGGCTCATAGCAGCGGAGGCGGATCTCGATCCCGCGGAGCGGTGACGGATAGGGCGGGGAGGTCTCGCGTTCGCCGGCGTCGTCGACGACTCCATCCTTCGGCCAGAGTGGCACAGCACCGTTGGCCCGGGAAGGAACCTCATCGTCGAGATCGTTGCTCCCCTGGTCGACGCCCGCTTCGCCATCTTCGTCGAGGCCGTTGGATTCGTAGTGGGTGCTCCAGGTGTCGTAGGTGCGCCGCGCGGAGGCCGATCCGACGAGCTTGCTCAGCGGGTGGCCCTGCCCGGCGAAGCGTGGGGAGGTCGGGGGGACGGGGAAGCCGGCGGCGGCGTTGACGCCGTTGCCGAGATCGACATAGGCCCCGGTGGCGGGCCCCGGGGGAATCGCGACGTCGTCTCCCGGCGCGACGACGGTTCCGGAGGATTCGGCAAGCGGCGCCGCCGGGTCGAAGACGCGGACGTCGAACGCGACGACGTTCGTGAGCATGATGTCCTCGCCGCGGCGGGCCGACAGGCCGTCGAAGAAAAGCCCTTCGGCGCCGGCGGGAAGCGTGTCGCGGGCAGGATCGCTCGACGCGATCTGGTGATCGACGAGGAACGGGTAGGGGAAGCCCGATCCGGTGACGTCGCCGGCCACGTTGTGGAGGAAGCGACGCTCGCGGCGGGTGAGATCGGCGAGGGTGTTGGGGATGAGATCGTCGCCGAGCCTGGCGACCGAGACGTCGAATTGGTCGAAGAACGAGCGGAAGCCGTCGGTGAACGAACGGAAGGCCACCCGGTTGCCGTTGGCATGGAAGGGGTCTTTCCCAACGTAGCCGAGGACGAGGAGTTGCCGGCGGTAGAGGGTGTGCGTCGGCGGGGAGGTGGCCGGGACGGTCGGGCGGAGGAACCAGGCCACTTCGGCCGTGTCTCCCTGCATCGATCCGCCGGGGAACCGGCCGGTGAACGGAGCGCGGACGTCGCGCGTCGTGAACAGGAGCACATCATCGTCATCAGCCCGCAATTCATCGGAGCCGTCGGCGGCGTCGAGGTCGCGACGCGGGCCCTCGAGGATCTCGAAGTAGCCCTCCCCCTCCGACGGGCTCAAGGGGGGAAGGAGCGCCGCGGTCGCCCCCTCGAGGTCGCGCCGCAGCCGGTAGGAAGTGGTGCGCAGCCGGGCCGAAAGCTCGGTGAGCGATCGGCTCCCGGAGACGCTCGCCCCGAATACCGCAAACAGCTGCGCCACCACCGCCATGACGATCACCGTCAGCGCCGTGGCGACGAGCATTTCCGTGAGGGTCAGTCCGCGCCGGTTCACCGGATCACCCGCTCTACGAGGATGCCGTCGCGGACGTTGTGGTCGTGGCCCGGCGCGAATCCGACGGGGATCGAGCGGTCGTAGAGGAGAAACATCCGGTGGAGGCGGATCGCATCGCGGTCGATCGGCGGCGGCGTCCCCGGGCCCGTCGTGGGAATCGTCCGCAGCGTGATCCAGATCGCGAACACATGGGAGCGGTTGGTGGCGATGTTCCCCAGCCGTAGCGCCGTGTGGTATTCGTGCATCGGGTTGAGGTTGGCATCGGGGATCGAGCCAACGTCGTTGCGAATGATGAGCGGCTTGATGCCGTCGTTGCCGGAGAGATTGAGCAGTTGCGGCGTCGACTTGGCCGGCTGAAGCGTGCCCGTGGTGCCGCTGCTGGCCAGCTCCGCGTAGCCGATGTCGGCGGCATTCGTGCCGCTGGTGCGTGCCTTCACGAGGCCGAAGGGGGGGCGCTTCGCGCGGGCCGGATCCGGATCGCGCCGCACCGATCCCTGCACGACCGCCTCCCAAACGGCATCCGATTGAATGGTGTTGAGGTTCACTCGCCCGGGTTCGCGCCCGGCGGCGATCTGGTTGAACTCCGCCGGGGATTGGTGCTCGGCCCCCGCGTTACCGTAGAACCCGACGCGGAGACCCTTGACGGCATCCCAGTAATCGGCCGTCCGGTCGATCGAGTGGCGCACCCCGGCAAACCGGGAGGGCACGGTGAAGACGTCGAGTGCGAGCATCCGGTCGCCGGGGATGATGTCGGGAAGGTAGATGCCGTCGTCGGTGGGGGTGAAGTAGTCGGCGAGCATCCCCTTCCCCTCGGTGCTCGTCTCGTCGCGGACACGGAAGGTCCCGAAGCCGGGTACGAAGATCAGCTCGACGGGGCTCGTGATCGGGCGGTTGGGCCACATCATCCAGGGAGGGGCGCCATCCCAAGCGGCGGTGACGGCCGGGGTCTCGTTCGCTTGGAAGGGCCGCTCGTCGTCCTGCTGGATCCAAGCGTTGCTCCGCTTGCACGCCGTCGGGGTCGTGTTGCGCTTCTTGAGGGGATCGGCAGGCGAAGCGTCGTCATCAGTATCGTCGTCATCGGTGTCGGTGTCGGTGTCGTCTGAGGCCGGCGGTTCGGGGCGGAGATCGGCGACGAACACCGCCATCGCATCGATGATGAGGTAGGGGTTCGTGGCGGAATCGTGGGGGAGGGTCGGATCGGCGAGCCGCTCGAGGGTGACGGCGGTCTTACGGGGATCGAGCGCCTCGGGAGTGGCCGCCGGGAGCGTTGCCCGGCAGCCTGGAATCGGGGTGACGA
>CAJBCV010000225.1 GCA_903951635.1 uncultured Planctomycetaceae bacterium
CTCCGACGGCGTCCTCGACGCCAAGGCGCTCCGCAGGGGCTGGGAGTTCGACCAAGCCCAAAAAGCCTATGGAAAGGTTCCGAAACCCTTTCGGGACTTGGCAACAGACGTCCTTTCCGACAAGGAAGACAAGCGGCGACCGCTTCAGGATTTCCTTGACCTCCCCGCCGAGTACCGGAAAGCCATTCTCGAGTACTATCGCGCTACGGCGGTAACAGCGTACCGGGAGAACGCAGAGGCGGTACGACAACTCAATCAACATCGTATCGATTTCTTGACTGGAAAACGTTCCGATCCCCCTGGGCCGATTTCAAACTTTCCAAAGCCGAAGGTGCCATGATGCCCGAGAAGACTGGCGAACCGATTGAGGATGGGGTGTGCCCCAGCCTGCTGGCAGTCAGTTTCAGTGCACCTCCTGGCCGATGGCTGACCTACGAGCCTGACACGTCCAATATCTTGCGACATATCTCGGGTGGCCGTCCTGGTAGCTCGATCACCGGGATCACGATGGATGGCGCGCGACTCTATCCCGAGGACTCTCCACTCTTCGTTCAGCCGGACCTTCTCGTTGACTTTGCGAGACAGACGGCCGTAGGGCTTGTTTTCCAGTTGCACCATCCGGCTCGCGAAATTCCCCGCGCGAAGCGGATGCTGGCTCACCTCGATTCGCGTGCCATCCGCATGTCGGAGCATGGCGTGGCCGTTGATGGCCGTCCGCCGCGGCGAAACGTCTATTATGAAAACCCATCGCTCGAGGTTCTGTGGGCTGATTCGCTGGACTACGAAGTCGTCCTCGGACAGTATCCCAACGGAATGTGGGAGTTTCTCTACGACACGTCGACGCCGACGCTCCTTGACGATGGTGACGACTGGTCGATTCCGCTGGGCCTGATCACGTCCCTGGACGACATCCATTACCCCATTGAAATGAGCCGGGGCGGCTTCCGCGATCTCGATGTGCGCTTCGTGTGACGGCTCGTCGTGGGCTGCCGCCCCCGGGACCCCAGAGGCGGATCTTCTGTGATACGAGCGGCTAAAACGGCAAACCCGTGTTATCGAGGGGGCGTCCCGATGAAATCGTCTTCTCATGGATGTGACTCCAAGGCTGTTGAATCGGGCGGGCATGGACCCAGGTATCGCAATCTCCGGTGGCGATTGATCTGGGCGGTCGTGGCGGGCCTGGTCGCCGCGACCGGGTGGTCATTGCTGCTGTCGTGGTTTGCGGGCCTTCCGAGAATAAGCCCCGTGTCACTCGCTGCCGCGGCCGAGAGAGGCAACACCCCGAGCACTTGGCTTGCGGTGTTCGCCGTAGCCGCGTGTGCAGCGTTCCTCTTGCAATGGTTCGTGCAATCGCTGATCCAACTGCTGGTCCGCTTATGCCGGCCCGGGCTGGAAAGAGGCACTCGATGACTCCGTGGATCTGCGTTCGCTGTTTGGTACGCGGACTTCAGGTCATGATCGGGAACGGAGCATGGTTTCGCGGAACAGGGGAGGTCAGTTTTTAGAGCACGACCTGACGGAGCCCTTGGAGCCTAGCGGTCCTGAGTCGCTATGATCAGAAGTCCTGCCCAGGTGGGATTCTGCGATCTGAACCTTCGTCCTGCGCCTCGATGACCAACCTCCCTCGATCCGCGCTTGCCCCCACGCCGCCCGGCGCGATCGTCGTCTGCCAGATGGAGGTCGTCCCGGGGAACCCCGAGGCGAACCTCGCCCGGATCCTCCGGGGCATCGACGAGGGATCGGCTGGCGGGGCGGCGCTCGTGCTTTTTCCGGAGATGGCCCTGCCCGGCTACCTCCTCGGCGATGAATGGGAGAACGACGCCTTTCTCCGCGACCTCGGGAGCATGAATGACGAGATCGTCGCCCACACCCGCGGCCGCTGTGCGGCGATCTGGGGGAACGTGCGGGCCGTGTTCGGCGCCCATGAGCCGGTCCACGGCCGCGTGCCGGCGCTCGGCCTTCGCGGTGAGGACGGGCGGACGCGGAAATACAACGCGGCGTATGTGGCCGCCGACGGGGTCCTCGTGGGCAATGGCGTATTCACCGGCTACACGCCGAAATCGCTCCTCCCCAAATACCGCGAGTTTGACGACGCCCGGCATTTCTATTCGCTCCCGAAGCTCGCCCAGGAACTCGGCGTCGCCCCCGCCGATCTCGTTGCGCCTTTTGAGCTTTCGATCGGTGGAGAGCGGCGGAAGGTGGGCGTCCTTCTCTGTGAAGACCTGTGGGACGACGACTACGCCTTCAAGCCGGTCGACGTGCTCAAGGCGAAGGGGGCCGACGTGATCGTCAACCTCTCCGCCTCGCCGTTCGGCATCGGCAAGCAGGCGAAGCGCGACCGCGTCCTCGCCGCCCGCACCCGCGGCTGCGAGTGCTTCTATGTCAACGCGACCGGCGCCCAAGACAACGGGAAGAACGTCTTTCTCTTCGACGGCGCAAGCCCCGTCTACGTCGACGGCCGCAAGGTGGCCCAAGGGCCGACGTTCGCCGAGGGGCTCGTTTCGAACGTGTCGGGCCTCGTGGCCGATCCCCCTGAGATCGCCAAGGTTCATGTGGCGATTGTGGCGGGACTGAAGGCGACGCTTGGCCGGATCGGGGCGAGGAAAGTCGTCGTCGGGCTCTCCGGCGGCATCGACTCAGGCGTCGTCGCGGCGCTCTGCGTCGAGGCCCTCGGGGCCGATAACGTCATCGGCGTCAACATGCCGAGCCGGTTCAATTCCGCGACGACGCGCGGCCTGGCCGCTGGGCTGGCCGAGCGCCTCGGCATTCGCTTCCTCGTGGCGCCGATCGAAGAGGCGGTCGACGTCTCGCGCCGGCAGATCGAGGCGCTCACCGGATCGCCTGTCGCGGGCCTCGTCGATGAAAACATCCAGGCCCGCGACCGCGGCAGCCGACTCCTGGCGGGGCTTGCGGCTCAGCTCGGCGCCATCGATCGGTGCGGCGTCGTGTTTACCAACAACGGCAACAAGACGGAGGTCGCGCAGGGCTACTGCACGCTCTACGGCGACGTCGGCGGCGCGGTGGCGCCGATCGCGGACCTCTACAAGACGCAGGTCTACGAGCTTGCCCGCCATCTCAACGCCACCCGCGGTGAGCCGATCCCCGCCGGGATGCTCGCGGTGAAGCCCTCGGCCGAGCTTTCCGCCGCCCAGAATCCGGAGCAGGGGGGAGGGGATCCGTTTCAGTTTGAGTATCACGACCGGCTCCTCTATCAGATGGTCGAGCTGCGTCGTGATCCGGAGGAGATCCTCGCCGACTTCGCCGCCGGCCGGCTCGAAAAGGTCCTCGGGCTTAGCGCCGGGAAGACCGTCGTGGGGACGTTTTTCCCCGATGCGGCGGCGTTCATTGCCGACCTCGAGCTCGTCTGGCGTCGCTTCAAGGGGAGCTTCTTCAAGCGGGTGCAGGCGCCGCCGATCGTGGCGGTGAGCAAGCGGGCCTTCGGCTTCGATCTCCGCGAGGCCCAGATCGGGGCCCGGTTCACACGGGGCTACTGGGTGCTCAAGGGGAAGGTTCTCGCTGCAGCCCACGAGTGAGCAAAATGTGGAAAAAGGTGGCTGGCACCTTTTCCGGTCGGCCGAAAAAAGAGGAGGAGCGATGCGAGCGATTGCCGTCGGTGGTTTCGTGGCGTGGTTGGCGGTGCTCTGCGTGGCCGGGCCGGTTGCGGCGAGCGAGCCTGTCCGCGTCATGAGCTTCAACATCCGCTACGGCACCGCCGACGACGGCGTGAACGCCTGGCCGAAGCGGAAGCAGTTCCTTGCCGACACGATTGCTACGTTTGACCCCGATCTCCTCGGCACGCAGGAAACGCTTGCGTTCCAGCGAGACGAGCTCCTCGGGCTTCTCCACCGCTACGAAGCCGCCGGCGTCGGCCGCGATGACGGCCGCGAGAAGGGGGAGATGGCGGCGCTGTTTTTCAAGCCGGCGCGGTTCGAGAAGATCGCCGGCGGCGACTTCTGGCTGTCGCCAACGCCCGAGACGGTCGGCAGCAAGGGCTGGGATGCCGCCCTGCCGCGGATCGCCACCTGGGTGAAGCTCGCCGACAAGGCGAATCAAGCCGCGGCGCCGATCCTGTTTCTCAACACCCACTTCGACCACCAGGGGGCCGAAGCCCGCCGCGAGTCGGCCGCGCTCATCCGCCGCTGGCTCGACGAGCACGGCGCCGGCTGTCGGCTCGTCGTTACCGGTGACTTCAACGCCGGCGAAGGGACGCCGCCGTACGAGGCGCTGTTCGCGGCCGATGGTGTCAAGGCCTCGCCCCTCGTCGACACGCTCCGCCTCGCCGTGCCGACGCGCGATGCGGCCGGTCCCGAGGGGACGTTTACCGGTTTCGACGCCCGGAGTACCGGCGGCGAGCGGATCGACTGGATCGGCTGCTCGCGCGACTGGCGGGTAGCTGCCGGAGGGATCGACCGCACCGAGCGCGATGGCCGCACCCCGTCGGATCACGCCGCCGTGACGGCTGTTTTGCAACGCGTCGCCGAGCCGGCCAGCGCAGGGACGGCTGACGCTCGCCTGGCCGAGTTCTTCCGCAACCACCTCCAAGAGAGCTTCCGGCTCCGGCCGCTCGAGGCGAGCTCCCTGGGCGACCATGCCTTCGATCATCTCCTCGACGACATTTCGCCCGAGGCGCGGGCGGGGTGGCTCGACCACTGGAAGCGCCAGCTTGCGGCGCTCGAGCAGGCGTTCGGCGGTGCGGCGCTCGAAAAGCTCTCCGTCGACGGACGGATCGACTACGAAATCCTCCGCGACGATCTCCTCCGCAGCATCTGGCTCGCCGAGAACGAGCGGCCGTTTGAGCAGGACGCGCGCGTCTACGGTGCCTACACGACCGACTCCGTCTACTCGCTCCTCACCCAGTCGACGCTCCCGAGGGAGAAGAACATCGAAAACGCGATCGCGCGGATGAAGCTCATCCCGCCGGTCGTGGACGCAGCCCGGGTGTCACTGGTCGACCCGACGCCGACGATGCTCGAGACGGCGATCGGGCAGAACCGGGGGTCGATCGCCTTTTATTCAGGCGACCTGTTCGCGCTGGCCAGCGACTCGCCGCAGCTTCCGGCGCTGCGCGACGCTGCCAAGCCGGTCGTGGCGGCTCTCGAACGCCATCAGCAATTCCTCGAAAAGGATCTCCTCCCCCGGGCGCGTGGTGAGTGGCGGCTCGGGAGAGAGAAGTTTTCCCGGAAGCTCGAGCTCGTCCTCGACATGGGATGGGATGCCGAGCGGGTCGTCGCCGAGGCCCGGGCGGAGTTCGAGCGGGTGCACCGTGATCTCGTCGCGGTCTCCAGGCAGCTGTGGCACAAGCACTTCCCTGGCAGGGCCCTGCCGCCGGAAGACGCCGCCGGGCGACGCGAGCTCGTTCGGCTCGTGATCGGCGCGGTGAATCGCGATCACGGCGCCCCGGAGACGCTCGTCCGCGACGCGCGGGAGACGGTCGCAGGGCTCAAGAGCTTCATCCGCTCCGCCGACATCGTCGGCCTCCCCGAGCCCGATCGCTGCCAGGTGCTCGAGATGCCCGAGTTCCGCCGGGGCAACTCCGCGGCCTACCTCGAAAATGCGCTCCCCCTCGATCCGGCGGGCCCGAGCACCTATGCGATCAGCCCGCCCCCCGCCTCCTGGGACGAGCGCCGCCGCGAGAGCTTTCTCGAGGAATACAACCGACAGATGCTGCGGATCCTCACGATCCACGAAGCCTATCCGGGGCATTACGTGCAGCTCGAGTGGTCGAACCGCTGCCCGTCGCTCGTCCGCCGGGTCCTCCAGTCGGGCACGTATATCGAAGGCTGGGCGGTCTACACCGAGCAGATGATGCTCGACCAAGGCTACGGCGACGGCGATCTCAACTTGAGGCTGATGCAGTTGAAGTTTTACCTCCGCGCCGTCTGCAACGCCCTGCTTGACCATGGGATGCACTGCGAGGCATGGAGCGACGAGAAGGCGTTGCAGTTTCTCATCGACGACGCCTTCCAGTCGGAAGGGGAGGCGCGGCTGAAGATCGTCCGCGCGAAGCAGAGCTCCGTGCAGCTCTCCACCTACTTCGCCGGTCGCACCGCCCACCATCGGCTCAGGCAGGAGATCCAGCGAGAGCAGGGGGATGCCTTCGAGCTCGGCCGCTACCACGAGGCGGTGCTTTCCTGCGGCTCGGTGCCGGTGAAGCATCTTCCGGTGCTCGTCCGCCAACGGCTCAAAACCCCGCGATGAACCCTGGCTCACGCCGCGGAGGCCCGTCCCGAAGGGGGGCGGCACTCTGAGTTGAGCTGCCGATGTGGCCGGTCGCTGTGGCATACTGTCGGGGTCCGGCGCGGCAGTTTCGGCCGGCTCAATTCACTTTGGGGGATTCTCCGTGATCGGCGTCCATCGACCGTTGTGTCTCTTCCTCGTGCTCCTCGCGGTGGCCGCGGGAGCGCCTGCCGTGGCGCGGGGCGATGAGCTTGTGCCCGCTGAAAAGCTCTTCCGACGGGACAATCTCGTCGCCTGGTGCATCGTTCCCTTCGACGACGAGGCCCGATCGCCTGCCGACCGGGCGGCGATGATGAAGCGGCTGGGGATCGTCAAATACGCCTACGACTATCGGGCCGAGCACGTCCCGCAATTCGACGACGAGATGAAGGCGATTGCCGCGCAGGGGATCGAGCTGGTGGGCTGGTGGTTTCCCGGTGAGCTCAACGACGAGGCGAAGCTGATCCTCGGCGTCCTCCAGCGCCACGGCATGAAGCCGAGTCTGTGGGTGAGTGGGGGCGGGGGCCCGACGGCCAGTGCCGACGAGCAAAAGGCCCGCGTCGCGGCGGAGGCGGCGCGGATCCGCCCCATAGCCGAGGCGGCCAAGAACATCGGCTGCACCGTCGGCCTCTACAACCACGGTGGCTGGTTTGGTGAGCCGGAGAATCAGATCGAGATCATCGAAGCGCTCCGCGCCGGGGACGCCCCGGTCACGAATGTCGGCATCGTCTACAACCAGCATCACGGCCATGTTCATGCCGGGCGGTTTCGCGCGTTGCTTGCGCGGATGAAGCCCTATCTGCAGATCCTCAACCTCAACGGGATGTTCGCCGACGGCGAGGCCCGCGGCCTGAAAATCGCCCCCATCGGCACCGGGGAGCAGGATCTGGAGCTGCTCAAAGTCGTTCAGGAGAGCGGATTTGCAGGGCCATTCGGTGTCCTCAACCACACCCAGCTCGACGCCGAGGATCGGCTCCGTGACAACATCGTGGGGCTCGAGTGGGTGGCCGCGAAGCTCGACGGCAAAGATCCGGGGGCCCTGCCTCGAATGAAGACCTGGGAGGCTCCCGCCGCAGCACCCAAAGCGGCGGCGGCTCCTTCCGGTGTCATGCCGCACGATCCGGCCGTCGTCGCAGCGCTTGCGGCCGAGGCGAAAGGAGAGGGGGCGAGTGCCGCCAATGGCGCCCGCGTCTTCACCCGGCACACGCTCGCCTGCATCTCCTGTCACAAGGTGGGAGAGCATGGGGGAAACGTTGGCCCGGCACTCTCGAAGCTTGGAAGCGAAAAGACCTACGAGCAGATCGCCGAGTCGCTCCTCTGGCCGCAGCATGTCGTCCAGCCGGAGTTCCGCACCGTGACGGTGGTCACGGCCGACGGGGCGAGCCGGCGCGGATACCGGGAGCGTGAGGATGACGCCATGCTTGTCCTCCGCGACCCGGCATCGGGAGCTCGCGAGACGCTTGCCAAGGCCGACATCGACATCGTCGAGGAGACCGGCAGCATGATGCCCGACGGGCTGATGCAGTCGCTCCACCCGCGCGACCGGCGGGATCTCGTCCGCTTTCTTGCCGACCTTGGCCGACACGCCGACCTGCCGGCGGCCACCGTTGCCGCGGTGGTGGCCGCCGCCCATCCGACAACCCCCGCGGCCTTCGAGCCTGACCGCGCTCCCCTCATCCCGGAGGCGTTTCCCGATTGGCAACTGCCGGTCAACCGCGACCGGCAGTACGACTTCTATGCCAAGGAAGCCCGCTGGTTCCGTGGTATCTGCCCCACGCCGCCGCTCCTCCCCCAGTATCCCGGCCTCGACGGCGGCACGCTCGGGCACTGGGGCAACCAGAACGAGGAGACGTGGCGCGACGGCCGCTGGAATGACACCATCCTCGGCTCGGTGCAGGCAGGCGTCCTCCATGCCTTCGGCAAGACGGTCGTCCGCGGGGTGTGTGTCCAGCTCGGTGATGGCTTCAACGTCTGCTTCGATGCCGACTCGCTCACGTACCCCGTTGCCTGGAAGGGGAAGTTTCTCGTCCTCTCCGACACCCGGTACGGCTTTCTCGGCGGCCTCAGCCCCGGTGGTGAGGCGGTGGCGCTCTCCGCCGGAGCGATGCAGGCGCCGGCCGGGAAGCTCGACTACGAGGGTTTTGTCCGTCAGGGGGATCGGGTCGGCTTTCTTTATGCGGTCGATGGCGTGCGGATCCTCGACGTGCCGACGGTAAAGGATGGCGCGTTCGAACGCATCGTCGGGCCAGTCGACACCCATCCGCTCAAAAATCTCCTCGACGGCGGGCCAGCGCAGTGGCCGGAGGTTATTCGGACGAACATCGTTCGCGGTCATCAGGTGCCGTGGGCCGTCGACAGCTTCGAGCTGCCGGTGGAAAACCCCTGGAAGGCTCTTGTCTTCTGTGGCGACCACGACTTCCTCCCCGACGGCGATCTCGTCGTTTGCACGATGCAGGGGGATGTGTGGCGAGCGCGGCCGATCGATCCGGGGGCCGATGGAGAGCCGCGCCGGCTCGCGTGGCGGCGGATTGCGGCCGGGCTCCATCACCCGCTCGGGATGGCGGTTGTGGATGGCGTGATCCATGTCCTCGGTCGCGATCAGATCACGAAGCTCATCGACACCAACGCCGACGGCGAGGCCGATCGCTACGACTGCTTTTCCCGTGCCTACGCGGCGTCCGCCGGCGGCCATGATTACACCTGCGGGCTCGTCCGCGATGCGCAAGGCCGCTTCATCACCGCCTGCAGTGCACAGGGGCTTGTGCGGATCTCGGCCGATGGAACGTCGGCCGAAGTGCTCGCCACCGGGCTCCGCAATTCCGATGGCGTCGGCATCTGCCCCGACGGCACGATCACGGCCGGATCGAGCGAGGGAGACTGGGTGCCGGCGAGCCTCGTGGGCGCCGTGCCCCCGGGGCGACCGCGGCCGGGGGAGCCGCCGCTCCACTTCGGCCACGGTGGGCCGCGGCGTGGTGAGGTGCCCGAACTTCCGCTGGCCTATTTGCCGCGTGGCATCGACAACAACTGCGGCGGGCAGGTGTGGGTGCCGGAAGGAGCGATGGGGCCGCTCGGTGGGCAACTCGTCCATCTGTCGTTTGGCGCGGGGACGGCGATGGTGCTTCTCCGCGACGAGGTGGGCGGGCAGCAGCAGGGAGCGATCGTGCCGCTGCCGGTGTCGTTTCGGTCGGGCTCGCATCGGGGGAAGTTCAACGACCGTGACGGCTCGCTCTACGTCAGCGGGATGGCCGGCTGGGGCACCTACACCGCTGCCGACGGCTGCCTCGAGCGCGTCCGATACACCGGGAAAAGCCTCCAGCAGCCGATCGGCTTCCACCTCCATGACAACGGCGTGCGAATCGACTTCGCCGAGCCGGTCGACCCGGCCGTCGTGACCGATCCGGCCCGCCACTTCGCACAAAGCTGGAACTACCGCTACGGCGGCGGCTACGGATCTGACGAGTATTCCGCGCAGCACGAGGGGCTCCGTGGCCACGATCATCTGCCGATCACCGCGGTGCAGGTGCTCAGCGGGGGGAGATCGGTATTCCTCGAGATTCCGGAGATCCAGCCGGTCGATCAGCTCCATCTCCTCGTGGCCACGGGGCCCGGCGTGGAGCACGATCTCGTGATCACCGCCAATCGGCTCGATGGCCCGATGCCAGGGGCGCAGGAGCGGACCCTCCCTCTCCGTCCCCACCCGCTCATTGCCGACACCGCGCGGGCCCTCAATACGAAGCCCAACCCCTTCGCCGTCCCCTCCAAGGAAGTGACGGCGAAGGTCGAGGTGGCCGTCGGCCCGAACCTCTCCTTCCTTCCGCGGCGGCTCGAGGTGCGGGGCGGGGATGTCGTCGAGCTCACCTTCACCAATCCCGACACGGTGCCCCACAACTGGGCGCTCCTCAAGCCGGGCTCGCTCTCCCGA
>CAJBCV010000226.1 GCA_903951635.1 uncultured Planctomycetaceae bacterium
AACGGACGGCCGGTCCCCCCTCGACCGCATCCCACACGTAGACATCGGACGTGGAGCGGGCCGACCCGACCGAGAACGCCAGATGGCGGCCGTCGGCATGCCACTGCCCCCCCGCGATCACCCCGTCCGGAAGGCCGGTGACTGGGCGGTGCTTCCCGGTGGCGGTGTCGAGGACGCGAGCCCGCGACACGCCGGCTTCGTTCGTGACGAAGCAGAGCGACTTCCCGTCCTCGGAGAGGTCGAAGCCCTCGACCTCCCAGGGGATGTCGGCCGCCATGACCTCCATGGCGCCGCTGGCGGGCGTCCACTTCACGAGCCGGGCGAACTCCGAATCCTTGTCGGTCGTCGTCCAGATCGACCGGCCATCCGGCGTGAACGAGCCACCCCCCCAGGCGACGTCCTCGGGCCCGTCCTCGTCGAGCCGCGTCTTCGTGCCGGTGGCGACGTCGACGAGCCAGCGTCGGCTCTTGTTGACGGAGAGCGACTCGCCGACGAGGAGCTTCGTGCCGTCGGGCGACCAATCGAGGACGCTCCACCCGCCGCCGGCATTCTCGACGACGAGCCGGTCGGTGGCCGGATCGCGGGGATCGACCACCCAGATGTCGCGGTCGGCGCCGTTGCGACGCGTCGAGGAGTACGCGATCCGATCGCCGGCCCGGTCCCACGCCCAGCCGCCGTTCTGCGAGCGGCCACCGTCGGAGAGAAGTGTGACGTCACCGGTGGCGACGTCGAGCCGGTACATCTGGCCGAACTCGTTTCCCCCGGTGTCGCGGGTGAAGAGGAAGAACTTTCCTTCCTTCGGATCCCAGTCGGCAGCGCCGATCGGCTCGGCGAAGAAGGTGAGCTGGCGGCGGGCCCCGCCGGGCATCCGCACCTCGTGGATCTGGGCCGTGTTGCCGAAGCGGGTGCCGATGAGCATCTCGACGCGCGTCGGATGCCAGCCGACGAAGGCCGCACTCCGCGCCTCGGTGTAGCGACGCACCTCGTCGGCCAGGCCCGCCGGGATCTCCGGGATCCCTTCGACGAGGAGATTCTCGGTGGGGCGGATCGTGGCCGGTGCGGCCGGCGGGGCTGCCGGCTGCGCCCGGACGAGAGATCCGGTCGTCGCCACGGCGACGAGGAGGAGGAACAGCTGGGCGGAGATCGGGAGGCTGGGCATGCGAGGGCTCCGTGCGGGGGAGGGATGCAGAATTGTCGCACGGTGCTGCGATGGCTCAAGCCACCTGCCGGCGATCGTCCGCGGAGACCCCGCCTGAGGGGGGGGTCACGGGGCGTCGCTCAGGCCCGCGGCGGGCGGTGATCCTCGTCACCGATCTCGTCGTAGCGGGAGACGTAGCCCGGCTGCTTGGCGCGGATGAGCTCCGCTTCGTACTCGCTCACCACCCGCTTCTGGATCAGCTCCCGGGCCGAGGCATTGATCGGGTGGGCGATGTCGGCGTAGAGGCGCGGCCGACCGTCGCCGTCGCGCGGCACCGGCATCTCGGGCTGCTTCCGTCCACACTGGTTGCAGAACATCGCCCGCAGCGCGTTTTTGAACCCGCACCCCGGACAATGGCTCGAGAGCTTGCGGCTGGGCATCGCCAGGAACGGCCCCGACGGGCCGACGATGATCTTCAAGTCGCGGACCACAAACGCGCCGGCGAGCGTGATCGAACAGAACGCGAGCAACCGTTCGGACGGATCGTCGATGAGCTTGATCCGGACCTCGGTGATGTCCATGCACCATCCCCCTTGCCGCCGTCCCCCCGGACAGCCCCCCACCGTTCCCCCTCCCGCCACCACCGTCGACCGACACCGAACCACACCGACCGACACCGAACCACGCAGACCATCCTTGGTTTGTCAGGCCGGCGCCGATCCGCCGACCCGCACCGGAAACACCCCCGGCCACCCGGCCGCATCGAGCCTGGCGGCGATGGCGCGGGCTTCGCGGTCGGTGCGGGTGATCGCGAAGCAGGCGCTGCCGCTGCCGGTGAGCATCGGTTGCACGGCCCCGGCCGCGCCCAAGGCGGCCAAGAGTCGATCGATGTCGGGCGAGAGCGAGCGGGCCGCAGCCTCGAGGCCGTTGTGCATGAGAGAGCCTGCGGCGCGGAGATCACCGGCGGCCAGCGCCGCGACGAGTTTGGTGGCCTCGCCGGCTCTGGTTGGATCGGGAACGCAGCGGCCATAGACGGCCGGCGTGGAGAGCCCGGCTGCGGGGCAGGCGATGACCGCATGGAGCGACGGCATCCCAGCCACCGGCTCGATCCGTTCGCCGCGGCCAGCCGCGATCGCCGGCCGGCCGGCGAAGAACCAGGGAACATCGCTGCCGATGCCCGCGCCGATCTCCGCGAGGCGGGCCGTCGGCCAGTCGAGCCCCCAGACGACCGCCGCGGCCCGGAGGATGGCCGCCGCGTCGCTCGAGCCCCCGCCGAGGCCGGCCCCCGAGGGAACTTCCTTGGTGAGCTCGACGTCGAGGCCGCGTTCGACCCCTGCTGCTGCGGCGAGGCGCCGCGCCGCGCGGACGACCAGATTCGAATCATCCGCCGGCACATCGCGGCAGAGCACCGCACCGGCTGGCTCGGCGAGGCGGCCACCGAAGCGAACCTGAAGCCTCACTCCGGGGGCGTCAGCCGCGCGGACGACGAGCCGGTCGGCCAGCGACACCGGCACCATGAGCGATTCGATCTCGTGGAAGCCGTCAGGCCGCCGGGCGAGGATCGCCAGCGACAGATTGAGCTTGGCGGGGGCAGTGATTTCGATGGCGCGGGGATCATCCACCGGCCGGCGCATGCCCGCAGGCAGGCCTTCGGTCGCAGCGGTGGTTGACGCCATGCCCACGATCCCCAACGTTGACCAAGGTCCCCCGTCAGCCCCTCAGGCCTGGGGGAAAAACTACCCCCCACCGGCAGGGCTGGTCAACCTCGGGAGGGGCATTGAGACCCTCGCGAGCCGTTTTTGATCGGTGTCGACGGTTATCGGGCCCCGAACCAGGGCGCCGAACAAAGGGGCGCCGCAGCAGCCACCGGCGAGGCTCAGCGCCAGTTGGCCACGAAGGCCACGGTCACCAGGGCGAGGATGACGCCGATCGTCACCAGGGCCGCCAGGAGCATGGCGATGCTGCGGCCGGCCCAGAGGTCGTCTCGGATCATGTCGGTACGGACGGAACGATCGAACGAGGCGTTCCACACCGGGAAAGCCTTGTCGTCATAGACCCACTGGGTGCGTTCCTCGAGGCGGCGTTCGTTCATGGCGGAACCCTGGACGTCGGCGGGAGTTATGATGGAGGGACGGGAAGAGCTTGCCGAACTCTACCCCGTCATCGGTGGCGGCACCAGAGGACCGGCCGGACGCCCCCCGGCCCCGCAGCCCCCGCTCGGGCCCGTTCCCGGAAATCCCCCTCCAAAGCCCGCCAACAAGCCCCCCTCCGCGGTGGCGCCCTCCGGGCCAAAGCCTCCTCCCATGCAGCACCACCTCCTCGACCCGAGCGCCCCCTTCCTGCAGCGTCTTGCCGAACTCGGCCAGCCCGCCTGGCGGGCGAAGGCGGTGCGGCGTTGGCTGTACGGGAGCCGGGCGTCGTCGTTTGCCGACATGACCGACCTCCCCAAGGCCCTCCGCGAGGCGCTCGAGGCCGAGTTCACCCTCTGGACGACGACGATTGCCACCCATTCCCAGGCGGAGGACGGCACCGAGAAGCTCTTGCTCGAGCTCCATGATCGGCAGCGGATCGAATGCGTCATGCTCCGCGACGGTGAGCGGCGCACGGTCTGCATCAGCTCGCAGGTCGGCTGTGCGATGGGGTGCGTGTTCTGCGCCAGCGGCATCGACGGCGTCGTCCGCAATCTCACCACCGGCGAGATCCTCGAACAGCTCCTCCGTCTCGCCCGTCTCCTCCCCGCCACGGAACGGATCAGCCACATCGTCGTGATGGGGATGGGGGAGCCGCTGGCCAATCTCGATCGCCTCCTGCCGGCGCTCGCCGTCGCTCAAGATCCGGAAGGGATGGGGATCTCGCAGCGCCGGATCACGATCTCGACGGTCGGCCTCCCGGCAGGGATGGAGCGGCTCATCGCCGAGAACCCCGGCTATCATCTTGCCGTCTCGCTCCACGCTGCGGGCGACGACCTGCGCACGAAGCTCGTGCCGGTGAACAAGTCGATCGGCCTGGCCGCCGTGATGGACGCGGCCGATCGCTACTGGGAAGCCTCGGGGCGGCGCCTGACGTTCGAGTATGTCCTCCTCGGCGGCGTCAACGATTCCCCGCTCCATGCCCGCGAACTCGTCCGCCTCATCGGCGGCCGGGCGGCGCTGGTCAACATCATCCCCTACAACTCGGTCGCGGGGCTTC
>CAJBCV010000227.1 GCA_903951635.1 uncultured Planctomycetaceae bacterium
CTCCCTGTCCCGACAGGACGAGCCAGAACGCTGCGGCTCTGGCTGGTCTCCCCAGGAGGCGCGATCGCAGCGGCTGGCCCCTCGCCAGCCCAACGGCCCGACGTATCGGCAGCCCATCCCCCTGGGGGCACGGTGGCCACGTCCGAGGCGGCCCCGGGCGGAGCCGACTGCCGGCTCTCCAGTTGAGGCTCGACGGGCAGGGCAGGGGGGGGCGCTGACACCACCGCGGAGGAGGCTTGGCCGGGCAATGCCGGGACACCGATTTCGGTGGCGAGGGCCCCCTGATCGACCCCAGGGTCGGAAGCCTCCATCGTGAACTGCTTCACCGTTCGATGCCCGGCGGCATCGCTGATCGAGATCCGTACGGTGAGGGCCTCGACCTTCTCACCGGCCCACCAGATCTCTTCGCCGAGGAGATGGGCCGGGGACTCTCGAGAGAGGATCGCCTCGGCGGCGACCTTCTTCCAGTTCGGATCCTCTTTGGTGTGGTATTCCACCACCATTTTCGGGAGGTCGAGCGTGTCGTCGGCGGCCGCATAACGGCAGACGATCTCGCCGTCGGTGCCACGCCACACCCGAGCCGAGACGCGCGGCGCCGCGGCGTCGACGAGGACGCGCATGTCGGGCCCCTCACCCCCGCGCTGTCTCCCCTTGGCGTCGATCGCCCGGAGTCGAAACCAATACTCCCCGTCGGCCGCGGCCCGGTAGACGATCGACCCGGCCTCTGGCCCGGCCTCGCCGGCCTGCTCCCAGGTCGCCCCGAGATCCTTCGAAGCCTGGAGGAGGACCCGCGCCGCGGCGTGGTCGGCCTGCTGCGACGGCGCCACCTTGAAGGGGATCGCGAACGCCGTGTTCGTCGTGCGGACCAGGTCGGGAAGCCTCGGGGCAGGGGGAAGCTCCTCGCCGCCGGCCAGCCCGAGCATTCCCACCAGACAAGCCGCCATCGCCCCCGGGAGCACCCGGCTGTGGATGGCACCACGCCGGTTCCCGGCGACGCATCGGCGAAAGTGTCTGCTGGTCGATCGCATGCCGCTGAATCGTCAACGCCGCGACGGCACGTCCCGATTTTCGGGAATGACGGGAAAAGTCCCCCTAGATTCACATCCGTCCGGTTTTGGAGGCACAGGCAGGGCAACCGGCAGGGGCTGGGGGAAGACGCGGTTTTCGTGCTGGACCGGGCGATCGGCACGCTGCCATAATCCGCGCGGCCCCTGGAGACGTCTTCGAGGGCTTTTTCGGGCCTTTCCCCCACCGCCCCCGATTCTCCCCGCTCCCGTGTTTTCCCCCCAAACCTCGCTCCGTGACCTCGCCGGCCTGGCGGCGATCCTCATCGGCGGTCTTCTCGCCCTCATCGTCGCCCTCCGGGCCCTCCAGACGTGGGTCAGGCGGGCCCAGCAGGATCAACCGGAGTCCGGTCGTGGCGATTGGGAAAACGCGCTGGCCGGCTACAAAAATCTCCGCGATCAGGGTGTTTTGAGCGAAGAGGAATACCGAAAAATAAGAACGCTCGTCGAACCGCGCATGCAGAAGCCGGAATCCGGAGGCACACCGCCGCCGGCCAAACCGGTGCCGCGGACGGGGACCGGCGACTGACGCCTCCCGTCCGCGACCGATTCACGCCCAACCGCAGTCCGAAAGGGAATCACCGACATGCCATCAGGGAAGGACGTCAACAACCTCGGTCGCCGCGGGGCGGGTGGAACGACGAAGAAGAACGCGTTCTGCTCCTTCTGCCGCAAGAGCTACCGAGACGTCGGCCCGCTGGTGGAGGGCCCCGGGGATGTCTACATCTGCGGCGAGTGCATCGAGCTGTGCCAGTCGATCCTCGACCAGGAGAAGAAGCGCCGCGGCACGAGCAAGCAGCTCTTCACATCGATCCCGTCGCCGCGCGAGATCGTCGGCCACCTCGACGAATACGTCATCGGGCAGGAGCACGCCAAGCGCGTGCTCGCCGTCGCCGTCCACAGCCACTACAAGCGTCTGACGCTCGGGAGCGAGGGCTCCGACGTCGAGGTCGAGAAGTCGAACATCCTCCTCCTCGGCCCCACTGGCTGCGGCAAGACGCTCCTGGCCCGGACCCTCGCTCGGGTCCTCAACGTGCCGTTCGCGATCGGTGACGCGACCACGCTCACCGAGGCCGGCTACGTCGGCGAGGACGTCGAAAACCTCCTCCTCAAGCTCCTCAACGCCGCCGACTTCGACATCGAGGCCGCCCAGCGCGGCGTGCTCTACATCGACGAGATCGACAAGATCGGCAAGACGAGTCAAAACGTCTCGATCACCCGCGACGTCTCCGGCGAGGGGGTGCAGCAGGCGCTCCTCAAGATGCTCGAAGGGACCGTCGCCAACGTGCCGCCGCAGGGGGGCCGCAAGCACCCCGAGCAGCAGTACATCCAGATCGACACCTCGAACATCCTCTTCATCTGCGGCGGCACGTTCGTGGGGATCGACAAGATCATCGCCAAGCGTCTCGGCAAGCGGACGATCGGCTTCGGGCAGCCGACCGGACACAAGGGAGAGGCAACCCTCGCGGAGCTCCTCCCGCAGGTCGATTCCGACGACATTCTCGAGTTCGGGCTGATTCCCGAACTCGTCGGCCGTCTGCCGGTGATCTCCTCGCTCAAGCCGCTCGACGAAGCGTCGCTGGTGAAGGTGCTCAAAGAGCCCAAGAACGCGCTGGTCAAGCAGTATCAGAAGCTCTTCGGGATGGAGAACTGCCAGCTCGAGTTCACCGACAACGCCCTCTCCTCGATCGCCCGTCGGGCGATGCGGAAAGACACCGGCGCCCGTGGCCTGCGGTCGATCATCGAGGACGTGATGCTCGACGTGATGTTCGATCTCCCGGAGCACTCCGGCAGCTCGTACGTGATCACGGAGCGGAACGTCGACGACAAAGAGCCGGTACTGCCGGCCCGGGACACGCCTCGCCACAAGTCGGCCTGACGCGAAAACGAACCGGACACCAGCAGGGTTCGCGAGTGCCGGGTCGGCACGGGCGCACCGCCTCGCTCTGCAGCGAGGGGTCGCCCGTGCTCCGAGAGCCGGCCTCGCCGGTCAGCGAAGCCCGGAGGGCGAAAGCGCAAGCGGCGCGGAGAGAGC
>CAJBCV010000228.1 GCA_903951635.1 uncultured Planctomycetaceae bacterium
GCCTGGCCCGTGGCCGTCGCGCGACGGTATCGAAAGCATAAACTCGTGGCCCTCATGGCCCACGTTCACCCGGGAACGATTTCCATGCGCCCTGCCTTCGTCTCCCTCCTCGGTCTCCTCCTCCTCGGTCTCCTCGTCGCCGGCTGCAGTCGCCCGGTGCCCGCCCCACCGCGCGCCGACGTCGCGGCCGCTGTCACGACCACCGCGACGAGCGTTCCCCGGCCCACTGGCAACGCCCTGCCGCTGCCAATCCCCGCGTGGTCCGACGCGATGGCCCCGGTGGCTGCCGGCTCGAATCGGTTCGCGATCGATCTCTTCAAGCGTCTTCGCACCGACCACCAAAACCTCTTTTTCTCCCCCTTCTCCATCTCTACGGCGCTCTCGATGACGGCGACCGGGGCCCGCGGGGAAACGCTCGACCAGCTCGTCAAGGTGCTCCACCTCCCGGCCGACTCCGACGCCCGCCTGGCCGCCGGCGATCTCGGCCGGTCTTACGCCGCCTCCGACCGCCCCTTCACCCTCGCCACCGCCACTGCCCTCTGGGGCCAAAGCGGGCTCGCCTGGGATGACGACTTCCGCGCGGCGCTCGCCGAAAGGTTTGGCGCCGGCTTCGAGGAGGCCGATTTCCAGAGCCGGCCCGAGGAAGAGCGGCAGCGGATCAATGCGTGGGTGGCCGCGCGCACGGAAGGGCGGATCGGCACGCTCCTCCCGCCCGGGGCGGTGAGCGAGCTGACAAGGCTCTGTCTCGCCAGCGCCATCTTCTTCAAGGGGGACTGGGCCGAGCCGTTCGACGTCGCCGCCACCTCCCCCCAGCCGTTCCGCCGCGCCGACGGCGTTACCGCCGAAGTTCCCCTCATGCACCGGCGCGGCCGCTACGACCATGCCCGGCTCGACGGCGGTCAGCTCGTTGCCATCCCCTACCGGGGACAGGAGCTCGAGATGGTGGTGCTGCTCCCCGAAGCGGCGGAGGGCCTGACGGCGATCGAGGATCGGCTCACGGCCGAGGCGCTCCTCGCCTGGCGAAGGGGGGCGGAGCGGGTCGAGGTTGATCTCTGGCTACCGCGATTCCGCCTCGACCACGGCTTCGATCCGGTGAGCCATCTCGAAGCCCTCGGCATCACCGATCTGTTCAAAGTCGGCACGGCCGACCTCACCGGGATGACGACGACCGAGCGGCTTTCGGTGTCGCGTGTCCTCCACAAGGCGTTTGTCATCATCGACGAGGAGGGGACGGAAGCGGCCGCGGCGACGGCGGTGATCGCCAACGCCCCCGCCCCACCGCCGCCGAAGCCGGTCGAGTTCCGCGCCGATCGCCCGTTCCTGTTTCTCATCCGCGACGCTCGCCACGACACGATCCTCTTTCTGGGCCGCTTCACCGGGCCCTGAGCCTGGGGGGGTAAACCTGGGCCTTTGAGCCCCGGAGGCTGCGCCATCCAGTGCCTTGCAACCCCGCAAGGTCTGACACGATGAAGGTGCATCGGTCCAAAAACAGCGGCAAAAGGGACGAGTGTTTCGCACCATCGGCAGGGGTGATGCGCGAAATCCTCTCGCCGCTTGCAATCGCGCCGTCGAGCCCTAACTTGGCATGGTCGTTGGGACGAATGTGTCGTCGTTGAATCCCCGGTAACCCGGCGGACAGGCGGCGATCGATTCGTTCGCACGAAGCGTGAGTGGTCCCTGGTGGTGCATCGCCGGGGCTCTTGAATGACCGTTTTCCGGAGACTTTTCCGTGTCGAAGTTTCGTCTTTCTGCCGCCGCGATTCTCGCATCTACCGCAATCGTCTTCTCTGGCGGCGTCGCGATCGCCGCTCCCAGCGGTGGCACCCTCACGATCTACGGCACGGCAGCCGGTGAGCTCGGCCCGCAGTACACCGCCGGCACGATCCTCGCCTCCGACACCGTGCAGTTGAACGACGGGGCGACGGTCGGCGGGTCGAGCAACCTCGTCGCCAACGGCACGCTCCTCTTCAATCAGACGGCCGGCAACCTGCTCACGATCAGCAACACGGTCTCCGGCAACGGCACGCTCACGCTCCAAAACTCCGGCACGCTCCAGCTCTCCGGGACGGCGCCGAGCACCCGATTCATCCCGCTCAACCTGACGATCAACGCCAACAGCGGCTCCTTGATCACTCCCGTGGTCTCGGGCACCCAAAACGGCATCCTCCAGCTCGGCCAAAGCGGCACCGGCACGCTCAACGTCGCCGGCGGCTTTGTCACGAGCAACAATTTGCTCGTTGGCCAGGGGAACGGCGAAGGCACGATCAACGTGTCGAGCGGCACCTTGAGCCCGACGGCCTTTCTGACCCTCGGCGGCACCGGCGGCGGCACCGGCACGCTCAACGTCACCGGCGGCCTCGTCGGCGGCAGCGGTGTCCTCAACATGGGGAACGGAATCTATCTCGGCCGTTCGGGGTCGAGCAGCGGCCTGATCACGGTCACCGGCGGCAGCGTGTCGACGCTCGCCGACCTCAGGATCGGCGAGCTGGGGAGCGGCACGGTCTCGATCACCAATGGCTATTTCAGGGCAAACAACACGTGGGTTGGCAGCGGCACCACCTCCGTCGGCCTGCTCAGTGTCGGCACGTCAGGCACTGCCGACATGAGAAGCTTCCTGTCTCTCGGCGGCACGAGCAGTGGCGCAGGCCGCGGCACGCTCACGGTCGACGGCGGCTTGATTGCGGTCCGCGGTGGCTCCCTTGGAGCCGCCGCCGGCACCCTTGGCACCGTCACGGTCACCAGCGGCACCTGGCTCAACAACGCCAGCGGCATCGGCGGTGCCCCCACTGCGAGCCTGACGATCGGCGGCAGCGGCACCGGCAGCGTGACGATCAACAACGGCGGCTACGTCGTCGTCTCCGGCACGCTTTCGCGCGGTGCCAATGGCACGCTCACCCTGAACCAGGGGGGCACGCTCCAGATCGGCGGCATCTCTGACAACGCAAACGCCAACCGCTTCCTGGTCGCCTCGACCGGCACAATCGGCAGCGGCACCTCGGGCGTGCTCGTTGGCGATCTCAACTTCGCCGGCACGCTCAAGTTTGCCCAGAACAGCAACGGTCCGTCGCCGACCTCCACCTACGACGGCACGCTCAGCGGTGCGGGCGACCTCGTGAAGACCGGCACTGGCACGCTCCAACTGGGTGGCAACAACAGCTACAGCGGTGGCACGACGCTCGTCGCCGGCGTGCTCTCCCTCAACAGCGCCAATGCCATCGGCACCACCGGCACGATCAGCTTCGAGGGAGGTGCGCTGCAGGCCACGAGCAACAACACGACCGACTACTCCGCTCGCTTCTCCGACGCCGCCAATCAGCAGTACAAGATCGACAGCAACGGTGAGAACCTCACTCTCGCCTCCGATCTGACGAGCGTCGGTGGCACGTTCACGAAGGCCGGTGCCGGCACGGTCACCCTCACCGGAGCCAACACCTTCACCAGCGGCTCGATCCAGGGCGGCGTCCTCGAGGGCTCGGCCGCGAGCCTCGCCACCTCCGGCACGTTTGGGACTGGCGGGCTCACCCGCGTCACTTTCGCCTCCGGCACGGCCAACGAGAGCTGGGCCGGGCAGATGTTCGGCACGGGCACCTTCGCGAAGACTGGCGCCGGCACGCTCACGCTCACCGGCTCCGGCGGCAGCACCACCGGCACGCTCCTCATCTCCGAAGGGGCCGTCCGGGGCACGACCGACAACCTCACTCGCAACATCGTCAACGACTCGCAGCTGACGTTCGACCAGTCGACGAGCGGCACGTATGCAAGGCTCATCTCCGGCTCGGGCAACATGCTGCTGAATAACAGTGGCACGATCACCTTCACCGGCACCAACACGATGACCGGCACGGCGACCGTCTCCGGTGGAGCGCTCCTCGCCACCCGAGCGACCGCCATGCCGCTGAACGTCGTCAACAATGCGACGGTGGGCTTCAACAACACTGTCCTTGGCACCTACGCCGGCAGCATTTCAGGCAACGGATCGCTCACCAAAACCAACACCGGCACGATCACGCTCTCCGGCACGAACACCTACAGCGGCGGCACGACGATCCAAGGCGGCAAGCTCATCGGCAATACCGCAAGTCTCCAGGGTTCATTCCAGCTGACCTCCGGCACGCTCAGTTTCAACCAGGCAACCAGCGGCACCTTCAATGGATCGTTGGCCGGCGTTGGCAGCATCGAGAAGCTCGGTGCCGGTGACCTGACTCTCACCGGAACGAACACCAACGGCGGCCCCTGGACGGTCTCCGCCGGCCGCCTCATCGGCACCTCCCGCAGCGTCCGCGGCGACATTACCAACACTGCCGCCGTCGTCTTCGATCAGTCGACCAGCGGCACCTACGCCGGAAACATGTCGGGGGCGGGCACGCTCACGAAGCTCGGCGTAGGCGACCTTCTCCTCTCTGGCTCCAACAGCTTCTCCGGCGGCACGACCCTCGGCGGCGGCATGCTCGCCCTCGGCAGTGCCAACGCCCTCGGCTCGGCCGGCACGATCACGTTCAACGGTGGCTCGCTCCAGTCGTCGGCGAGCAACACCGCCGACTACTCGGCCCGGTTCTCGAATGACGCCAATCAGGCCTACCGGATCGACACCAACGGCCAGACCGTCACCCTCGCCTCGAATCTCTCGAGCTCCGGCGGCACCTTCACGAAGCTCGGGGCTGGCACGGCGATCCTCGGCGGCAGCAACAGCTACACCGGGGCCACGACCGTGTCTGGCGGGGCACTGGTTATCAACGGCTCGCTTGCGAACTCTGATGTGACGGTCGAAAACCTCGCCACGCTCGGCGGCAGCGGCACGATCGCTTCGCTGGTCACCGTGGAAGCGGGCGGCACGATCTCCCCGGGCAACAGCCCCGGTCTCCTCACCGTCGGCTCGCTCGACCTCCAGGCCGGCAGCACGACGTTCATGCAGGTCATCGGCGTGGGGAGCACGGCAGGCATCGCCGGCACCGACTACGACAAGCTCGCGATCACGACTGCCGGCGGCCTCGGCTACGGCGGCACGCTCGATCTCGACTTCGCCAACACGGCCACCTTCGCCGATGGCACGACCTTTAGCCTGTTCGGCTTCAGTGGCTCTCCGACCGGTACCTTCAGCTCGGTGATCAGCACCGGGACGGGGAGCTACGCCGGCCTGACCTTTGGCGGCGTCAGCGGGGTGTGGACGGCGCTGTTCGGTGGCCAGCAGATCATCTTCAGCGAGCTGACCGGCGAGCTCCGGTTCCTGAACGGAAGTTCGCCCGTCCCCGAGATCGATCCGAGCTCCTTCGGCAGCGCTCTGACGCTCCTGATCGGATCGCTTGGCCTGCTCGAGCGGCGGGCCCGCCGCCGCTCGCGCGGCTGATCGGCCCCCTCAAGTCGAGGGATCTCTCAACCAACGACACCGGCCCCGGAGCGCCCGCCGCTCCGGGGCCGGATCGTTTTCTGCCCCTTCCGACCGGTCTTTTCCGCGGCTTCGAGGGGCCAAAAACTGAGTCTTTTTGTCATCTTCAACCATGAAGTGGTGGATTATGCAGCTAATTCCACCACGCCGTGCTATATTTTGCTGATCGATGTTTCTGGGTCGCATCTTCACAGCCAAACCCGCCTGCGGGAAAAGGGTTCCATGGATCGCCGCGCTCCGATCGAGCGGATCAACCGACTGCCGGAGAAGAGCTTCGTCCTTCTGGGGCCACGCGGAACCGGCAAGTCGACCTGGCTGCGGGCTGTCCTCCCTGAGGCGCTCTTCATCGATCTGCTCGACTCGGCCCGCTACCTCCAATTCAGTCGCAGCCCGTCAGACCTGTTGGATCTGGTGGCGCCGCTTCCGCCTGGGTCGTGGGTGGTGATCGACGAGATCCAGCGGCTCCCGATGCTGCTCAACGAAGTCCATCGGATCTACGAATCGGGCCGCGGGATCCATTTCGCGCTCTCCGGATCGAGCGCCAGGAAGCTCCGCCGGGAGGGGGCGAATCTGCTCGCTGGCAGAGCGCTGCAGGAATGGATGTTTCCGTTCCTCTACCCGGAATACGCGCCAGCCTGGACGATCGCCGAGGCGTGCGAGTGGGGCACCCTGCCGCTGGTCGTCAGCGACCCGCAACACCGGGCGCGAACGCTGGCCGCCTACGTCGAGATGTACATCCGCGAGGAGATCCGGGCCGAGGCGCTCGTTCGCAATCTCGACCCTTTCGTCCGCGTGCTTCAGATCGCCGGGCTCTACAACGCCCAGATCCTCAACATCGAGAATCTGGCCCGCGAATCGGGCGTCAAGCGATCGACCGTCGAACGCTACTTCCAGATCCTCGAAGACACCCTCCTGGCCACGAGGGTCCCCGCGATCAAGCTCGGGATCCGCACCAGGGAAACTGTCCATCCGAAGTTTTTCCTCTTCGACACCGGCGTCGCCCGGGCCGCGGCCGGATTGATGGTCGATTCCCCCGACCAGGTGTGGAAGGGATTCGCGTTCGAAGCACTCATCCATCATGAACTGCGCGCCCACGAAGCGCTCTCGAACCGGAATCGACCGCTGTTCCACTATGCCGTCAGCGGCAGCTTCGACGTCGACTTTCTCCTCCAGACGAGGCCCAAGACGCTGTCCGCTCCGCGCGAGCTGATCGCCATTGAGGTTAAGTCGGGGGAGCGCTTCAAGCCGGCGTGGACCAGCGGCTTGAAGACCCTCCTCGAGGAATGTCCCGAGTCGGTCCGCCGCGGCATCGTCGTCTATCAGGGAACAGACCACCTCTTCATTGATGGTATTGACATCCTGCCCGCCGCGATGTTTCTCGAGCGGCTCCACGCCGACAGGCTCCTCGTGGCGGAGGAATGACAACCGCCGCAGGCGCGGCCGGGGGAATCGCCACGCGGCTCTCACGGCAAAAGCGACGGCTCCCCTGTCGCCGCTTCCGCCCCGAGGTCACACTTGCCCGATGCCTCCCCTCCTCTATCTCAAGCTCCACGGCATCGTCTTCCTGTTCGCGGCGACCGCCTTTCTCGGGCATGTGATCAGCCTCTCCGCCCCGGCTGTCGTCATCTGGCGAACGGCGCTGGCGGCGATCGGCGCCGCGACGGTCGTCCTCGTGGGCCGGCGCGCGACGCTCCTCCCCCCCCGGCGCACGATCGGGGCGCTTGTCGCCATCGGGGCGATCGCGGGGATCCATTGGCTCTGCTTCTTCGGCGCCATCCGCCTCGCGAACGTCTCGATGTGCCTGGCCGGGATGGCAACGACGTCGCTGTTCACCGCCTTCACCGAGCCGTTGCTCGAAGGGCGGAAGGTGCGGCCGCTCGAAGTCGCGCTTGGCTGCCTCGTGGCCGTCGGCATCCTCCTCGTCGCCGGGTTTGAACGGGGGCGGCTCGCCGGATTGCTCCTCGCCCTCTTCGGCGCCTTCCTGGCGGCCATCTTCCCTGTCTTCAACCGCCGCCTCGTCCGCTCTGGGAGAATCGATCCGATGGTGATGGTGGTGTGGGAGATGCTCGGGGCGCTCGGCGCGTGCCTTGCCCTGCTCCCCTTCATCCCCGCCTCGGGAGGCTATTGCGGGCTCCTCGCCTGGAGCGGGCTCGACGGGCTGTGGCTCCTCATCCTGGCGCTCGTCTGCACCGTCTTCGCCCACGCCGTCCACATCGGCCTCCTCCGGCAGATCACGGCCTACGCGGCCAATCTCGCCAACAACCTCGAGCCGGTCTACGGGATCCTCGGTGCCGCCTGGCTGTTTGGCGAACACCGCGATCTCCACCCCGGCTTCTACGCCGGCGCCGCCACGATCCTCGCCGCCAACGTCCTCCATCCGCTCCTCACCCGCCGGGAGGCCAAGGCGTCCGCCCCCTGATCGCCCTCCCCCGGCGCTTTCCTTCGCAGGCGGGCCAGCCGTATCCTGTCGGCCGTCTCGGGCCCACGGCGGCCGCGGGCCCACCTCTTTTGGGAACAGTTCCATGTCGATCCCTTGTCAGTCCCTCGCGCGCTTCGCCTTGGCGCTTGCTGTTCTTCTCCTCCCCGCCGCCGTCGCGCCGATCGCGACGGCCGCCCCCGAGGAGACGACGATCACCGAGGTCGCGCCCGGTGTCTTCTTCCGCAAGGCCCAGACCGAGCCGGTGTTCACCGGCTGCAACCAGGGCTTCGTCGTCTTCCGCGACTTCGTCCTCATCATCGACGCCAACTTCCCCGGCCAGGCGGAGAACGTCATCGCTTCGATCCGCGAACGGACCGACAAGCCGATCAAGTTTGTCTTCGACACCCACTACCACGGCGATCACGCCGACGGGAACATGCAGTATGTGAAGCTCGGGGCGACGGTCGTCGCCCAGGAGCGGAGCCAGCCTCTCTTCCAATCGAAGGGGGCCGACGGCTTCGAGGGGGCGAAGAAAAACCGGGCGAGCGAATATGGCGCGCTCTCCTACGAGATCCCCTCCCTCTACTTCTCCCACAAGCTCGTCTTCGACGACGGCGA
>CAJBCV010000229.1 GCA_903951635.1 uncultured Planctomycetaceae bacterium
CGTGTGGGTCTCCGGTCCGTCGACCGGGGGCAGCCCCGCCGCGTCTTTTCCAGCCGCGGCGCGGCCGCCAACCGATGCCCCCGCCGCGGTCGATCGATCGCGTCTTTTTTCTCTCGGTGGGCGAGCGATGAAGCGGACGAAGCAGGACGAGGGGGAAGAGCGCGCCGTCGCCGCCCCCTCTTCCGGAGGGATCGCCAAGAAGCGGTCAGCGCGGCCGGCGGCGGCCAAGAAGCCCCAGACCGATCTGGCGGCACCGGCACGGCCCGGGCGCCAGGGTGATTCGCCGGAGGATTCCCAGGCCGATTCCCTGGCGGAGCCAGCCTCGTTGGCCTCGTCGGC
This sequence comes from uncultured Planctomycetaceae bacterium, assembly GCA_903951635.1. Taxonomy (GTDB): domain Bacteria; phylum Planctomycetota; class Planctomycetia; order Pirellulales; family UBA1268; genus QWOP01. The sequence goes on from CAJBCV010000229.1 coordinate 340, forward strand.
AGCCGTGGCCGACGCCCCCCCTTCCCGGGGAAACGAGCCGCGGGCAAACGAGCCGGGGGCGATTGCGGCCCGGGGGGACAAGCCTGTCGATCTCGTCGCCTGTCAGGAGCGGATCGGCCACACCTTCCGAGACGAGTCGATCCTTCTTGCCGCCCTCACGCACGCCTCGGGGGCTGCCCATCGGCTGGCCTCGAACGAGCGGCTCGAGTTTCTCGGCGACGCGATTCTCGGATTCATCGTCTGCGACACCCTCTATCGGATCTTCCCGGAATCGCTCGAGGGGGATCTGACGCGCGTGAAGTCGGTGGTGGTGAGCCGGGAGACGTGCGGTCGGATCAGCGAGCAACTCGGCCTCACCGAGTTTCTCATCGTTGGCAAGGGGCTGGCGGTCAACAGCGCCGTCCCGGTGTCGGTCCTTTCCGATCTCTTCGAGTCGGTCGTGGCGGCGATCTACCTCGACGGCGGGATCGAGCCGGCACGCCGGTTCGTGAGCCGGTGGATGGAGCCGGAGATCGCGCAGGTGTCGAGCGGGGCCCAAGGGGCGAACCACAAGTCGCTCCTCCAGCAGCTCTCGCAGCGCGATTTCGGCGTCACGCCCACGTATGAGGTGATGGAGGAGAGCGGGCCCGATCATTCCAAGAGCTTTCACGTCTCCGCCTTCATCGGCGAGCGGCGCTACACCCCCGCCTGGGGGCGCAACAAGAAGGAAGCGGAGCAGCGTGCCGCCTCCAACGCGTTGGTGGAATTGCGGGCCGCGGGAGTCGGGGTCGCCGACGCCGGCAGGCGCGGATAGCGGTCAGCCGGATCACCACCGGCTGCTCACCACGGATAGCTCGGTGGCACCGAATATCGCTTCTCACCCACCGGGAGATACTGCCCGCCGGCCCGCGTCCAGAGGTTGCTCCCCGTGCCGTGCGTCACCGGCACGACGTTGCTCCCGTGCCATTCGAAGCGCTGGCCGCTCTCGAGGTCGTACACCCGCCCCTTCGTCGAATCGGGCATGAGCGACCACTGACCGTCCTCACCGAGCCGTAGGGACGGCTTGGCGCCGTTGATCGAGAGCCGCTTGGCAAGCTCCGGGGCCTGCTTCTCGAAGGCCTTCGTCCGCTCTTCGGACGACGCCGGCATGTCGAAGAGGGCCGCCGGCTGCGACGACCCGGGGCCGAAGGCGAAGCGGAGCGTGCCATCAGCGGCGGCCTTGCTCCACACCCACTTCCCCACTCCCGGGCTGTAACGCTGATAGACGTGCTGGGGCTTGAGGTCTTTGCGGGCCACGGCCGTGTACTTCTTCGAGAGCGGATCGAACTTGTAGATCAGGCTCGTGTCGCTGCCGGGGGCGGCGACGGCGGCCGAGGCCGGCTTGCTCGCAGCGGGCTTTGGAGCCTCTTCGGCGGCGGTCGCCATCTCTCCGGCGAAGATCGCCACGAGGAGGGCGACGAGGAGGAGGTGCGTGGCAAGCAGGGAGCGCATGGGGGGGTCCGCAGGGCAGGGGGAGGGATCGGAGCACTCCTCCACACTACTTCGCCTCCGCCCCGGCTCAACCGGCCCGGTTCGAAAAGGAGGCCCCCCGAGGGACAAGCGGTCGGGGCGGCCCGGAAAAACCACGGGCGGCACGCAGGATTGCTCCCATGTGCCGCCCGATGGAGGTGTGGAGGGCGGCCGGTCAGGGCATTGACAGCCACCCTGCAGAAAAGTGTGATGCGCCACCCCGCAATTTTTCAATTGGAGTTTTCGGCAAAAGTGACCAGACGCGCGGCCCCCCGGGACGAATCGGGCCGTCTCCCTCACGCTCCGGAGAGGCTCTTGGCGTAGAAGAGGGCGAGGCCGTTCTCTGGGCGGTAGACGGCCGGGGCAAAGCCGAGGCTTTCATAGAGCTTGCGGGCGGGCCGGTTGTGCTCGAGGACTTCGAGCGTCACCTTCGCGCAGCCACGCTCCAGGGCGGCCTTCTCGACTGCCTCGAGGAGCGCTCGGCCGATCCCCTGGCCACGATGGGGCACGACGACACAGAGATCGTGGAGGTTGATGACAGGCCGGGCGGCGACCGTCGAGAAGCCGACGAAGCAGGTCGCAAGGCCGACGAACTCTCCGCGGAATGAGGCGAGGAAGAGGAGCGTCGTCGGATGGGCACGGA
>CAJBCV010000230.1 GCA_903951635.1 uncultured Planctomycetaceae bacterium
ATTTTTCTCGAATCGGTCGCCAAAAGAAAAAGCTTCGGGGACGGCTACTTACCAGTGGAGGCCGTCGTTTTGTGCGACGGCCCATCGACCCCGAGTTTCTTTCGTCTCACAAAGGATATCGAGCATGAAGAGTTTCACGATGAAGGACGGGCTGCGCGGCCTGGCGACGATTGTCGTCGCTGCGGTCGTCGGCATGGCGGCGGCGGAGGCGACGCCGATCACCTATTCGATCGTCAACAACGCCCCGTTTCAGAGCGGCTACGCGGTGTCCGGCAGCATCACCACCGACGGGACGATCGGCAACCTCTCCGGCTTCAACATCACGTCTTGGACCTGGACGATCAAGGATGCCAGCAACAACCCGGTGGCCACGCTCTCCGGTGGCAACCCCCCGGACTTCGAGGGCGTCGTCGCCAGCGCCACGCAGATCCTGCTGCCGGCTCCGAACGGAGCGAGGCACATTCTCGAACTCGCAGCGCCCTACCCGGTTCACACTCCGGGGCTGGGGTGGATTCGACGTCCGGGCAGTAACGATCCGGAGTTTGGGTTTCCAGCGAGCAACTTGTACGGAGCTTTCAGTAGTGGTGGAACCCAACTGTGGTACACCGAGGGTTCGCCGCTGATCAGCACGCAGGACGGTGCCTGGATCGTGGCCGAGACGCCTGTTGCCCCCGTGCCGGAGATCGACCCGGCCTCCTTCGGCAGTGCCCTCTCGCTCGTCCTCGGGGCCCTCGGCCTCGCCGAGCGGAAGCGCCGCGTCGTGATCGGCTGACGCTCAGCCGATCCTGAAGCGGCCGTGTGGTCTTCGCCGACAGTCCATCCCCGGGCCGGGTATGTCAGGTGCCCGGCCCGGGGTGGCTGGCTGGGGCGAAAGATCGCGTGTGACTGAAGACTGGTCGCCTGCGCGATCGGAAAAGCTGGCAGCCACCGAATCTGGGTGGTTTACCAATCCTGGAGGCCCCGATTGGTCCTTTAGGCCGGAGCGGACTAAACTTAGTTTGATTCGGGGCGATTTCCCCGAAAAACTCCGTCCCCGCAGGGTGGTTCCATGGCCAGCATCATCAATATTCATGAGGCGAAGACGCACCTGTCGCGAATCGTCGAAGAGGTTGCGGCTGGTCGGGAAGTGATCATCGCCAAGGCGGGACGGGGAGTGGCGAAGCTCGTGCCGCTCGATGGGCTCCCCAAGGCGAAGAAGCTCGGTGGCTTGAAAGGCAAGATGACGGTGCCGGACGACTTCAACGCCCCGCTCGAGCCGGATGTGATCACCGCGTTCGAGGGGCAGCCGTGAGCCGGCTTCTCCTCGACACCCGGTGACGGGGGAGCATGCCGCCGCCGTGGCCCGATTGCCGCCGATCCACAACGATCCCTTCGATCGGATGCTTGTTGCCCAGGCGAAAACGGAGCCGCTGCTCCTCCTCACCAACGACGCCCTGCTTGCCGGCTACGGCGACTGCATCGAGCTCGTTTCGCCGCGACTGCGGCGGGGGTGAGTGGCCCGGCCCCCGAGTTTGCCGCCGGGATCGCTTCGCGGATCGACGGGAGCCCCATGAAGGCCGCCGGACGGGAAAAGATATTTCCGGGCTTGGGAATCGCCGTAAGCCATTGTTGGAATATTGCTTACGGCC
>CAJBCV010000231.1 GCA_903951635.1 uncultured Planctomycetaceae bacterium
CCCACCCCCTCCCGACTCCCCCACGTCGAGACCAGGAGATCCTCAATGTTCGACGCCTTCACCAAGGTTGTTGCCCAGGCTGACGCCCGTGGCGAATTCATCAACGCCGGCCAGATCGACGCCCTCGCGGCGATGGTTGCCGACAGCAACAAGCGCATGGACGCGGTCAACCGCATCACCTCCAACGCTTCCGCCATCGTCACCAACGCGGCTCGCGAGCTCTTCGCACAGCAGCCCGCTCTGATCGCTCCCGGCGGCAACGCTTACACCCACCGTCGCATGGCTGCCTGCCTTCGCGACATGGAGATCGTCCTCCGCTACATCACCTACGCCGCCTTCACCGGTGACGCTTCCGTCCTCGAGGATCGCTGCCTCAACGGCCTCCGCGAGACCTACCTCGCCCTTGGCGTGCCCGGCGCTTCCGTCGCAGAAGGCATCCGCAAGATGAAGGACGCCGCCATCAGCATCGCCAACGATCGCAACGGCATCACCCCCGGCGACTGCTCCGCCCTGATGTCCGAGATCGGCACCTACTTCGATCGCGCTGCTGCGGCCGTCGCCTGATCCTCAGGTCTCGACTGTCCTCTTCACGGTTCACCTTCATCACCTCCCTTCTCCGATGAAAACCCCCCTCACCGAGGCCGTCGCCTCTGCCGATTCCCAAGGGCGTTTCCTCAGCAACACCGAAATCAACGCTGCTTTCGGTCGTTTCGAGCGTGCCAAAAACGCCCTTGAGGCCGCTAAGGCCCTCACCTCCAACGCTGACGCTCTCGTCAACGGTGCCGCTCAGGCCGTCTACAACAAGTTCCCCTACACCACCCAGATGCAGGGGAACAACTACGCCGCCGACCAGCGCGGCAAAGACAAGTGCGCCCGCGACATCGGCTACTACCTCCGCATGGTCACCTACTGCCTCGTCGCAGGCGGCACCGGCCCCATGGATGAGTACCTGATCGCCGGTCTCGACGAGATCAACCGCGCCTTCGAACTCTCCCCCTCCTGGTATGTCGAGGCCCTGAACTACATCAAGGCCAACCACGGCATCTCCGGCGACCCCGGCGTTATCGCCAACAACTACATCGATTACGCCATCAACTCTCTCGTCTGAGACGGTCGGCTCTTCGATCCCCTGGGGCTCCTTTCGGAGCCCCTTTTTTTGCGCCTGTACTCACACTCGCCTTTGTGTCGGCTGCCGTCAGCCCCCGGCCACCACGGCCCCTTCGCCCCTCGGGGATGACAACATCGTGACCAGTGACCCACGCCCCCATGCAGGCCCCCGGCGCGCCCGGCAGCCCGGCTTCCAGCGGCAGCACGAACGGCGAACCGATCGATGAACAGGAGGCGCTCGCCCGACTGCGGCAGAGCGACGATGCCTCCCTGCAGTACTACGCCGCCTGGTGGCTCGGTCGCAACCGCAGCCGCCATCCCGAGGCGGTGCCTCTGCTGCTGACGGCCCTGCGGCAACGGCGACCGCGGGACCCCGGCGCCGGCGTCGAGGAGAACGCCGTGGCCCGCAACGCGGCCCGAGCCCTCGGCAAGCTCGGCGAGGCCTCGGCCATCCCCGATCTGTTGGCCACCCTGGAGGACGGGGACGACGG
>CAJBCV010000232.1 GCA_903951635.1 uncultured Planctomycetaceae bacterium
ATCTTCGTCTACGTGAAGGACGTCCTCGACAAGCTGCTCGGCGGCTGTCGTGACTTCGAAGCGATGCGCCCCGACGTCTGGAAGCTCGCGCATCCCGAGGCGGTGCGGATCTACCGCCAAGACGAGCGGCGGCACCGCGCTGAGATCAAGTCGGCGAAGCGGGCCAAGCGCCGCGGCAGCCGCCGGTAGGCCGCCCCTGGCGGCGCTTCTCGGTGGCCCTCTCCGGCCCGACGCCAGCCGCAAGGGAATGGCGGTGGTGGGCGCTCACGAAGAAGGACCTCGTCCGGATGGTCAAGAACCGCTGGTGGGTCGAACACTCCTACAAGGAGCTGAAGGACGAGCTCGGTCTCGATCACTTCGAAGGACGCTCGTGGCGAGGATGGCATCATCACGTCACGCTCACGCTGCTGGCCTACGCGTTTCTCGTCGAACTCCGCCGAAAAAGGGGGATCCCGGCCTGACCTTGCCCAGACTTCGCCGACTCCTTCAGTCGTGTCTCTCATGCTGGCTCTACCACTGCCCCACTTGCAACAGACCGATCAGGCACCGACGATCAAGGGCGGACTCGAGCTGAGCTAACGTAGTAGTACTAGCGGTGGCATGCCCGGCTCAAAAAGCCGCCTCAAGGAGGCGCTGCACGGAGTCTCTCGTGGGGACTTCTTGAGCAAGTAGCGACTCAATGACTACCTCTGCAAGCTTCCGAAAGACGTGATTGTTGGAGCCAGCGGCACCGTGCGCAGCGACGTCAAACGTAATTCTTGCCTTGGGAAGGGATCCTCGGTGTGCATGAACGGCGGCTTGAATCGCCTCACTCACGGCGTCAACATATTCTTCACTCAAACCGACCCGGACTTCGTCGATATCTGCAGGCACTAATGATTGTGGGTATCGGTCCCCATCCGCTGTGGTGCTCTTGACAAGAATTTCGAATTCATCGACGGATGGGCTTATCGCGGCGCCGAGTAGACCATACATAGGAAACCCGACTGGGATCATGACCTCCACGACAATGCTGCGAGGCTTCAAGACGAAATCCCGATTTGATGCGGCTGAACGGCGAACCGAGACCGTTCCTCGGGCTTCGATTGGGGCCTCATCAAACCATACTCGCGATACTTTAAAGCCTGCTAGCGGAATCGTTACTGCTGTCATTTTATTCCCCAAAACGTGCGCCAGTTGTTGTTAAACCATTGCGGGAGTGCTGCGACCACAGAGGGATGGTAAACACTGTATTGAGACACTCCGTACTTCTGTATCGCCATGGCATGCGCGGTCTCATAGGCAAGCCCTCTCGCCATGAGCGTTGCCTCCGCTGCCTCGTGCATATAAAAGCGGCTCCCCGGCAGAATCCGTGGGTGAAAAAGGGGCTTGAGAGCGGTCCTTCCACGGGCATTACGAGAGCCCCTCTGGGCTGATTGCTACCGTCAGCGGCTTTCCTGTTCGGATGGATCGGCATCCACCAGAGCGCGGCGCCTCGCCGTGCGACCTGCCACTTCGCGGGCTCCCTCCCGCGCCGCAAAACCGGGCATGCGGCGGCGGTTCGCCGCCTGGCAGCACCGCCCTTCGGGCGGACCATGGA
>CAJBCV010000233.1 GCA_903951635.1 uncultured Planctomycetaceae bacterium
AAGCCCGGGGCGGGCTCACTTCCCCTTCGCGGGCTTTTTCTGAGCGAAGAGCCAAGTAAGGACGTCGGGATCGCGGTAGGCGGGCGTCCAGGAATCGTGGCCGACGCCGGCGAGCTCGGAATACTTGGGGGCTCCACCGGCGGCGCGGAGGGCTTCGATCATCGTCCGCGACCGCTCCACGCGGACGGCGGTGTCGGCGTCGCCGTGGAAGCACCAGATCGGCAGATCCTTGATCTTCGCCGCCGTCGCCTCGTCGCCGCCGCCGCAGATCGGGAGCACGGCCGCGAAGCGATCCGGCATCCGGGCCGCGAGATCCCACGAGCCGTAGCCCCCCATCGAGAGCCCCGTGAGATAAATCCGTGCCGGGTCGATGGAGTCGCGCTTCAGCGTCTCTTCAAGCGCGGCGATCACGGCCAGCATGTCGACGGTTGGCGTTGGGGAATGGGGCGTGCTCTCGATCTTTGACCAGTCGACGTCGACCCACTTCTGCTCGTCGCGGCACTGGGGAGCGAGGACGAAGCAGGGATGAGCCTGACGGGCGCTCTGCTCGGCCATCCAGGTGGGGAAGTACTTGAGCTGGCTGAGGTTGTCGTTGCCCCGTTCGCCGGCGCCATGGAGGAAGATCACGAGCGGGTAACGAGTGCCCGGGGCGATCGACGCGGGCTCGAGCAGCCGGTAGGCAAAGTCGACTGGCGCGACGTCCTTCGCCGGGGCGACGCGGACAGTCCGGGCTTCGTAGAGCTTGTCGAGCTGGTCGGCGGTCGGCGATTCATCGGCCACGGCGGGCGTCTCCTTCGGGGCGGCGTCGTCCGCGCCGCGGATGGTGATGGGCAGGGCTGCCGTGAGCAGGGCGCCGAGGGCCAAGCAGCAGAGCCAAGAGAGTGTGGCGGGGCGGGGCATCGATCCTCCTTGAACGGAAAGCTTGTCCGGAGCGTGTGAGCGGTAAGCGTTGGCTGGGGACTCGTCGAGCGAAGCTCGGAAGATCGCGCGGCGGCGTGGTCAGGCCGTCGGGGCATCGCCGACGACGAGCTTGACGCGTCGCGACATCCCGAATCGCCCGAGCATGCCCACCGCCCCCTTGGGGAGCCCGAGGAACTCGAGCTGCTCGAACCACTTCGGCGTTTCGGCGGCGAGCTTGCCGACGGCCGTGCCGCGGAGATCGAGGGAGCGGAGGTTCTTGAGCTCCTTCAATTGGAGGAGCCCTTCGTCGGTGATCGTGCCCCCGGAGAGGTCGAGGGTGGCAAGATCCTTGAGCGACTCGGCGCGGAAGCCAAGAAGGATCGCGAACACGTCGTCAGCCCGGGGACCGCGCACCCGGACGGTGACGAGCTTGTCGGCGACATGGCCGAAGTCCTCGCCGAAACTCTTCCGCAGCCAGTCGGCCTCCTCCATCTCGATCTCGCCGCCCCGCTCGATGGCCTCGGTGACCACCTCCTGTTGCTGCGAGTAGGCCTCGATCTTCGAGGCCAGCCATTCAAGCTTCCCCGCCTTGAACTGCACGAACTCCTTCGCGTCGTCATACGCCTTCTGAAGGCGGAGGAAATCGGCCGGATCGCCTCCCCGGTCGGGGTGGGCGGCCATCGCCTTGGCGAGGTAGGCCTGCTTGACATCCTCCGCCGTCACCGGCGGGAGGAGGCCAAGGATCGTGAGGCACTCCGGGTGGGACGGATCGTTGCCACGCGGAGAAGAGGGGGGCGAAGCCATCGGCAACAACCTGGAGAACCTGGGCGGGCAGGGAAGGTCCGAGAGCCTACCCTCGGGCGGCAAAATGCCGCAACGCAGCATGGTGGGGGGGCGGCGCGGTGCCGGTTCGCCTTGATCGACAACGTCGAGTTCCCTAGGTTCCCCAGAGTTCATCCCCGGCAGGACGCCGGGATTTCGTCCAAGGAGGGTTTGCGATGCGCCATGCGTGGGGGACGTTCGTCGATGCCGTGACCGGTGCCGTGACCGGAGTTCGTTCCGCGGCTGCCACCATCGGCGGGACGCCGGGCCTGCTCGGGGCTGCGGTCATCGTCCTGGCCTGTCTCGCGTGGCGCGTGGGGACGGGTGACTCACAGGCCGACGCGCAGATTCCACTGCTCCGCGGCCGGACTCCCGCTGCTTCCGCCGCCGCCGCGCCCCGGCCTGCCCCGGGGCAGAAAGCGGCCGACGCGAAGGCGACTCCCGCCCCCGTTCCCCCAGCGCGGCAACTCGCCGCGATGGTCAACGGCGCGGAGATCCCGCAGGCCCAACTCACCGACGAATGCATCGCCCGCCACGGGGCGACCGTCCTCGAGGCGATCGTCAATAAAATGATCATCGATCAGGGCTGCCGGCAGTTGGGGATCGCCGTCGGACCGGAGGAGGTCGATGCCGAGATCGAGGTGATGGCGAAGCGCTTCAATCTTCCCCGCGAGAAGTGGATCGAGCTGATCCGCGACGAGCGTGGCGTGACCTCGCAACAGTATGCCGACGATATCGTCTGGCCGATGATCGCCCTGCGACGTCTGGCGCATGCCGAGATCGAGCCGACGGCCGAGGAGATCGCCGAGGCCCACGAGCACCAGTTCGGCCCGGCCGTGAAGGCGAGGATTATCGTTCTCCGCTCGGCAGCCGAGGCGGAGCGGATCCGCGCCGAGGTGGCGGCGAAGCCGGAGGAGTTCGGATCGTTCGCCCGGCAGCACTCCATCGACGTCGGCAGCGCCAGCGCCAATGGCTGGGTGCAACCGATCCGCCGCCACACCGGTGAGCCGAGGTTCGAGGCCGTCGCCTTTGGGCTCGCGGTCGGTGGCATCTCGCCGGTGGTTCAGGTGGCCGACCAGTTCATCGTCATCAAGTGCGAAGGCCATCTGCCGGCGGCCGACGTGGCCCTCGACGACGTCCGTCCGCGACTCACCGAGGAGCTGCGCGAGCGGAAGAGCCGGGAGGCATCGTCATCGGTGTTCCGTCGCCTCCAGGAAGCCGCCAAGGTCGAGAACGTGATGAACGATCCGGCCCGTGCGGCGGCGCTGCCGGGGGTGGCAGCGCTCGTCAACGGGGCACCGGTGAGCATCGACCGCGTCCGTCAGGCGTGCCTCGATCGCCACGGCCTCGACGTCCTCGAGATCCTCGTCACCCGCACGCTCCTCTCCCAGGCGATGGCGAAAAACGACGTCGCCGTTTCCCAGGCCGACGTCGAAGCCGAAGTGATGCGCGGCGCCGAGGCGATGGGCTTTCGCCGGGCCGACGGCACGCCCGACACCGCGGCCTGGCTCGAGCGGGTGACGCGGGACGACAAGGTGCCGCTCAAGCACTACCTCGACGACATCGTCCAGCCGACGGTGGCCCTCAAGAAGCTCGTCGGCAAGGTGCCGGTGTCGCAGGAAGATCTCGACAAGGCCTTCGCCGCGACGTTCGGGCCACGGGCCAAGTGCCGCGTCGTCATCCTCGACACCCAGCGGCGTGCCCAGGAGGTGTGGCAGCTGGCCCGTCAAAACCCCAGCGCCGAGCTGATCGGCGATCTCGCCGAGAAGTATTCCGTCGATCCGACCACCCGCAGCCTCCGCGGCGAGGTGCCGCCGATCCAACGATTCGGTGGCCAGCCCGCGCTCGAGCGGGAGGTGTTCGCGCTGAAGGCTGGGGAACTCTCCGGCGTGGTGCAAATTGCCGACCGCTTCATGGTGTTCTTCTGCGAGGGCTTCACCGAGCCGCAGCAAGTGCGGTTCGAAGAGGTCCGCGACGAGCTCTATGTCGACATCGAAGACAAGAAGCAGCGGATCGAGATGGGACGGTATTTCACCCATCTCCGCGAAGGGGCGGCAATCGACAATTTCCTCGCCGGCACGAGCCAGTCGGCAACCGCCGAAACCGGCGCGGTGGCCCGGGGGAATGCCGGTGGACAGGCAGGCGCCTCGCCGACGCTCACGAAGCAGGAGCAGGACGAGCTTTCTCGGCCGCGGGCCGGCAGCCGCCGGGCCGTCGCCCCGCCTGCTGCCGATCCAGGCGTTCGCCCGGCGTCGTTCGATGCTCCGGCTGCCGCCCGCTAGCAGCCGGTGAAAAGTCGCACCACGCCGCCCGTCGGATCGCTCCGCTCCCGGCCGAAGGCCAGGGGCAAAGGCGATTCCGACGGTGCGGGCGAAGAGGGCTCGGACTCACTCGAGCTCCGGCAGGACGGCCTCGGCTTGGGCCGCTTCGCGAAGCTTCTCGAGCGCCTTGGCCTCGATCTGCCGGACCCGCTCCTTCGTCACGCCCAGGGCCGTGCCGACTTCCTTGAGGGTCTGCGGCTCGTGCCCGCGGTCGAGGCCGTAGCGGCGGATGATGATCGTCTGCTCGCGCGAGTCGAGGCGATCGAGGAACCGCCCCACCTGCTGGAGCCGGTCCGATTCCGCCATCCGCAACTGGTTCTCGTCGGTCCGCGGGTCGGCGGCCGTCTGCAGCATCTCCATGTCGGCCGCCCGGAACCGCTCGCGGCGTTTGTGCTCGTCGGGGATCGTGCGGGCGTAGTTCTTCATGATCGCCCACGACGCGTAGGTGCTGAACTTGTTGCCACGGGCGTAGTCAAACTTCTCCACCGCGCGGATCAACGACATGTTGCCGTCGCTGACGAGGTCGAAGAAGCTGTCGCCCGGGGCCACCCGCCGCTTGGCGATCGACACCACGAGCCGAAGATTGGAACGCACGAGCCGGTTCTTCAGGGCCACGATCTCCTCGTAGATCGAGTCGATCTGGTCCATCAACCGCGTGCTCGGCTTCTCGGCATCGAGCTGGTCGCGGAGCGCCTTCGCCTTGTGCTTGAGGTAGTTGAACTTCCGGAACAGCCACACTTCCTGCTCGCGGTTGAGCAGCGGCACCTCGTAGAGACTGGCGAGGTAGGCCGGCAGGCCGGTGGGGCGACGCGTCCGCTTCGCCGGCTCGTCGAGTCCGGGGAAGGGCTGGTTGACCACCTCCTCGGCCGTGCGGCGGTCGAAGAGGGCGTTGGGGATGTAGTCGAGCGGGAGAAGCATCGTGTGGGCAGCCCGCTGGGCGAGGATCACCCGGTAGATGCTCGCCTTGGAGCGGTGGTAACGCTTGGCGATCGAGTCGACCGCTTCGCCACGCGACCAGAGCTGGAAGATCCGTTCGCAGGTCTCCGGACGGAGACGGCCGTCGGCGGCCGGGAAGACCTCGACGCCGGGGTTCTCCTGGTCGTGGTGCTTGATGGTGTAGCGGATCGTCTCCACGCTGCGGTTGAGACGCTTCGCGATCCGCCGATGGACGTCGGCCGGGCAGGCGCCCGCCGCGGCCAGACGGCGCGCCCAGCCGATGATCTTGCCGTGCTCCTCGGTGGAGAGCTGGCTGAACCGGCTCCCCCGCTCGATGCGCAGCGGGTTGTCGGCGACGAACCGCTCGACATCGCTGGCGAGGAATCCGACCCGCTTCCGTCCCCCCACGTCGTGACTCCGGGCGACGAGGCCATGGGCCCGCCACCGCGAGATCGTCTTCGTGGAGACGTTGAAGCGCGAGGCAAGCTCCTCGATCGAGAGCACGCCATCGTCCCCCACAGGCACGACGTCGCCGTCCTGCCGGGAGGCGTCAGCGCCCACCTCGCCGCTCACGCCGGCGGTGCAACGGGGCTCAAAATCGATCTGCTCTTCCATGAACAGGCGCACGACAGGACCTTGGGAATCAGAACGCATCGCTTTCCTCCTTGGCCGGCCATCCGAAGCCGGACGTTGGTTTGGTCGGAACCGGGCCTGCGGGCGACCCCTGACTTCGCCCGCGGCCCCGATGCTCCGAGACAGTGTTTCACGCGACCTACAGAACTGGCAATCGACCCGCCCGGCGGCTTTCCCACCGGCCACTCGACCTGCCGAAACGTGCACCGCGTCGCCGATTTCTCGGCCTGGATTCGCCCGCCGTTGCCGGCAGGGGTCTTCGCGGTGAGCTGTCGCACGATTCCGGGCCGGTGCCTTGCGAGGCCGGCGCTGGTGTCGGAATCGATGGGCGGGCCCTCCTGTGCCCCCCGTTCCCGTATCCGGGACGCCGATTTATACGGCCGGGGTCCGAAAAAGTTCTTCGGACCGAGGCTTGTTCTCCAGTTTTTTTCTGCGACGCCCCGTGAAGGGGGCTGACGGAGGCCTCGTTAGATGTCCTAAGGTGTTTTCTGGCAACGTGTTGTGTTGATATGCGTGGGTGGTGCAGCAGGGCTCCCTACAACGCTGCCGGCCAAAGAGTCTGCTCACACTGGGTAGGATGGACCTGCGGACACCTGGTACAGGTCGATCTGGGGAGGGCTGACGCGACCGGCGTCGGCGTGCAGCCAGGCCGAGTCGAGGAGCGGTTATCAGCCGCGCCCGCGGCTGGAGGACCCCGCTTGACTCCCCCCGTCATCGCATGGAATACTCGGAGATTCCCGACGCGGTGACCTCGCAGCGGCGTTGAGCACGTTTTGCGTGTCCCATGATGGTCGCCGGGGGCCGGTTGGAGCCGGGTGAAGGAAGCGGGCAACCGTTCCAGGCTGGGCGAACGACTGGAATGTCGGGCCGGCAATCGGTCGTCCGGCCTGCCGGATTCCAGTGGGCGTGGGAATCGGGGCAGATCGGGGCAGGTTGAGGGTGCCGCCGCCGCGGGGCATCGCCTGAGAATTCGTCGGAGTCCGGAGGCGTGAGCCATCGATAAGAATCATCGCATCAACGAGCAGATCCGGATTTCCCCGATCCGCGTGATCACTGCCGAAGGAGGACAACTCGGGATCATTCCCACCGACGAGGCGCTGGCCCGCGCTCGTGAGGCAGGGCTCGATCTGGTCGAGGTGGCCCCGAACGAGAAGCCGCCCGTCTGCCGGATCATGGACTTCGGCAAGTTCAAGTACCAACAGAAGAAGAAACAGCACAAAACACACGTCCATCACACGAAGATCAAGGAGATTCGTCTCCGTCCCAAGACGGGCGAGCACGATATCGAGTTCAAGGTCAACCAAGCCCGTGGCTTCCTCCAGCACAAGGACAAGGTGATCGTCTCGGTAGTGTTCCGCGGTCGCGAACTGGCCCACATTGACGAGGGGCAACGCGTGATGCGGAATATCCTCGAACAACTCGACGCCGTCGGTAAGATGGACGCCCCTCCGCAGCAAATGGGAAAGCGACTGATCTGCACGCTGTCCCCCCGCTGACCACCCCGCCTTTCTCCCAGCTTTTTCCGCCTCTCCCCCGTTTACCGATTCACGGAGTTCCTCATCCATGCCGAAGCAGAAGACCCACAAGGGCGTGAAGAAGCGTTTCCGGCTCACCGCCACGGGCAAGGTGAAGCACCGCCGTGCCGGGACGAGCCATCTTCAGGTGCGACTCTCCGCGAAGCGGAAGCGCAACCTCCGTGGCACGGGCGTGCTCGCCTCGGTCGATACCCCCAAGATCGCTGCCGCCCTCGGCAAATACAGCTACTGACCCCGGCTCCGGCCATCGGCTTGTCCAGGTCCCGGAAGTCTCCCGGGAGCGTGGCGAAGGCCGGGAGTGCCTGGGTTTGTGGTCTTCTGGCTGACCGGTTCCTGGTTCCCAGTTCCCGTTTCGAAGGCCCCCCTTGAATTCCGGGGGCCGGGCAGGACGATGGTGTCCCGTCCGCCCGTCGATCCCTGTCGTTGATCGAGATTCCATTCAGCGTTGATTCACCGTCGAGACTCCTGAAAGACCAGTTCCATGCGTACCAAGAGCGTCGTCCCCCGTCTGCGGGCCAAGAAGCGGTTGTTCAAGCGGGTGAAGGGGTCGGTCGGCGGTCGTCGCCGGCTGCTCCGGACGGCCAAGGAATCGATCATCCGCGCTGGCGTTTACGCCCGGCGCGACCGCCGTCGCAAGAAGCGCGACTTCCGCCGCCTTTGGATCATCCGCCTCAATGCGGCGGCCCGTGAGCGTGGGCTCCGCTACAGCCAGTTCATCTGCGGGCTGGAGAAGATCGGCTGCGAACTCGACCGCAAGACGCTCTCCGAGATGGCCGTACTCGATCCGACCGGCTTCGACGCCATCGCCGAGCAGGTCCGTGCCGCCCTTGGCGTTCCGGCACCGGCCGGCGCCGCCTGAATCGGGCGGTTCTTCGCGTGGGCACCGTGTCGCTCGAATCGTTCCGCGCTGACGTCGAGCGTCTCCGCGCCGAGGCCGTGGCGGCATTTGCTGCCGCTGCCGATGAGGCCGGGCTCGAGCAGGCCCGCGTGGAGTTTGCCGGAGCCCGGAGCGGTCGTCTCAAGGCCATCCAAAAGCTCCTCGGTGGGCTCGACGGGGCCGATCGCCCTGAAGCTGGCCGGCTCTTCAACGAGGCCAAGGGAACGATCACGGCTTCGCTCGATGCCGCCCAAGCCAGGCTGTCCGGAGCTGCCGCCGAGGCTGCGGCGATCGACGTGACGCTTCCCGGCGAGCCGTTCCGGCTCGGCCACGTCCACCCGATCACGCAGACGATTCGCCGGGTCCAGGAGATCATGGCCCGGCTCGGTTTCGAGAGCGTCGATGGCCCCGAGGTCGAGGATCAGTGGCATAACTTCGAGGCCCTGGCGATCGGTGCCGAGCACCCGGCCCGCGATCCGCTCGACAACTTCTATCTCGCTGTCGCCAAAGGGGCTGATCCGCTGCTGCTCCGCTCGCAGACGAGCACGGTGCAGATCCGCGTGATGGAGCAGCGCAAGCCGCCACTGCGGATCGTGTCGCTCGGTCGCGTCTACCGTCCCGACACTGCCGACGCCACCCATTATCCGATGTTCCATCAGGTGGAGGGACTGCTCGTCGAGCCCGGCGCGACGATGGCCGACCTCAAGGGAGTGCTGCGGTTCCTCGCCTCGAGTTTCTTAGGGGGCGATGTCCATGTCCGCTTCCGGCCGTCCTTCTTTCCGTTCACCGAGCCGAGCGTCGAGTTCGACATGGAGTGGGGAGGACGGTGGGTGGAGATGGGAGGTGCAGGGATGGTCGATCCGGCGGTCCTCGCCGCGGTCGGCTACGACCCGGCGGAAGTCTCCGGCTTTGCCTTCGGCCTCGGTGTGGAGCGGATCGCGGCCCGGCGCTACGGCGTGGCTGATATCCGCGACTTCTACCGCAACGACGTCCGCTTCCTCGAACAGTTTTAGTTCCAGGTTCGTCCGGTGGCGTGTCAGCCCGGCACGCTCCCGTACCGGCGTCGCCGCTCCGATCGGCTTCGCTTGCTCCTCCTTATTCCCGGCAGTGAACGCCTCATGATCATCTCCACGAACTGGCTTGGCGAGTATGTCCGCTGGGACTCCCCCGTCGACGAACTCGTCCGGCGGCTTCTCATGAGCGGGCTCAATCACGAAGCGACCTGGGAGGTGGGGGCCGACACCGCCGTCGACATCGAGGTGACGAGCAACCGCCCCGATTGCCTGGGGCATGTCGGCGTGGCCCGCGAGGTGGCGGTGCTCTTCGATCGGCCACTTCACATCCCCGACCCGCGGCCTGTTGAAGCGGCCGAGCCGGCTTCATCGGCGATCGCCGTCGAGATCGTCGACCCCGACGTCTGCCCGCATTACACGGCGCGGGTGATCCGCGGGGTCCGCGTGGGCAAAAGCCCTGCGTGGCTCGCCGACCGGCTGCGGACGATCGGCATCGAGCCGGTCAACAACGTCGTCGACGTCACGAACTACGTGATGATGGAATGCGGGCAGCCGCTCCATGCCTTCGATCTGGCGAAGGTCCGTGGCGGGCGGATCAGCGTGCGGCGGGCCCGCGACGGAGAGACGTTCCGGGCCATCAACCACAAAGACTATGCCCTCACCGCTGGGATGGCGGTGATCGCCGACGCCGAAGGGCCGGTGGCGCTCGCCGGAGTGATGGGGGGAGCGGAGAGCGAGATCGCCGCCGACACCGTCGACGTGCTTCTGGAGTCGGCGCAGTTCGCGCCGCTGGTCGTCCGCGCGGCAGCGCGGGGGCTCGTCCTCATGAGTGCCTCCTCCTACCGCTTCGAGCGGGGGCCCGATCCGGCGGCCGTGGACTGGGCCAGTCGCCGCGCGGCGGCGCTGATTCAGGAATTGGCCGGCGGCGAGGTGCTCTCTGGCGTGGTCGAGGCGGGCTCGCTTGCCGGCGGGCGGGCGACGATCGACTTGCGGGCGGCGCGGGTCGAGGAGGTGCTGGGCGTGCCTGTGTCGGCGGGGCGGCAGGCGGAGATCCTCACGGGGCTGGGCTTTGTGAAGGAAGCGGCCTGCAGCGAGCGCTGTCGCTGGAAGGCGCCGAGCTGGCGGCGCGATGTGACGCGCGAGATCGACCTCGTCGAGGAGATCGCCCGGATCGAGGGCTATGACAAAGTGCCGGAGGACCGGCCAATCCATGCCAAGCCGGTCGAGCAATCGGCGCGCGAGCGGACGATCCGCGTCGCCGGCGAGGTGCTCGTGGCGGCGGGGATGTGCGAGGCGATGACGCGGAGCGTCGTCTCCGAGGCCTTCGAGGCGACAGCGAGCCCGTGGACGGCGCGGCCGCCGCGGCGCGTGTCGCCGGCGCTCGTGCGCGGGGCCGATCGCCTCAGACGCACGCTGCTGCCGAGTCTCTTGGAAGCCTGTGGCCACAACCGGGCCGTGGGTGCGCCGCACGGGGATCTGTTTGAAGTCGCCCGGGCGTATCTCGACCGTGACGGGGGCACCGGGAACGCTTCGCCGCTCGAGGAGCCGTTGCTTGTGTCGCTCGTGACAGGCGGAGCCTATGCGAAGGCGAAGGGGCTGGCCGAGGGGGTGGTGAGGCGGCTCGGGGGCGCGGTCGTGTTCCGTCGTGGGGCTTTTGACCTGTTCACGCCGGGGCGGGCTGCGGAGATCGTGCTCGAGCGGGCCCAAGCGGAGCCGGTCCGCGTTGGCGTCGTCGGCGAAGTGGCCCACGGAGTGTTGTCGCGATTTGGCCTCGAAGGGCCGGTGTCGGCGGCGGAGCTGCGGCTCGATCTCCTCGAAATCAGCGGCAGTCAGCCGCGGAAGCTCGTGCCGCCGAGTGAGTTTCCCGCGGTGCAGAGGGATCTCAATCTCGTCGTCGATCAGGGGTTGGCGTGGGCGGAACTCGAGCGCGCGATCCGGGGGACACCGGGTGTGGAATCAGTCCTCGAGGGAATCGCTTTGGAGCAGGTGTGGGAAGATGCAGAGCGCCTCGGCGCCGGAAAAAAGAGCCTCGTCGTCGGGCTCCGCCTCCGCAGTCAGACCGGGACGATCTCGAGCGACGACTCGAAGCGGCTCGTCGACGGGATCGTCGCTTCCTGCGGCAAGGCTTGCGGGGCGGTCCTGCGCGGTTGAGTGGAGGCATGCGAGGCAAGTGCCGGTCGCGGGGAGGGCGGTTGATGCCCAGGCCCTTGGATCGCGTTCAGGATCATCACCGTGGCAAGACTATCAACCCTCGGGCGGCTGACGCGATCCTTCCGGCCGATCCCATCGCGGGATTCGATCCTGTTGCACTTGGCGCGCGATGTCCGGATCGGTGGCTACGTCGCCGACATCAACGATCGCACGGCCTCGAATCTCGTTCACTTCCTCGGGCTCATGGGGCCCGACGTCTATGCCGACTTCGGTCGTACGGACTGGGGGCAATGGTGGCGGCTCCGCTATCCCAATCAGCGATGGTGTCTTCCTCCGCATCGTTTCTGCCGCTTCGGGCTCGTCGTGACGGATGACCCGAGCCGGGTCGACTGCCGCCACGACGCGATCTGGAGGCTCCGCTACACGCTCAAGCCGCCCTCGACGAACGCTCACGACCACTTCCATTTCCCGTATCAGATCTCGCCGATGTTGTTGATGGAGCGGGGCGAGCCGAACGGGCTCGATCGGCTCCGGGCGGCGCCGCGGCCGATCCGGATCCTGTTCGCAGGAAGCACGACGAAGAAATACTACGATCGAGCCGATCTACTCGAGTCGCGGTTCGGCAAGCGGACCCGCTGGTCGCTGTTCGACCATCTCCGCTCGGCCGGCAGACTCCTCGAAGTGCAGTCGCGGGCGGACCTCGATCGCCTGATCACCGGCGGATGTTCGTCCAAGGTGGTCATGGTCGACAGCGCCGTGGTGACGGTCGCGCCGGATCGATGGCTGGAATTGCTCGCTTCGGCCGATTTCTTTGTTTGCCCCCCCGGGCAGATCATGCCGCTGTGCCACAACATCGTCGAGGCGATGGCGGTCGGCACGATTCCGATCACGAACTACCCGGACTGGATGTCACCGCCCCTGGCGGATGGTCGTGATTCGCTTGTGTTCGACACGCTGGAATCGCTCGTCGCCGCGGTCGATCGGGCGTCGTCGATGAACGCCGATGGCATCGAGCGGTTGCGCGGCGCCGTCGGCGCCTACTACGACGAGCATCTCGACTGCCGCCGTGTGGCCAAGAGACTGGCTGCCCGCCGCCACGAGTCGCTCGAACTCACGGTCACCGATGAAGTGTTTCATCGGGTCGAGGCGCTGCCCAAAACGTTCCCGTCGGATCCTCGTCGAGGGCAAGCCGAAAAAGCGATCTGAGCCGGTCTGCCGAGGTCGGGCCGATCGCGGCCGCTTCGACGGATGGTGGATCCGATCCTCGAGGGTGTGTGATGTCCGCCATTGCCAGGCCATCAAGGCCGACAGCTCGCTCCCAGGGGTGGGGGGGGCGAGGCGCTGATCCTGGGCCGCCTTGCCGATGCCAGCGGCCGATTCGCACTGGCAACTCGATGGTGGCCGCACGAGTGTGGCAGCCCCACTTCCACCCCAATTCCTTCAGCGACGAAAAACCCACGTGATCCAGCGTCGGGAGCAGCGCGATTTCATCGGCGGCGATGCGGGGTGGAAATCATCGTCCTCAAGACACTCCCGGTCTTTCGTTTCAAAGCCTTGAGGAACGTCATGCGGTGACTTCCGAAGCCCGCCATCGTGACGTAGGTGTCGAACACGCGGCGGTCGGGGTGGCGGAATCCGTTCCAGGGTTTGTTCGGTGAGGCGAAGTGGACGATAAACGGATCCCGCAGGCTGGCGATCGTCTCCCGGGTAAACGGGAGTGTTCCCTCCCGCAGGTGGTCCCAGTAGTCCGTCATTCGGTTCCACCGCGGATCGAGCTCCGTCCAATCGTCGGCAAGAACGACATTGAGGGCATCCTGATCCCAGTACAGGATCCGATCCCGATTGGAGGCGAGAAAATCGAGTGCTCGCTGTCGTACCTGCCGCGTTCGCCAAGCATCGAGATCGATGACGAGGACGCCGGCGTTGAAGTAGGGTCTGTCGTCGGTGGCTTGTCCCCAGAGCGCAGCGCCCCCGTCACCCCACCGTCTGACATGGATATCGATCGCCGCACCGACGGTCCTGCCGCCGAGATCGATCGCCGCGAGTTGCGACAGGTCGCCGAGGACGACGAGATCGGCATCGAGATAGACGACCCGTGTCACGGTTTCGTCGAAGGCCATCTCGAGGAAGAGCCGGTAGTAGGTCTCGATCGTGAGGTGGTCGGTGGGGCGGATGGGAAGCGTAGAGCGATCCACGTCGGGTGAAAAACAACGAAGC
>CAJBCV010000234.1 GCA_903951635.1 uncultured Planctomycetaceae bacterium
GAAGCCCAGTCTCGGACAGAGGCAAAAGTGTCGGAGCTGGCTGAAGCGCAGTCTCGGACAGAGGCAAAAGTCTCGGAGCTGGCTGAAGCGCAGTCTCGGACCGAGGCAAAAGTGTCGGAGCTGGCTGAAGCCCAGTCTCGGACAGAGGCAAAAGTCTCAGAGCTGGCTGAAGCGCAGTCTCGGACAGAGGCGAAAGTCTCGGAGCTGGCTGAGGCGCAGTCTCGAACAGAAGGCAAAGTTTCGGAGCTTGCCTTGGCGCTCGGTTCGCTGACGAACACGGTCGAACGGCTTTCGATTCGCACCGATGCGGTGGTCGGGCGGACGTTCGAGCTCCAATTCCGGGATCGGCTGTCGTCGTATCTCGGGCGGTTCCTCAGACGCAGCAAGCTCCTCCGCAACGACGAAGTTCTCGACGCCATCGAGTCAGTGCTCGACAGCGAGGAATGCGACGAGGTGCTCCGGGTGGATGCAATCGCTTCGGGGCTTGTCGATGGAGTGCCGAGCCATGTCGTCGTGGAGGTCTCCTCGACCGGCGACACCGACGACGTTGTCAGGGCCGAGCGGCGGGCGGCGATCCTGCGGAAGGCCGGAATGGTGGTGATCCCGGTCCTGGCCTGTGAGGCGATCTCACGCGAGACGGCGCTCTTCGCCCAGACCAGCGGCGTGCGCGTGTGGTGCAGCGGTACGATGCTGGGCGCGGCCGGGTAGACGCCGCCACCCGCGGCTTCGCGCACGCTGTGTCGCGTGGACGTCAGGGGCTGGTGACGTCGTGCCAGCTGAGGCCGAAGCGGGCGAGGTATTTACGGAGGCGGTCGGCGTCGTTGGGAGTCGCCTTCGCCTGCCGCGACACGGCGAACAGTTCGCGGCCGGCGGCGGAGAGCGACCGCGATCGCCGGCAGACGTCGACGATCGCGCTGAGTTGAAGTCGATCGAAAAGGTCGAGGGTGGCAAGCCGCTCTTCGGGGATCAGGACCTTGAGGGGATCGTTGGCCGCCCCGCCGGCGCTGGTTCCCCTCCACGCTGCCCGCAGCCTGCCGATCTCCTCGTCGACATCGGCCGGGCCGATCCGGCCGGAGGGGGCGAGGGTCGCCATCCTTTCGACGGCGGCGGAGAGGTCGCGGAAGTTGCCATGCCAGGGGGCATCGGGCCCCTCGGCGAAGACAAGGAAGCGGTCCCGCGCCTCACGATTGATCGTCACCCGCCGCCCGCTTCGCGCGGCGAAGCGCTCGAGCTCGTAATCGAGATTCGGCGCGATGTCCTCGCGGCGGGCGGCGAGGCCCGGTAGCCGGAAGGTCCACAGATCGATGCGGGCGAGAAGATCGGCACGGAACCGACCGGCGCTCACGGCTGAAGGAAGATCGGCGTTCGTGCCGGCCAGGAGTTGGAAGTCGCTGGCCACCTCGGCATCCGAGCCGACCGGGAGAAATCGCCGCTCCTCGATCGCCCGGAGGAGCATCGCCTGTTCGTCGAGGCCGAGCTCCCCGATTTCGTCGAGGAACAGGATGCCGCGATCGGCCGCGCGGAGGAGCAGATCTGCTGGACGTGGGTCCCGGTGGTGATGTGAACGAGGTAGTCCTCGTCGTCGGTCCGGAACGCGAGCGATCGGGCGAAGCCATGGAGCGACGCGAACACTTCCTCGAAGTCCCAGGGGTCGGCGACGTCGATCTCATGGCACGTCACGATCGTCTCCGGAGAGACCGTGCCGATGTCCCCGACCACGACGGCGGCGAGTTCACGCTCCGACGGCAGATGGAGGAGTTCGAGCCGGTCGATGGCGAGATCCTCGTGCTGGCAAAGACTGACCGTCGGCCGCCACCGCGTCCAACGCTCCTCCGTCTGCCCGGCGTCGAGCCGGAGGCCGAGGATTCCGATGACAACGGTGGGGCGGTAAGGCGTCATGGACATCAAGATAAACGGCGATCCAAAGAGATCGAAATCCCTTTGGGCGGGGCCTGGTCCCTGCGGCGGTGTGTCGATGGAAGTGGTTTCTTTTCAATGACTTGCGGTTTTCCCCGCAAGGCGGAGGGCCGAGGCACGGCACGTGCAAAAACGTTCTCCACGAGTCGCCCGCGGTGGGCGATCGACCGGTTTGGCAGTCTGTTGCGACGCTGGGGCGGAGAATGCCCTGGTGAACGCCCCACCTTTCGGAAGGCCGTCCCATGCATGAGATCATTCCCACCGGTGATGCGACCGGGATCCTCCCCACCGGCGCCGCGACGAAGCCGATCACCGTCATCGGCACGCCGGCGATCCGCGCGTCGTTCGACGCCATCTGCCTCCAGCAGTCGGTCAATTCCCGCCTCGCCCCCGGCGTCACCGACCTCGTCCTCAATCCCGACGGGCACTGCGGCTACGGGGCCCCGGTCGGCTGCGTCCTCGTTTCGCCGACGCACGTCTATCCCGGGCCTGTCGGTGTCGACATCAAGTGTTCGATGAGCCTGCTCCAGTTCGACCTCCCGGAGGAGGCGATCGCCGACAAGGCTGTCCGCCGGGCCCTGATCGAGGCCGTCTGCGACCGGACCCCCACCGGTACCGGGCGGGGGCAGCGGCATGTGAAGAAGGGGCGTGAGGTGTCGACCGACGCCGGACGACGGCTCCTCGTCGAAGGTGCCTCGGAGGAGGTCTGTGCCGAGCTCGGGATCCCACCGGAATGGGCGTCGCGCTGCGAGGATGCCCGCCACGACGGCCACGATGGCACGAGCGGCGCCCTCGGGGCCCGTCTCGAGCGCCATCTCGACCGGGGGAGCATCAACAACTTCCACGCCAAGATCGCCCAGCTCGGCTCCTACGGCGGCGGCAACCACTTCGGCGAGTGCGAGGTGGTGCATGTCGTCGCCGACGACCGCGCCCGGCGCGCGGCCGACGTCTTCGGGCTCCGGGACCGGAACGTGGCGTTCCTCTCCCACTGCGGCTCGCGGGGGCTGGGGCATGCGCTCGCATCGGGGCAGTTTCGCGATCTCCAGGAACGCTTCGCGCGCTGGGACATCCCGCTGCCCGGGGGCGACAAGGAGCTCGTCTACGCGCCGCTGGGAACGCCCGAGGCGAATGCCTATCTCGACGACATGGCCCTCGGCGCCAACTTCGCCACCCTCAATCACCTCCTCATCAATGCCCTCGTCCTCGAGGCCTTCGGCGAGGTGTTTCCCGGCATCGAGGGGCAGCTCGTCTATTTCATCAGCCACAACATCGCCCGTCGCGAGATCGTCGCCGGCCAGCCGGCGTGGGTCCATCGCAAGGGGGCGACACGCGCCTTTCCGGCCGGCCACCACGCCCTCGCCGGCACCCGGTATGCCGACACCGGCCATCCGATCCTCCTCCCGGGCAATCCGCAGGCCGGGTCGTGCGTCATGGTGGC
>CAJBCV010000235.1 GCA_903951635.1 uncultured Planctomycetaceae bacterium
GCCGTCGAGGCGGCGAGCCGGCGGGAGGACGAGGGCTGAGCGTCCTTGCGGATGACGGCAGCGAGCGAGGGCCAAGATCCCACGGTAACACCGGCTTCATCGCCCGCTGCCCCGACACTGCTGGCGGGTTAGAATCTCCGCCGGGAACACCGCAGAGGGTTCGGGGGGGCCAGCTTCCGTGCGCATCATCGCCATCGATCGAGCCGGCAGGGCCTTCGGGGCCATCCTGGTGGCGTGTGTCGTTCTCGCGGCAGCTGGGTGCCGCCCTGATTACGCGAAACTCGAAGCTTGCACTCCGGCTGAGCTTGTCGAGATCATGCGCGGTGGATGGCGTGTAAACCGGGGCGCGGCGGGGGCGGAGTTGTCGCTCTTGGCAATGCGAAAGCCGGAGATCGTTCGCCCTGTCGCCGAGGACGTTCGCAAGCTTCTCGATTCGCCCTATTCGGAGACGCGATGCTGGGCGACCTGCGTGCTTCTCGAAATCGATCGGTACCGTCAAGATGCGACTTCTTCGGCACAATGGATGCTCTCCGATAAAGGGAAAGATGACATAGCGACAGAGAATCGCTCAAAGGTGCTTTACCATCTTGGCAAGAACCCAATCGTCCTGCGCGAGCTTCATGATCTTGTCGTACAGTCGCTCTCTGACGACGATCACGTCGTCATTCATGCGGCCGTGGGTTGCATGGCGAAAGAGTCAGAATTGACGCCTCTCGATGACGAGATCGCAGTGGATCGGCTGCTCGAGCTCTGTCGTACCAACAATATTGGCTGGCAGTCCGACGCCTTGGTGGCTCTTTCGCGAGTCACTCCGAGACTTCGCACCCGAGTGTCGCAGGGGCTCGCTACCGTCGTGTGTCTCCCTCTCAACGAAAAGGAGTACGCGGCTGCCGTCGAGGCGGCGAGCCGGCGGGAAGACGCGGGCTGAGTGTCCTTCGGGATGACGGCAGCGAACGAGGGCCGCGTGGGGACTCGCCCACCCTGGCTCGGGTGTTTTCGCCCCCCGAATCATGGGGCGGATAGAATCTCGCCCGGCACCGTAGCCCGCTCCGCGATAGCGAGATGGCGATCTCCATGACTATCCAAGACCGCATCGAGTCGCTCGGTGGCCTTCACGACGCGATCATCCTGTCGCTCGCCTGGAGTGCCGACGATCGCCGCGTGCGGATCGTCGTCGACAACGTCAACTCCAACACCTTCGGACTTCCCGATGACCCGGGCCCCCGCAGTGCGACGCTCGTGTTTTCAGAAGTCACGCACCTCGAGGTAAGTGCCAATCTCACGGTGGCCGGGCTGATGGTCTACGACTGGACGATCGCGAGCAACGAGCCCGACACCTACGCCTCGAGCCTGATGCTTTCTCCCGGAGGCAAGTTGACCATCGAGTGCCAAAGCATCGAGATCGTCGAAGAATGAGGTCGAGGGCGGAAGCACGTTTTCATCGCTTCGGCCGGAATCCTCCCCTTGTTCATGTGAAGGCCAATCCGACGTGACGCGAGCGGATTACTTCGATCCATCGGACGCAGTGGCGGGCGCGACGCCGTCACCCGGCTTCCTGCCACGGAGCTTCTGCCCGAAATGAAGGCCCGGCGGCACTGGAGTTGGCCACGGCGGGGCGATGTGAAACAATTGAGGCATGATCACTACCTGCCGCTCGCTCGTTCCGGCCGTTGCCCTGCTCGCCGTCATCGCCGCCGTGGGGCCGGCCCGCGGTGAGGGGCCCGACTTCGGCCGCGAGGTCCGTCCGATCCTCGCCAACCGCTGCTTCAAGTGCCACGGCCCCGACGACGGCACGCGTTCCGGGGGCCTGCGGCTCGACCGGCGCGATGACGCCCTCGCCGAGGCCGATTCGGGGAACCGGGCGATCGTGCCGGGGCACACCGACGACAGCGAACTCGTGGCCCGAATCAACAGCGCTGACGCCGATGTCGTCATGCCCCCGCCTCATACGAAGGCGGTGCTCACGGCCGAGGAGAAGGAGATCCTCACGGCATGGATCGCCGCCGGTGCCCCCTACGCCGAGCACTGGGCGTTTGGGAAGCCGGCGCGGCCGGCCGTGCCGAAGGTGCCCGATGCGGCCGGCGCCGCGGCACCGGTCAATCCGATCGACTTCTTCGTCCGCGACCGGCTCGCCCGCGAAGGGCTGCGGCCGGGAGTCGAAGCCGATCGGGCCACGCTCTGCCGACGCGTCCATTTCGATCTGGTCGGCCTGCCGCCGACGCCAGCCGAGATCGACGCCTTCGTCGCCGACAAGAGCCCTGAGGCGTATGAAAAACTCGTCGATCGATTGCTTGCCAGCCCGCGTTACGGCGAGCGCTGGGCGCGGCGGTGGCTCGACCTGGCCCGCTACGCCGACACCAACGGCTATGAGAAGGACCGCGAACGGCGGATCTGGCCCTATCGCGACTGGGTGATCCGAGCCCTCAACGACGACATGCCCTTCGACACCTTCACGCGTCGCCAAATCGCCGGCGATCTCCTTCCCGGCGCCACGGCCGACGACATCGTCGCCACCGGCTTCCATCGCAACACGATGATCAATGAGGAGGGGGGGATCGATCCGCTCGAGTTTCGCTACCTGGCGATGGTCGATCGGGTGAGCACCACCGGCGTCACCTGGCTCGGGCTGACGACCGGCTGTGCGCAGTGCCACAACCATAAATACGATCCCCTCACCCAGGC
>CAJBCV010000236.1 GCA_903951635.1 uncultured Planctomycetaceae bacterium
GAGTAGCCCGTTCGGCGGGTGGGGCTCACCCATCGCCCCAAAAAGCCGAGGGGAGCAGGCCCCTCTTTGGAACCTGCTCCCCCCGCAAATCCATCACGAGACGTTCAGCGTGGGGCGTCAGGCCACCACACGCCGCCGGCGTTCGAGGAGCCCAAACGCTCCGCCCACGAGGGCCAGCACCGAGCCCATCCCGGCCGGGTCGATCTCGGGCACGGCCTCGGGCACGATGGCCGCGCCGTGGAAGAAAGTTCCCAGGCCTGTGCCGGTGATGAATGCGCCGGCCGTGGCCACGCCGGTGTTTACGTCAATGGTGTAAAGCTGCTGCAGGCCGGCGGTGGGGTTGCCATAGATGCCGTACATGGTGGTGCCGTCGTTGGCCAGAACCATGTTGACGTAAAGACTGTTCGTCGTAATCTCCTGAAATGTCGATGAAGCCGTGTAGCCCATCGTGCCGAAGCGGCCGACTCCACTTCCGGTCGCCGCCATGTAAATTGCATCGTTCATGATGCTGTAGCGGCCACCGACAAGCCTGTTAGTGCTTAAACCTGGACTCCCATTGAGAGTGGTCCAGGATCCGTTCGAACTATCGATCGTAGCGGTTCGATCGGAATAGCTGTAAGCGTAAATCGTCGAATCCGCAGTCCTGTAAGCCATTCCGTAAACTGTCTGACCGATATTTCCGATCGAATTTGAGAGCGTTCCTGTTGTCGAGAGTGTCCGTAGTGTTGCTGCATTTGCTGCAGTGGCAAAAAAATTGCCGGCGGTTGGGTTCCATGTCAAATTGCCGATGGCGCCAGTGAGACTGGCGATCGACGAATAGACTCCGGTCACCGAATCGATTCTGCCGAAATCGGTTACCGTTCCGTTTAAATCGTCAACGTTGTTCGTCAGCACATAGATATTTTCGGCCCGGGCTTCGGCTCCGGCGAAGATCATACTGGCCATGGCGGCCAACAGGGTTGCGAGATGCTTTCTCATGTTGAGCCTTTTTCCTTGATATCGAATTCTCACGGATGTGCGTGAAGTCGCAGGGCAGAACGATCGATGCCCCGTCTTCACGTTCCCCCAAAGGGATAAAGCAACGTCTTTTCTGTAAATCGGGGTTTTCAGAGGTGGATCATCTGGGTTCCATGGTCAGGTAGGCACGTTCAGTTTCCCAGTCATCGCTGATTTC
Organism: uncultured Planctomycetaceae bacterium; assembly: GCA_903951635.1. Taxonomy (GTDB): domain Bacteria; phylum Planctomycetota; class Planctomycetia; order Pirellulales; family UBA1268; genus QWOP01. The sequence continues at coordinate 1,175 of CAJBCV010000236.1, forward strand.
GGAGAGGACTGCGAAGGCAAGTCGGAGGAGCGAGGCCTCGTTGGGGAAGATCGTGGCGACACGGGTGCGCCGCTTGATTTCCTTGTTGAGTCGCTCGAGGCCGTTGGTCATGCGGAGGCGACCGCGAAGGTCGAAGGGGTCAACAGAGGCATGAGGCGCAATCCTTGCTTCAGGGGGGGTGGAAAACCAGGAGCGGGAAGCACGCGAGCCCTGCGGTGAGCGTCGACGCACAATCCCCTCTCCTGTATTTCCCCCCTTCGGCCTCAATCCTGAATCGACCAGGTGGTTTTTTTTGAAACCGCCAATAAACTCAGGAAAAAGTTCTGCGGGACGTCCGAGACGCGGTGGTTGCCCGTATGCACGAACCGGTGAAAACCAACGCCGACTTGCTCGAGAGGCTGCGGGCCCAACCGGCTGACGCCACCGCTTGGGAGGATTTCGTCCGAGTCTACGGCCGCCCGGTCTACCGCTGGTGTCGTGACCTCGGGCTCCAGCAGCCCGATGCGGCAGACGTCGCTCAGGATGTGCTCGTGCGGTTTTGGAGGCAAGCCTCCCGGTTCCGCTACGACCCCCGCTCGACGTTCCGTGGGTATCTCCGCACGATCGTCCGGGGAGCGGTGGCCGACTGGTACGCCGAACACTATCGGAGGCACCCAAACGGCGTGCGCCGGCTGCCGGCTGACCATCTCGCCCGGATTCCGGCGCGCAATGACTTGGCGGCCCGTCTCGAGAAGGCCTACGACACCGAACTGTTAACGCTGGCGATGAGCGACGTGCGCACCCGGATCCTGCCCCACACCTGGCGGGCGTTCCATCGGCAGGTCATCGATCAGCGCCCGGGAGTCGACGTCGCCACCGAACTCGGTCTCGATGTCAACCTCGTCTACGCCGCGCGCCGCAACGTCACACGAATGATCCGCGAGACGGTGCGGCGGCTGGAGTCCGCCGATGGATCCGACGACAGCGAGTAGCCCGTTCGGCGGGTGGGGCTCACCCATCGCCCCAAAAAGCCGAGGGGAGCAGGCCCCTCTTTGGAACCTGCTCCCCCCGCAAATCCATCACGAGACGTTCAGCGTGGGGCGTCAGGCCACCACACGCC
>CAJBCV010000237.1 GCA_903951635.1 uncultured Planctomycetaceae bacterium
CTGGACGAGCCCGAGGGCCTCGAGGGGGAGATCGACATTCCAGGCATTGGTCACCCAGTGGACATGCGTGTCGCCACTGATCCAGCCTTCGGCGGCGGCGTCGATGATCCGCGGCACGGTGAGCGTCACCTCGCGGCGCTCTCCGGGCTCGAGGACGAGCGACTCACCGGCCACGGCGTGCTCGTTGCCCCGCTCCGCCTCGATGCGACACGCGCCGGGGGGAAGCATGATTTCGGCGGTCGAGTCGCAATAGAAGAAGGGAAGTCGGCTCAGACGCGGGATTGGCAAGCCGAGGATCGGCTTGACGGTGAACGTCGGGTCGCCGGCGAAGGGCCCGGCCTGCCGACAGGCTCCGTCGCTCCCCACGGCCCGCACCCGGGCACACACCGGCGCCCCGCTCTCGCCGTCGACGACCCGCAGGCGCACCCGCGCCGGCTCCACGACATCGACGGCCAGCGGCAGCGTCGCGACCGCCCCCGAGCCCTCCTCCTTCACTTCCAACCGTATCCCGGCGGGGTCCTCCGCATCGGCGTCGAGCGCGACGAGAAAGGGCTGCGAGCGGCCAGGGAGCACCGTCCAGGGCTCTCCCTGAATCGAGCTTCCCGACACGCCGACGGCCAGCCGCATCGGCGCCGCGGTCGTCTGGGTCAATTCCACGATCAGGGGCCGATCGATCCCGCGAGCGCGGTCGAGCGGCGGCAGGGGGTCTGCGGCGGCGAGCCGCGCACCATCCCACGTCACGCGGATGGCCCCGTGCTGGTCACGAAGCTCGGCCATGAGTTCCCCGCGGCGTTGCTCCAGATCGGCGAGCCCGGGAGCACCGGGAGATTTCGTGGCGAAACGGTGCTCGTCGATCGCCTGGATGACGAGCTCGTCGACAAGCGGGCTACCGATCCGCTCCACGAGCGTCGTGAAGAACTCGAGGGCAAACCAGGCCGCCTGCCGATCGGCCTCGGTCGGCTCCCGGCTTGGTTCCCGCGACACCGTGCCCCGCGCCCGGTGGAACTCCGGCGGATGGGCAACCGCGAGCGCTGCCATCACCATCGCCAGGCAAAGGGCAACGACGGTGATCCTCCGCGTCATCATTATCCCTATGGCGGTCGTTTCGCAGCACCCCTCACACGCCCTCAGGCTACCCCGTGGCCGCGGGACCCCGCCACCCCTTCCGGTACACTGTCGGCCCCGGGCTGAGCCCGCCCAATGCAGGAGCTTTGAACCATGATCCACCACGCCCCGATCGAACGGCTCGTCGACCTTCTCGACCCGGCCGCCGACATTCTCCTCAACATGACCCGCGACGAGGCCCTCGCCCGGGTCGCCTCCGGCGATCCGGCACAGGTGCGCGGCATCGACGGCCACTTCGCGCTGGTCCATCGCGACGGCAAGCAGATCCGCATGGCCCGCTCGCTCGGCCGGCCGCTCCGCTACTTCATCGCCAAGAAGGCGGCCGGCCCCGTCCTCGTCGTCGCCGACCGGATCGACGCGATTCACGCCTGGCTCGAGGCCGAAGGGCTCGCCGATCAGTTCCATCCCTCCTACACCCGGATGGTGCCGGCGCATCACCTCATGGAATTGGCCCTCGTCGGCTGCCCCGATCCGAATCCGATCTGCCGGCGGTTCTTCACCCCCGAGCGCAATCGTTGGGGTTCCGACCTCGACCAGATTGGCAAGCGTTACATCGAAGCCCTCCAGGGCGAACTCGCCGCCTGGCTCGACCGCGTGGACTCCAGCGAGCCGATCGGCGTCCTGTTTTCCGGCGGCATCGACTCCGGCAGCGTCCTCCTCGTCCTCCACCACGTGCTCCTCTCCCGGGGCGAGACGCCGCAGCGGCTCAAGGCCTTCACCCTTTCGGTGGCCGATTCCGGGAGCGATCTCGCCCAGGCCCGGGAGTTTCTCGCCCGCACGCGTCTCGACTATCTCCACGAGACGGTGGAGATCGCGCCGGAGGCGATCGACCTCGAGGCCACGATCCGCGCGATCGAGGACTACAAGCCGCTCGACGTTCAGGCAGCCGCCGCGGGGCTCGCGTTGTGCCGCGGGATCCGCCACCGCTATCCCGACTGGACCTGGCTCGTCGATGGCGACGGTGGTGATGAAAACCTGAAGAGCTATCCGATCGAGGACGATCCGGAGCTGACGATCCGCAGCGTCCTCAACAACCCGCTCCTCTACCACGAGGGCTGGGGAGTGAATGCCATCAAGCACTCCCTCACCTACTCCGGCGGCCAGAGCCGCGGCCATGTCCGCAGCTATGCCCCGGCCGCCACGCTCGGCTTCCGTGGCTTCAGCCCCTACGCCCTTCCCAACGTCATCGAGGTCGCCGAGGGAGTTCCCTTCATCGAACTCACCGACTGGGACCACGGCCGGCTCTATGCCCTCAAAGGGGACATCGTGGCCCGCGGCGTCCGCCAGGTGACGGGGGTGGAACTCCCGGTGTTCCCCAAACGGCGTTTCCAGGCGGGAATCTGCGAGGGAGGAAGCAACCGTTCGCTGTTCCCCACCGATCCCAGGCACTATCGGCAGATTCACCAGAAGATCTGGGGCTGACGGCCTGCTCGGGGGCTTCAGCGGAGGCTGAAGCGGCGCCGTGCGACGGTCGGCGTTCCGGAGCGTTTCCGGCCGACGATCTCGTGCGTCATTCCTGTTCCGAGCGGGGCTCCCGATTCGGCAACCTCGCCCCGCTCGACGAGCCCTTCCACGAACGCCCGCTTCGCCGCCGCGCGGGAGGACTTCGTGGCCGGCTTCGATGGCTCGACCGTCGGGCTGGCCGGCGGACTCGAAGCCGCCTTTTTCGTTCCCCGGGCCGCTCGGGCCGGCAACCCGCCGCCGGGAGGGAGCTTCGCCGCCGCCACTGGGGCCTTTGCCTGCGTCGCAGGGGCCGTGCGACGCGTCGCGCCCTGTCTCCGGGCAACCGTTTTCTTGGCCATGGCAGGTCCTCCACGGCCGATTCTAGCAACCGTCCACGGCCCTGTCCCCATCAGCTCGCTCCGTCAAACCTCAATCGCGACAAGCGAAGGTGTCCGTCGGTGCGGGAAAGCGCGTGGGTCGCCCGCCGACCCGCGCCGCGGGCGGTGGCGGCAATGCCCCGAACGCGGACCCGGGCCGGCAGTTCGATTCGCTGGTTCTCGAACAACACCCCGATGAAGCGATCGGCCGAACGCTCCAGAGCCGCCGTGGAATCGGCGACAGACAGGGTGCGTTTCCCCGTCGGGACGGCCGTGACGGCGACGCTGCGAGGAACATCGACGAGAATCCCAGCGCTCGAAAGGCCGTAGGGAGCGGCGTCGATCTCGAGCGTCTGTTGCTCGCCACCGGTGGCCACGGCCGCCATCCGCAGGCTCGCGGCCCGCTTTCCGGCCGGGGTGGCGGGGCGATCCCCCGGCGCCGCCGCCGTGAGGATCCGTCGACCGACGAGCACGGCCCTGATCACGCCCCCGTAGCGGCCGGCGAAGGTCGCGCCGTCGGCGTCGATCATGCGGGTGCCGACCTGCGCGAAGAAATCCGGCTGGACAGGAGCGCTGGCGACGGCATCGATCAACAGTCGGGCGGCATCGGCAGCCACGGTGGCGAGATCGTCCGCCGACGGGGAGGCGAACGTCTCCTGAAGCATCCGCGACAGCAACTCATGGAAGGCTCCCGTAAACACGCGCGAGAACGCGTGCGGCTCGGCGCTGAGTTCCTTGGCAGGCGCGCTTGCGGGGAGTGATTCCGGTGCGACGTACTTCCAGCGGTTGGCCGCGTTGCGGAGGCAGTCCGACTCGACCGCCTGCGGATGGGTCTGCCGGACGGCAGCCCCCAACTGCTCGGCGATCCGCGACAGCGGCGAGGGCTTGTTGGCGACGAGCATCCCCAACACCTTCTCGCGCACCTGCGGCAGCCCGAGGGCCGCGAGCAACGCCGTGACGTCACCGAACGATTCATGGAAAGCCGCCGTCTCGATGAACGGGGCATCCCAGAGATCGGGGCGGAGGGCATCGAGGCAGGCATGACCGGTCTCGTGGCAGACGATGTCGGGGCTTTCGCCGGTAAAGATCGCGGTCTTCCCCCGCCCGGCATGGAAAAAGGCGAGCTGGGTTCGGTCGTAAGAGGCGTTGAGTTCGCTCCCCGCATCGAGCGACACCGGCAACGTCGCCCCCGGCTGCCATCGCTTGACCTCATGGCGCGCCAGCAACGGCGCCCACAGGTCTGCCGTGCGACGGAGCGCATCAGCGGCGTTCCAATGGCGAAAATCGGCCGTTCCCGGCTCGTAGCGTCCAACGGGAATCGCCACTCCGGTGATCGAAAAAGCGAACGGAGCGGCGTCGAGCACCGGAACAGGCCGTTCCATCAAGCCCCAGGGAGACGAGGGATCGTCGACCCAGGCCTGAATCCCCACCTCGACCGCCCCCCTCGGCGCCTTGCGCCGCGAGCCTCGAGCGCCCTGCGCGCCCGGCCTGACTCGTCTCGATGATTTCTTCTTCCCGGCCATGACGATTCCTTCTCGCCTCCCAGCACGCTGAACGCCCGTCCACCCTTCAGCATAACCACCCCGGCGGCAGACCAAAACTCCCCGGTCGCCATCACTTGTCGACGGCCGTATGGGCGAAGCGGTGCCGGGCCGCGGGGTCGAGAAGGCCGACCGGATCGAACGGTGCGAGAC
>CAJBCV010000238.1 GCA_903951635.1 uncultured Planctomycetaceae bacterium
TCACCGCTCCGCGGGATCGAGATCCGCCTCCGCTGCTACGAGCCGACGAGCCGTCAGGTCCGCCAAGTGACGATCCGTCACACCTTCCTCCCGCACTGAACATATCGTGGAAAAGCCATCCATGGCCTTTTCCACGAGGGCGGCGGCAGAAAACGCCAAGGGTTTTCTGGCGCCGCTGGCGTCGCATCCAGCGACGCCTCGTCGAAGGGGAAACAGCCAATCCCCCACCTATACCACCACCGGCCTCTGCGAGGGGTTGGCCGTACCACGGGAGACGGCCTCGCCGGCCAGCGCAGCCCGGAGGGCGAAAGCGCAGGCGGCGCGGAGTGAGCGGAGGCCATGGATGGCCGACGCGAACGTCCGGCGACGTGGTGCGGTCAATCCCGAGCCTGGCAAGGGCAGGCACAACTCGAAACCGGCCTCTTCACGACGCGAACGTCCGGCGACGTGGTGCGGTCAATCCCGAGCCTGGCAAGGGCAGGCACAACTCGAAACCGGTCTCTTCACGTCGCGAACGTCCGGCGACGTGGTACGGCCGCCGCCGCGTGCGTCACGGAAACCACTGCTGCGGCGTCGTGCTCGCCGTCACCGGATCGCGGGGATCGAACTGAAACATCATGTCCTGATCCTCGTGCTCCACCGCATGGCAGTGAAACACGAACGGCCCCTTGAAGGTCCGGAAGCGGACGCGGATCTTGAACTCGGAGTTGGGCCCGAGCATCGTCGTCTCCGTCTTGAATCGGTCGTGGTAGGGAATCGCCCCACCGGCCCTAACGTTGACCACCTGCTCATGCCCCTCGAGGTGGAGGTGGATCGGATGCCACCATCCGCCGGCACCGTTCTTGATCGTCCATTCCTCGGCCGAACCGAGGCGCGGAATGGCGTTGACGATGTCCGGATTCCAGAACTGGCCGTTGATCGCCCAGGCACCGTTCTTTCGCTCGAAGAGGAACGTCCGCCGGGCGACAATCTCCGCGTCGGCGATCGGGACATGGGGCCGCAACGGGGAGGTGGGGGTGATTGTCGCGTCGGGGAAACGGGGATCGCGGTCGCCGACGACGAACTTGAGCACGCGATGGCGGAAGGGGGGCGTGCCGGCGACGGTCGTGCCATTGATGGCCTCGAGCGTTCCCCCGGGACCACGCGGATCTTGCTGGGGGAGGATGTTCTCGAGGTAGATCTCCTGGCCGACGCGATAGCGACTGAAGTCGATCACGATGTCGGCGCGGGTAGCCGGGCCGGCCATGAAGCACTGCGTCTGCTGCGGCTGGGGGTAGAGCCAGGCATCCTTGCCGATCCTCAAGAACGACGAATTGTCGCTCAAGCGGAATCGCCACACGCGGGCGTTGCTCGCCACGAGCACCCGGAAGCGGTATTTACGACGCTCCACCCTCAGATACGGATAGGCCTGGCCGTTGACCCGGGCGACGTTGCCGAGATAGCCGTTGTGGGAGTTGTCGACGTAGCGGAGGGCTCCGGTGGCATCGAAGATGTCGTCGCGAATCACCAGCGGGAGATCGTAAGGATTGCGGTATTCCGGCCCGACATCCGACACGCCGCGGATTCCCGGGAGGACGCCCGAGCGAATCAAGCCGAGCTCGAGGTCGTCGAGCGCCAGGGCCATTCCCCCTCCCAAGCCACGGGCGACGTGGGGGGCGGTCAGATGGTGGGCATGATCGTGGTACCAGATCGTGCTTTGGGCATGCGAGTAGTCGAACGGCCCGCTGTTTCCGCCGCTCACCCTCGGCACGATGTTGGGGTAGTAGTAGTCGCGGGCTTGCCCTGGGAGCACGAGGAAGCTGGCATGGCCGTCGGCGTGGGCCGGTTGGTGGCCGCCATGCATGTGGACCGACATCTCCTCCGGGAGCTCGTTGGTCACCCGCACAAGTGCCGGCTGTCCGAAGCGGAAGCGGAACGTGGGCGGGAGGACCGTCGGCATCATCGTGCCGTCGGCCCGGCGGCCGGCGTAGCCCCAGAAGTCGGTCGCCAGGTTCATCGTGCTGGGGAGAAACCGGGCCCGCCCCGGGCGATGGCTGAGGCCGTAGTACTGCACCGGGAAGCGATCCCAGTCGGCCGGATGACTGGACCATTCCGGCGCTACGCCGTGGAAGACATCGCCCACCGGTGACCCATAAGCCGCTGGCACAGCTCCAGTCGCCATCGGCGGCAACCACTGGGGAAAGCCGATCGGATCAATCCAGCGGGGGATCTGCTCGTTGAGCAATGCCGCGGGGATCTTACTGACATCAACGACGAGCGGCGAGTCAGGAAGGCGCTGGAGCGGAAAACCCGGGGCAGCCGTCTGAGCCTTGGCACCGAGACTTCCGCCGATGAGGAATCCTGCAGCGCCCACGCCTGCGGCTCCCCCTTTCACCATGTCCCGCCGCCCCAATCGCTTTCGCGACCTCATCGCCTGTTACTCCAGGGTCGTCTGCCAAAGCGATTCAACGACATCAATCGCACCCGTTTATTTTTCCGAAGCCGCCACGGTGCCGTCAGCCCCGCCGGCGGCCCGTTTCTTGGCCAGGGCGGCATAAACGTCGGCGTAACGTTGGGCCTTCGTCCAGCCCGCAAGCCGGCGCACCTTGCCGGCAAGCTGCTCGGCACCGATCCCGACCGGCATCATTCCCCAGCGGCCGGTGGCATGATTGCCGATGATCACCGTGGCCGCGTGCTGCGTCGGATCGGCGTCAACCACCGGATCGACGCTGTAGTAGCCGAGTTTGTAGCGGAGGGCCTTCATTTCCTCCGGGCTCCCGGTGAGGAAGAGCCACTCCGGCGTGTCGGGGTCGGTCGTCTCCGCCCGATACTGGGCGGCATACTCGCGGATCGCCGCAACGTCATCCTTCTCCGGCTCGACGCTGATCGAAATGAACCGGACCGACTGGCCGAAGTCAGCCGCCAGCTTCTCCCGGACATCCGCGAGGACGATGTTCGTGCCGGGGCAGGTGCCGCGGCAATTGGTGTAGAAAAAGCTGATCACGACCGCCTGATCCTTGACCAGATCGGTGAAGAAACGGACCTCGCGGCCGGTGTCATCGGTGAGGATCGTGTCGGGAAGATTCTCCCCGACTGACTGGCGCATCATCTGCACCGGCGAAATCGTCGCCGGGCTGGCCGCCGGACCGACCGGCGGCTCCGCGACCTGATCGATCGCCTCGTTCGCTCGGAGAAGCGGAGCAACCGCAAGAACGCCGATCACAGCCAGACCGAACAGGGAGCGCCGCATCGAGAGGATCCTTTCGGGTCGAGACACCAGGCGAGGAGGAAAAGGCACACCATCGGGCCCGCAAGCGGCCCCGGTAGCACTCCCTCCTCCCGGCACCCGCGTGCCGGGAGGAGGGGAACGACATCCGCCGTCAGATCACGGGAAGAACTGCTGCGGAGCGGTGTCGGCCGACATCGGCGGCAGCCGCGGATCGAACTGGAACATCATGTCCTGATCCTCGTGCTCGACGTTGTGGCAGTGGTAGACGAACGGGCCCTTGAACGTCCGAAACTTGAGCCGAACGACGATTTCGGAGCCCGGTCCAAGCATCGTCGTATCGCTCTTGAAGCTGTCGTGGTAAGGGATCGGCTTCTTCGTCTGCAGATCCGCGACCTGCTGGTGCGACTCGAGATGGATATGGATCGGGTGCCACCACCCGCCGCCACCGTTCTTCAGCGTCCATTCCTCGGCCGTGTCGGCCTGCGGAATGGCGTTGACGAGGTTCTCGTTCCAGAACTGCCCGTTGATCGCCCACGCCCCGTTCTTCCGTTCGAAGAGGAACGTTCGGCGGGCGGTAACTTCGCTCGCCTCGATCTTCACGTTCGGCCGCAGCGGAGAATTGACATTCACCGTCGCGTTGGGATACCGCGTGTCGCGGGGCCCGACGATGAACTTCATCACCCGGTGACGGTACGGCGGAACACCTGTCACCGTCGTGCCGTTCTCCTTGTCGAGCGAACTCGTGGGACCGCGGGGATCCATCTGCGGGAGAATATTCTCGAGATAGATCTCCGTGCCCGGCTTGTACTTGCTGAAATCGATGACGATGTCCGCCCGCATCGCCGGGTAGCCGAGGAAGCACTGCGTCTGCTGCGGCTTGGGGAAGAGCCAGGCATCCTTGCCGAGCCGGAGGAACGTCGAGTTGTCGCTGAGCCGGAAGCGGAAGCAACGGGCATTGGAGGCCGTGAGCACGCGGAAGCGGTACTTCCGGGCCTCGACCTTCAGGTACGGGTAGGCCTTCCCGTTGACCCGCATGACGTTGCCGAGATAGCCGTTGTGGCCATTGCTGTTGTAGACGAGTTGACCCGAGGTATCGAAGATGTCGTCTCGGATGACCAGCGGCAGGTCATAGGGATTCCGGTATTCGGGGCCGACGTCCGACACGCCCTTGATCCCCGGCAGCACGCCCGACGTGATCAAGCCGAGTTCGAGATCGTCAAACGACGGATTCATGCCACCGCCGCAGCCACGGGCGACGTGGGCCGCGGTGAGGTGGATGCCGTGGTCGTGATACCACATCGTGCTCACCGCCTCAGACCAATCGAACGGACCGGTCTGGCCGCCGTTGATCCGCGGAACGACGTTGGGGAAGTAGTAATCGCGACCTTGGCCGGGCGTGATGACGAAGTTGGGATGGCCGTCGGAGTGGGATGGCCAGTGCCCGCCGTGCATGTGGAGCGACATCTCCTCCGGGAGCGTGTTCACCATTCGCACGATCGCCGGTTGACCAGCGCGGAAGTGGAACATCGGGGGGAGCCCCGGCGGATACATCGTCCCGTCCGACTTCCGACCAACGTAGCCCCAGAAGTTCGTCGCCGGGATCTTCATCGTGCTCGGCAGGAACTGATACGCCCCCGCCATGTGGTGCATCTCGTAATACTGCACCGGAAAGCGATCCCAATCGGCGGCATGATCAAACCACTCCGGCGCCACGCCATGGAGCACGTCCCCGACTGCCGAGGTGTACTGGGCGGGGAGCGTGCCGGTCGCCATTGGGGGCAGCCACTGCGGGAAGATCAGCGGATCGATCCAGCGCGGGATCTGGTCGTTCTTGAGCGCGTTGGGAATTGCATTGAGGTCGACCGTCAACGGCGAGTCCGGGAGCTTGAGCTTCGGAAAGGTCGGCAGGGCGGCAACGGCATGCACCGCCGGGGCCCCGACGACGGCAGCGGTCGTGGCTGCCCCCTGCATGAACAAGCGACGGCTGGCACCACCAGCCCCGCGGGTCGACGGAACACGACGAGAACGCGACATGGGGATCCTTTCGAGGGGAGGCATCCTCGGACTGCGCCGAAGGAATGAGAGCGATATCGAAA
>CAJBCV010000239.1 GCA_903951635.1 uncultured Planctomycetaceae bacterium
GCCTCCACCCATGTACGCCAAGAGGTTCTCCTCTGGCACGTACCACTTCGAATTGGTGAGGAGCGAATCCCAGGTCCCGCAAAGGGACGTCGCCGGGGTGGCCAGCACGATCGCGACCACGCACGCGAAAAGCGAGCCGATCGACCAGCCGCCGCTCCAACGGCGCCGCCGAAAGGAAGCCGACGGGTCGGCGGAGCCCGGACTTTGCCAAGCGGTCCGCCCAGCGCTCCCACGCCGCTGCAATCTCCACGGCTCGAGCATCGGTCCACTCCCTTTCATGTCGCTCTGGGGCCTTGTCCATCGGCTCCGCGATATCGTCCGCCCGCGACGACGAACCGGCTCGCTAAAATGATCTCCCTAACGGCCTGATTTGTAAAGACTCACGGGGGAGAGCCAACGGCACGTCAGCGACTCGCGGCGACCGGAATACCGCGCCGCCGGAACACCCACGGGGCTGCGGGAACCGGCCTGGGGCCGCTGCGAACGGGCAGCTCCGCTCCCAGACGCTGGTGAGCGGGGGTTGAACGATTCCTTCTGATTCCCGCTCGCTCGGGTAGATTTCCCTCATGGAACGTTCTTCTCTCCGCCGGCCGCCGACCATCGCGATCGCCGCGGCGTTGCGCGGTGGGCTCGTCCTTCTGCTGGCGTTTGGCGGCCGGTCCGCGGCCGGCCAGCCCCTCGCGGCCGATGCCACTCTCGGCGGGGTCCTAACGCTGGTGCAGCGAACCTGCGGCGGCTGCCACGATGCCGCGACGGCGGCCGGAGGGCTGTCGCTCGACGACCTGGACGAACCGCTCGACGGTCCCGTCCGCAGCCAGCTCGTGCGGATGCATGACCGGGTGAAGGCCGGCGAGATGCCGCCGGAGCAGGACGACCTTCCCGACCCCTCGCGGGAGGACCTCGTGGCGGCGCTTGCCGAGTGTTTAGACGTCGCCGACCGGGCCGACATTCAAGCCAACGGTCGCGTGCCGCTGCGCCGGCTCAACCGCCATGAACTCGAGCAGAGCCTGCGGACGCTTCTCGAGCTTCCCGATCTCGACGTCGCCGATCTCCTCCCCGAGGACAGCCTCCGTGACGGGTTTCCCAAATCGGCTGAAGGGCTCGAACTCTCGCGTCTCCAATTTACGGGAACGCTCGATGCCGTCGACGCCGCTCTGGCCGCGGCGATCGCGCCGGGCGTGGCGCCGCCCGACTCAAGCACCTTCACGGCGATCTCGAAAAGTCTGTTCGGTGGCACAGCCTACGGCGAGCCGGAGGCGATGTACTTTGCCAAAGACTCGCTTCCCGTGGCCGCCCCAGCTCCCGATGACGCCGCGGTCGAGTGTGCGATCTTCCGCTCCGCGTACTGGCCCTATCACGGCTATCCGGCCGGGTTCGTCGCCGAGCGACCAGGGCGCTACCGTGTTCGCTTCCGGGCCCGCGCCGTGCTCCAGCAGCCCGACCGTTCGCTTCTTCCAGCCACGGCGCCGGTGCCGATGACGTTCCGGGCCCGGGCGCCGTCGGGACCGGACGTGTCGGGGGATGTGAGAGCCGTCGGTGGGCTCTTCGACATCGCCCCGGAAGAAGCCGACTACGAAACATTGGTCGCGTTGCGGGCCGGCCAGACGATCGAATGGAGCCCGCTCGGGCTGGCTGTGCCGTTGGCACGGAACGTCGATGGCGGTCCCCCTACCTATCGCTTTCCGCCGCCGCCGCCGGGGGGCCATCGCGGGGTTGCCGTGCGCTTTCTCGAGATCGTCGGGCCGTTGCCCCCCGATGACGGCGCGTGGCCCCCTGCTTCGCACCGGATCCTGTTTGGCGATCTGCCGATACGCGCTGCCGCAGGCGGAACGCTGCCTGTGGAGGTGGTGCCGCGGGACACGGTGGCCGATGCGCGGCGGCTCCTCCGGCAGTTTGCTGGGCGGGTGTTCGGCCGGGAGGTGGAGGACGACGATCTCGCACCGGCGGAGGGAGTGGTGCTGGCGGCGCTCGATGCGGGAAGAGAGTTCACGGCGGCGATGCTTGCCGGCTACCGGGTTCTCCTTGCGGCGCCAGAGTTTCTCCTCGTTGCCGATCCCCGCGGTGGCGGTGGGACCGAGGGGGGAAGCGATGCCCGGGCCCTCGCTTGCCGGCTGTCGCTCTTTCTTTGGAACGATCGCCCCGATGCGGCGCTGCTGGCAGCTGCGAACGAGGGGCGGCTTGCCGATCCTGCGGGACTCGTTGCCGAAGCCGACAGGCTCGTCGATGATCCGAGGTTTGCCCGGTTCTTGGCGACCTTCACCGACCACTGGCTCGACCTGCGCCACCTGCGGCGCGACGAACCCGACGCTCGGTTCTTCCCCGAATACCGGTTTGATGAGTATCTCGCCGAGTCGCTCGGCCGGGAGACCCGCGCGAGCGTCGAGCGGTTGATTCGTGACGATCTCCCGATCGCCAAGCTCATTGACGATGACATCCTCCTCGTCAACGATCGTCTCGCCGTGCATTACGGGCTTCCGCCTGTCAGTGGCTCTGCCGTCCGGCCGGTGCCCCGCCCTGCCGGGTCGCCGCGCGGAGGCTTGCTCACGCAGGGGGCGATTCTCAAAGTCACGGCCAACGGCACCTCGACCTCGCCGGTGAAGCGCGGCGCCTGGGTGATGGCGCGGCTGCTCGGCGAGCCACCGCCGCCGCCGCCTGAGAAGGTGCCGGCGGTCGAGCCCGATATCCGCGGGGCGACGAGCATCCGAGAGCTCCTCGCTCGCCACACCGCCGACGCCAGCTGTGCTGCCTGCCACCGCCGCTTCGATCCCGTCGGCTTCGCGCTCGAGGCGTTTGATGTCTGTGGTGGGGAGCGGTCGCGCGTTCGCGGGCTCGTGCCGGTCGGCAGCCCGGCCGATACGCCCGATCTCGTCACCGGCATCGATCGGGCGGGGCACGATTTCGCCTACCGGCTCGGCGCGGCGATCGATCCGGCCGGCAGGCTTGCCGACGGCACGCCCTTTGACGACATCCGTGGGCTCAAAGCCGCCCTCGAAAAGAGCCCGCGGCAACTGGCCCGCAATCTCCTTGTGCTTTGGACGGCCTATGCCACTGGGGCGCCGCTGCGGTTCTCCGATCGGCCGCTCATCGAGGCGATCCTCGATGCCGCCGAGCCGGAGGGTTTTCGAGTGAGAGGGCTGCTTGGGCGCTTTGTCGTGAGCCCGATTTTCACCGGCGCGATTTTCACCGGCGCCCCTCAACCAGCGGGAGCGTTGCCATGAGTCGCTTGGCGCTCGGGAGATTGTCGCGGCGGACGGTGCTTCGGGGGACTGGCGTGGCGATCGCGCTTCCCTGGCTCGACGCCTTCGCGCGCGGGGCCGGCAGCGCAGGGCCGCCACGTCGGGCGCTCTTCATCATGAACAACCTCGGCGTCCTCCCGAAGCCGTTCTTCCCTGGGGAGACAGGCCCTGGCTACGCCCTCTCGCCACTCCTCGAGCCGCTCTCCAGCCGGCGCGACGACTTCACCGTCATCAGTGGCCTCTCCCATCCCGGGGTCCGGGGCGGGCATTCGACGGAGAACTGTTTTCTCACCGCCGCGCGCGGGCCGACCCGGAGTGGGTTTCGCAACACCGTCTCGCTCGATCAATTCGCCGCGGCAGCGATCGGCGACCAGACGCGATTCCCTTCGCTCAACCTCGGCGTCAACGTCGACAAGGTCAACCGCAGCCTCGCCTGGACGCGCGACGGCGTGCTCGTGCCTGCCGAAGATCGGCCGTCGCGGGTCTACGAACGGCTGTTCATGGCCGGCTCGCCCGAGCAGGTGGCCGAGCGCCGCCGTCGCCTCGCCGAGCGTGGCAGCATCCTCGACGCCACTGTCGAGGAAGCCCGGCGGCTTGGCCGCGCCGTCGGCACGACTGACCGGCAGCGGCTCGAGCGCTTCCAGACAAGCGTCCGCGAGGTGGAGGAGCGGCTCCATGCCGAGGGAGCCTGGGAGGATCGGCCAAAGCCAGTCCCTACGGAGGCGATTCCCGCCGATGTCGTCGACCGGGCGCTCCTCTTCAAGGGCTATGAGTCGATGCTCGCGATCGCCAGGCTCGCGCTCGAGACCGATTCGACGCGCCTCGTGACGCTCCTCGTCGATGCCTTCGCGACGCCGCCGTTTCGGCTCGATGAAGGGGCTGGGCTCACGCTCGACGACTATCACAACCTCTCCCACCACGGCCAGGATGCGCAGCGCGTCGCGCAGCTCCTCGAGGCCGATCGCCGGCAGATGACGTTGGTCGCGGGGCTGCTCGAGTCGCTTGCCGAGCGCCGCGAGGGAGAGGAGCGGCTCCTCGATCGGACGACCGTTCTCTTCGGGTCGAACATGGGCGATTCCAACACCCACGACAACACGAACCTGCCGATCCTCCTGGCCGGCGGCGGCTTCCGTCACGGCAGCCACTTGGCGTTCAATCCCGACGACAACGCGCCGCTCTCGAATCTCTTCGTCTCGGTGCTCCACAATCTCGGCATCGACGCCGACGCCTTCGGGTCGAGCACCGGGACGCTTGCCGGGCTTGCATGAATAAACCCCCTTCGACGTTGCCCCGCGCTGGGGGTTCGTCGGTCTCGGAATGATCGGAGACTTGGCCCATGAATCGATTCCTTGTTTTTGCATCGGGCAATGCTCGGTTGCGAGCTGTCGCTCTTTCGGTCTTGATTGTGGGAAGCGCGTGTGGCTCGCCATCCGTCGCCCAGGAGCCCCCCTACGACACACGGCCGGAGATCGCGCCCCCCTACCACCGCGTCCGGTATGAGGCTGGCACGGAGGCGGGGGCGCTCGTCTTCCCCGCCACGTTCACCGTCTGGATCCCGCCGGGGGTCGAGCGTCTCCGTGGCGTTGTCGTCCATCAGCATGGCTGCGGCACTGGGTCGTGCTCCTCCGGCCTCACCGGCGCCCACGACGTCCACTGGCAGGCCCTTGCCGCCAAGCACGACTGCGCGCTTGTCGCGCCCGGTTACGAACAACCCGAGACCGCCGATTGCCAACTGTGGTGCGACCCGCGAAACGGCTCCGCCGACACCTTCAAGCGCGCCCTCGGCGACTTGGGCCGGCTCACAGGCCACGCGGAGCTCGATTCTGTCCCCTGGGCGCTGTGGGGCCACTCAGGTGGCGGCGTGTGGGCAGGCGCGATGACCTGCCTGTATCCGAATCGCGTCATTGCCGCCTGGCTCCGTTCCGGCGTCCCCCTCCTCGCAGCCGACGCATCCCGCCCTGACGCGAAGCCGCATGCGTTTCCCGATGCGGCCCGGGCCGTCCCCATGCTCTGCAATCTCGGTGCGAAGGAAGGGGTGCGCGACATCGACGAACGCTTCAAAGGCGTCTGGCCCGGGAACAAGACCTTTTTCGAGGCCGTCCGCCCTCGCGGCGCGCTTGTCGGCGTGGCGATCGATCCCTTGAGCAGCCACGACTGCGGCAATCAGCGCTACCTCGCCATCCCCTGGCTCGATGCCTGCCTCGCGGCCCGGTTGCCGGAGAAGCCCGAAGGGCCGCTTCGCCCGATGGCGATCGAGAAGGCGTGGTTTGCGCCGATCGAGGGGGGCACGCCTGTGCCTGCCAGTCGCTTCTCCGGCGACGCGCTCGCCCTCGGCTGGCTTCCCGACGAAGCCACGGCGAAGCGATGGACGGCCTACGTGAAGGACACGCGCGTCCCTGATGACTCGCCGCCGCCTGCGCCCACGCGCGTTCGCTTCGAGAATGGCACGCTTGTCTGGGACGCCGTGGCCGATCTTGAAAGCGGCCTCGCCGGCTTCGTCATCGAACGCGACGGCATGCGGATCGCCCCCCTGCCGGACAATCCCCAGAACCCCTTCGGCCGGCCTGTCTTCCAGCGGCTCCAATACAGCGACACTCCGCCGCAGCCGCTGGCGCGCTTCGAGTTTGTCGATCCTGAGCCACAGGCCGGGAAGGCCCATCGCTACCGCGTCATCGCGCTCAATACCGCCGGCGGCGAATCGGTGCCGAGCGCCGAGGCTTCGGCACCGTAAGCCGGCCGCTCCCGCTTACAGCCCAAACGCCTTCCGCAGGACTTCAAGCGACTGCTTCCCCTGCTCGGCGGCGACGACGACGTTGAGCCTCACTTCGCTCGTGCTCACGAGATCGACGTTCACCCCCGCGTCGCCGAGCGGTGCGAAGAGGCGGTCGGCGACGCCAGCGTGGCTGCGGATCCCCACGCCGGTGATCGAGAGCTTGGCGACGTGCGGCACGTCGGCCACGTTCGCCCCGCGGGCCTTGGCGATCTTTCCGGCCACCTCGATCGCCCGGTCGCGGTCGACCGCCGGCACCGTGAACGACAGCTCGGCACGGCCGCCACGCGGATGGCTCTGGACGATCATGTCGACAAACAATTTCTGCCGGCCGATCTCCTCGAAGACATCCGCGGCGACGCCCGGCGTGTCGGGGAGGTCGGTGAAGGTGACCAGCGCCTGCGAGGAATCGAGCTGGCAGTCCTCGATCGCCAGATCCTCCATCCCCTCGAGGCGCCGGACAACGTCGAGCGGGCTCGACTTCGCCGGTGGCGCGGCGGTGCCGGACGACTCGGCCGTGTCGACCTCCGGCTTCTCGAGCGTAAACGCGGCATGCGCGGCCTTCACCGCCTTGGCCGCATCGGCCCGGTCGATCAGCACCGAGATCTTGATCTCGCTGGTGGTGATCATGCGGACGTTGATCCCCTCGCGCGACAGCGCCAGGAACATCCGCCCCGCCACCCCCTCTTCCCGCGCCATGCCGACGCCGACGACGGAGACTTTCGCCATCGAATCGTCGTGCGAGACACCCGTAGCGCCGAGCGCCTTGGCGACGGCCCGGGTGACGTCGAGGGCCTGGGCGAGATCGTCGGCCGGGACGGTGAAGGAGATGTCGGCGAGGCCGTGCTGGGCGACGTTTTGCACGATCATGTCGACGGCGATCCCCGAGGAGGCCAGCGGCGAGAACAGCTTGTGGTTGCTCCCCGGCTGATCGGGCACCCCTTCGAGCGTGATCCGGGCTTCGTCCTTCGCCAGCGCCACGCCGCTGACGGGGCGGGCCGTGGCCCGGTCGGCAGCGACGATGAGCGTGCCAGGGACATCCTTGAAGCTCGAGCGGACGAGCACCGGCACGCCGAACTTCTTGGCAAACTCGATCGACCGCGGGTGCATCACGCCGGCACCGAGGCTCGCCAATTCCAGCATCTCGTCGTAGCTGATCGAGGGGAGGCGACGGGCGGTGGAGAGGATGCGGGGGTCGGTCGTGTAGACGCCGTCGACGTCGGTGTAGATCTCGCAGACGTCGGCCCGCAGCACCGCGGCGAGCGCCACGGCGGTGGTGTCGGAGCCGCCGCGGCCGAGGGTCGTGATGTTGCCGTGCTGGTCGATCCCCTGGAAGCCGGCTGCGATCACGATCCGGCCGTCGTCGAGGAGCTTCATGACGTGGTCGGTGGAGATCGACTTGATCCGGGCCTTCGTGTGGGTGCTGTCGGTGCGGATGCCGATCTGGGCGCCGGTGAGGCTCACCGCTTCTTCCCCGAGCGATTGGATCGCCATTGCGAACAGGGCCACGCTCACCTGCTCGCCGGTGGAGAGGAGCATGTCCATCTCGCGGGCGCTGGGGCGCTCGGTGATCTGTTTGGCGAGATCGACAAGGACGTCGGTCTGGTGCCCCATGGCACTTACCACGACGACGACCTTGTCCCCCGCCTTGTGCCGGGCCACTGCCTTGCGCGCTGCCGCCACGATCTTCTGCGCGTCGGCCACGCTCGTGCCGCCGAACTTTTGGACCACCAAGGCCATCGTCTTACCGCTCCTTTTCATTGATCGCGATGAAAAAGGTGCCTGCCACCTTCTTCCAGATTCTTCCAGACTCGTTGCCTACCGCGATCTGTCGAGAAACCGTTCCATCAACCGCCACCCCGGCTCGATCCGCGCCGCCGGATCGCGGGCGACCGCCGCGGCCGCAGCGACCTCGTCGTACGTTCCCCCGGCCCCCTCGATGTCGCTGCCGGCGAGTACGTACGGGACGGCGCCGCGGGAGTGGGTCTTCGTGGTGAGGAACGTGGGGTGATCGGGGCAGACGAGCAGTCGCCACGCCGGCAGCGTTGCCAGATGGGCCGCGATCGGCGCCACGATGAGCTCGTCAATCCGCTCGATCGCCCGCACCTTCTCCACCGCGTTCCCCTCGTGGCTCGCCTCGTCGGGAGCCTCGACATGGACACAGACGAGATCGGCGTGGGCGAGTTCCGCGATTGCCGCCCGCCCCTTGGCGGCGTAGTCGGTGTCGAGATAGCCGGTCGCGCCGGGCACCTCGAGGCGTTTCCAGCCGGCGAGCGCCGCCAGGCCGCGAAGGAGATCGACCGCCGTGATCATCGTCGCTCGCGTGCCGAAGCCGGTGGCGGCATATTTCGTGGCAAACGGCTCCATCCGTGGCGCCCGCCCTGCCCCCCACAGCCAGACGTTCGTAGCCGGGCGCTTGCCGGCGGCGATCCGGGCTGCGTTGACCGGATGCCCGTTGAGCCAGCGGGCACTCGCGGCCATGAGATCGGTGAGAAGGCGGCTGCCAGTGCCGCGCGGGAAGTCGTCGAAGACGGGCTGATCGACGAGATCGTGGGGGGGCGTGGCCCGGAGATCGGGGCCGAGGGGCCCTCGTGTCCCGGCTGCGCCTCGGTAAAGAAGGAGATTGCGGTAGCTGACGCCGGGGGTGAACTGCCAGCCGGTGAGATCGGGGAAGTCGGCGGCGAGCCCCTCCTGGCAGGCGGCGAGGAGCGCTGTGGCTTCTTCGGTCGAGACATGCCCGGCGGTGAAATCCTCCATCACGCCGTCGGTGATCGTGACGAGGTTACAGCGCACGGCCCAGTCATCGGCGGCCAGCTCGATCCCCTTGGCTGCCGCCTCGAGCGGCGCCCGGCCGGTGAAATAGCGGAGCGGGTCGTAGCCGAGGAGGCTCATGCAGGCGACCTCGGAGCCGGGGGGAAGGCTGTCGGGGACGTGGTTGGTGAGCCCGACCCGCCCGCGCGCGGCGACGGCGTCGAGGGCTGGCGTGCGCGCGGCCTGAAACGGCGTCAGCCCTCCGAGCGCGGCCTGAGGGGCGTCGGCGGCACCGTCGGGAATCACGATCACGTACTTCATCCGCACTGGCTCCCCGCGGGGTGTTGTGAGCTTTGAAACGTGTGGTGGTTCATTCGTCGAGCACTCCCAGGCAGACGCTCTTTCCTCGGACGGCATCGCAGCGGTCGATGGAAAGGAGGGCCTCGTGGACAGCGCTCGACGGGCACAAGTGCGTCATGATGACCAGCGCCACGTCCGGCGGGACGCTTGCCGTCGGGGCGTCGCCGGTGGCGATCGGATCGTGCTGGATCACCGAGGCGATCGAGATCCCGTGGTCGCCGAGGATCCCGGTGATCCGCGCCAGGACGCCGGGGCGGTCGGTGACGACGATGCGGAGGAAGTGACGCTCGCTGGCGTCGACGCCGGCGAGCTTCGCCGCCGGGGTGTCGGCGGAGAGGAGGCCGGTGGTGCGGAAGGTGATCGCCGTCCGCCCGACGACGGTGTCGATGATGTCGGCGACGACGGCCGAGGCGGTCGGCATCTGCCCCGCCCCGAGGCCGTGGAAGAACATCCGCCCGACGGCGTCGCCGACGATGCTCACGGCGTTGTAGGCGCCGCGGGTTTCGGCCAGGGGCGTGCCGATCTTCACCAGCGCCGGTGCGACGCGCATCGCCAGCCGGCCGTTGCTCCGCCGGGCCACCGCCACGAGGCGGATCCGGTAGCCGAGCTCGGCAGCGTAGTGAATGAGGTCGATGTCGACGGTGTCGATGCCGGTCCGCGGAATCTCCTTCCAGGGAACCCAGACGCCGAAGGCGAGATGGGAGAGGATCGCGAGCTTCTGCGTGGCATCGGTGCCGTCGACGTCCATGGAAGGATCGGCTTCGGCGAAGCCCTTCGCCTGCGCGAGTGCCAGGGCCTCAGCGTAGCTCGAGCCATCCTCCTCCATCCGGGTGAGGATGAAGTTGCTCGTGCCGTTCAAGATCCCGCGGATGCTCTCGATCCGGTTGGCGGCGAGGCATTCGCCGATCGCGGCGACGATCGGGATTCCGCCGGCGACCGCTGCTTCGAAGGCGATCGAGCGGCCGAGGCGGCGGGCAAGCTCAAACAGCTCCGGGCCGTGTTCGGCGAGGAGCGCCTTGTTGGCGGTGACGACGTCCTTTCCGCTCTCGAGGAGCTCCACCATCATCGACCGGGCCGGCTCGAGGCCGCCGACGAGGAGCGCGGCCAGCGTGATCGACGGATCGCGCGAGATCGTGCCGATGTCGGTCGAGATCGGGATCGCCGGCAGCGTGCAGTCGCGCTCCTTGGCGGGGTCACGGACGACCGCGGCGGCGACCTCGATCGGTCGGCCGGCATGCCGGGTGATGTGGTCGGCGGAGTCGACGAGGATGCGGACAACGCCGGAGCCGACGGTGCCGAGCCCGACGAGGCCGATCCGTACCGGCTCGGTCGAGCCAATGTGAGCCATAGGGGGAATGCTCCGGGTAAGGGGAAGCCTCGCAATGTACCGAGCGTAGCTTGGCGCGACCAACGACGCCCCCCCGCGGCGGTCGGGGAACGCCTTGGCCGGGCGGGAATCTGCCGGTCGTACCGGTCGTGCCGGCGGGAGGGGGAGGACGAGTCGCGTGGGAGGGGATCGATGCCGTACAACGTTGCGGCGTCGGCAGTGACATGCCTCGCCGCCACCGCTTCCCCCCGACGCACCGAAGGCCCTACGAGGGCTGTTCCGCCCCTCATCGCCCGCAGGACCCCCGCCACGTGAAAGACTCCGCCCGCGACTTCCTTTTTCGTCTTCTCGGCACCCCCAGCCCATCCGGCTATGAGTGGCCGATCCAGGCGCTCGTCCGCTCCTATTTGGAACCGGTGGCCGACGCCGTCTCGACCGATTCCCACGGAAACGTGATCGGTGTGAAGAATCCCGGCGCCCCGCTGCGGATGCTCCTCGCCGGGCACTGCGACCAGATCGGCCTCATCATCCAATACATCGACGCCGACGGCTATTGCTCGGTGCAGCCGATCGGCGGCTGGGATCCGATGCAGCTGATCGGCTCGCGCGTGGTCGTGTGGGGAGGGGCGGGGCCTGTGCCCGGCGTCATCGCCCGCAAGCCGATCCACCTCCTCACCGAGGAGGAGCGGAAGGTCGTCCCGAAGATGAAGGATCTGTGGATCGACGTTGGGGCACGGGACAAGGCCGATCTCGAGGGCGTGATCCGAATCGGCGATTGCGTGACGGTGGAGCTGCGTGTCCAACCGCTCCGCAACAACCTCGTCGCTTCGCCGGCGATGGACGACAAGGTGGGGCTGTGGGTGGTGCTCGAGGCCTTCCGCCGCGCGGTTGAAGCGGGCCCTCTGGCCTGTGCGCTCCATGTCGCCTCGACGGTCCAGGAGGAGATCGGCCTCCGCGGCGCCCAAACGAGCGCCTTCGGCGTCGATCCCCACGTCGCGATCGCCGTCGACGTCACCCATGCCACCGACTGCCCGACGATCGACAAGAAGTCGGAGGGAGAGATCAGCCTCGGCAAGGGGCCGGTCGTGTTCCGGGGGCCGAACATGAACCCCCACGTCGTCGATCGGCTCTTCGCCACGGCGCAGGCCACGTCGATCCCCTTCCAGATCTCGGCGAGCGGCCGGGCGACCCCCACCGACGCCAACGTCCTCCAAACGACCCGCGCGGGGGTGGCGACGGCGCTGGTGAGCATCCCCAATCGCTACATGCACTCGGCGGTGGAGACGGTCTCGCTCGACGACCTCGATCATGCCGCCGACCTCCTCGCCGGCTTCATCCGCGGCCTCGAGCCGGGGATCGATTGGAGCCCCGGCGACCCCCGCCCCCGCTGATCGACCGCCTCCCACCCTGCTGCCAAAACGGCAGCGGCGGTGGGAGCGAGCCCCCGGTGGCGATGGACCAGGGGATAAAAAACCGCGGGCAAAGACCCTTTTTTGAACCTTTTTTTCCGGGCAGCACACGACGGCACGCGGGTTGCTTTCCCAGGGGGTGTCCGCTGGCGCTGCTGCCAAAAAGGGGCCCCGGCGGACCCCAGCCGTACACCCAGACCGTTTTCAAGTCTTTCCAGAGGAGATCTGACCCGTGGCCAAGCAAATGGTGTTCGACGACGAAGCCCGCCAGCCGTTGCTCGCCGGCGTCTCGAAGCTCGCCCGCGCCGTGAAGAGCACGCTCGGTCCACGCGGCCGCAATGCCGTCCTCGACAAGGGTTGGGGCTCCCCCAAGGTCACCAAGGACGGCGTCACCGTCGCCGAGGACATCGACCTCGAGGATCCCTACGAGAATCTCGGTGCGCAACTCGTCAAGGAAGCCGCCAGCAAGACCAACGACGTCGCCGGTGACGGCACGACGACGGCCACCGTCCTCGCCGAGGCGATCTTCCGCGAAGGGCTGAAGATGATCGCCGCCGGCGCCGATCCGATGGCTCTCTCCCGGGGCATTCACAAGGCGGTCGAGGCGGTCTCGAAGGCGATCCTCGCCATGGCAACGCCGATCAACGAGAAGAACAAGAAGGAGCTGATGCAGATCGCCACGATCGCCGGCAACAACGATCCGACGATCGGCAGCGTCCTCTCCGAGGCGTTCCTGAAAGTTGGCAAGGACGGCGTGATCACGGTCGAGGAAGGGAAGCAGGCGGAGACGAGCGTCGACGTCGTCGAGGGGATGCAGTTCGACCGCGGCTACCTTTCGCCCCACTTCGTCACCGACGCCGATTCGCAGCTCTGCGAGTTTGAAAACCCCTACATCCTCCTGTTCGAGGAGAAGATCTCGCAGGCGAAGCATCTCGTCCCGCTCCTCGAGGCGATCAGCAAGGCCGGCAAGCCGCTGGTGATCATCGCCGAGGATGTCGAGGGTGAGGCACTGGCCACGCTCGTCGTCAACAAGCTCCGTGGCATCGTCCAGTCGGTGGCCGTGAAGGCCCCCGGCTACGGTGACCGCCGCAAGGCGATCATGGGCGATCTGGCCGTGCTCACCGGTGGCCAGGCGATCTTCAAGGATCTCGGCATCGCCCTCGACGCGGTCAAGCTCACCGACCTCGGTCGGGCGAAGAAGGTGATCATCGAGAGCGAAAACACGACGATCGTCAGTGGGGCCGGCTCGAAGTCGGCGATCGACGGCCGGGCGGCCCAGATCCGTGCCGAAATCGAGGTCACCGACAGCGATTACGACCGCGAGAAGCTCCAGGAGCGGCTCGCGAAGCTCGCCGGCGGTGTCGCTCAGATCAACGTCGGGGCGGCCACGGAGACCGAGATGAAGGAGCGGAAGGCCCTCATCGAGGACGCCAAGAGCGCCACCCAGGCGGCCCTCGCCGAGGGGATCGTTCCCGGCGGCGGCGTGGCCCTCCTTCGCAGCGAGAAGGCGATCGAGAAACTCGACCTCGAAGGGGACGAGAAACTCGGCGCCTCGATCGTGAAGAACTCCCTCCGCTACCCGCTCGAGGCGATCGCGGCCAACGCCGGCGTCGATGGCCCGGTGGTGGTCAACCGCGTTCGCCACATGAAGGGGAAGAACGACGGCTATGACGCCGACAAGGAAGAGTATTGCGACCTCGTCGCCGCCGGGGTCATCGACCCGGCGAAGGTGGTGCGGACGGCGCTCCAAAACGCCGCCAGCGTCGCCGCGCTCCTCCTCACGACCGAGTCGCTGATCACCGAGATCCCCAAGGCCGAGGAAGAGCATGGTGGCGAGGGCCACGATCACCACGGCATGGGCGGCGGGATGGGTGGTATGGGCGGCATGGGCGGTGGCATGGGCGGGATGGGTGGCATGGGTGGCATGGGCGGCATGATGTGAGCCGCTCGCCGACGCGTCCCTTGGTCTCTCTCCTCTGCAAACAGATTTTCCTTTCACCTTTTTTTCCGGAGTGATTCACGATGGCTGCGAAGAACCTGAAGATCCGTCCGCTCGATGACCGTGTCGTAGTGACGCCCGTCGAGGCCGAAGAGCGCACCGCCGGGGGGATCGTCCTCCCCGATTCCGCCAAGGAAAAGCCGCAGCGTGGCCACGTCGTCGCGCTCGGCCCCGGCAAGCTCCTCGACAACGGCACCCGTGCCCCTCTCTCGCTCGCCGTCGGCGACGAGGTGATCTACGGCAAGTACTCCGGCAGCGACATCGAAGTCGACGGCCACGACGTGAAGATCCTCCGCGAGAGCGAGATCCTCGCGAAGGTCTCCGGCTGACGTATCCAGGCCCGCCCGGCCCGACCGCATCGGCGGCGGGCCGTGGCCGGCCGCCCCCTCCACACAACACCCCTTCCCCGACACACCCAGGCTCCCGAGGAGATCGTCCCGTGCCCAAGCAACTGCTGTTCGACGACCAAGCCCGTGCCAAGCTCCTGAAAGGCGTCGAGAAGCTCGCCGGCGCCGTGGCGGTGACCATGGGGCCGACCGGCCGCAATGTGATCATCGACAAGTCGTTCGGTGGCCCGACGGTCACCAAGGACGGCGTCACGGTGAGCAAGGAGGTCGATCTCGAAGACGCCTTCGAGAACATGGGCGCCAAGCTCGTCAACGAAGTCGCTTCGAAGACCTCCGACCTGGCCGGTGACGGCACGACCACAGCCACGGTCCTCGCCCGCGCGATCTTCCGCGAGGGAACGCGGATGGTGGCCGCCGGCTCCAATCCGATGGCCGTTCGCCGCGGGATCGAGAAGGCCGTCGCCGCCGCCACCGTGCGGCTCCACGAGATGGCCAAGAAGGTCGAGCGTCCCGAGGAGATCGCCCAGGTCGGCGCCATCTCCGCCAACAACGACCGCTCGATCGGCGATCTCCTCGCCGAGGCCCTCCAGAAGGTGGGCAAGGACGGCGTGATCACCGTCGAGGAAGGGAAGACGACCGAGACCACCGTCCGCTTCGTCGACGGGATGCAGTTCGACAAGGGCTACGTCTCCCCGTACTTCATCAACCGCACCGCGGAGATGGATTGCGAGCTTTCCGACGCCCTGATCCTCATCCACGAGAAGAAGATCTCGAATCTCCGCGAGCTCCTCCCGCTCCTCGAGAAGGTGGCCCAGTCGGGCAAGCCGCTCCTGATCATCGCCGAGGATGTCGACGGCGATGCCCTCACGGCGCTGGTCGTCAACAAGCTCCGCGGCGTGCTCAACGTCTGTGCCGCCAAAGCCCCCGGCTTCGGCGACCGCCGCAAGGCGATGCTCGGCGACATCGCCGTGCTCACCGGTGGCACGCTGATCAGCGAGGATCTCGGCCTCACCCTCGAGAGCCTCGATCTCTCTCACCTCGGCAAGGCAAAGACGATCACCGTCGACAAGAACGAGACGACGATCGTCCAGGGGGCCGGCAAGACGGCCGACGTCACCGCCCGCGTCCAGCAGATCCGCAACCAGATCGACGCCACCGACAGCGAGTACGACCGCGAGAAGCTCCAGGAGCGGCTTGCCAAGCTCACCGGCGGCGTGGCGATCGTCTCGGTTGGTGCCGGCACCGAGGCGGAGATGAAGCAGAAGAAGGCCCGCGTCGAGGATGCCCTCCATGCGACCCGCGCTGCGGTCGAGGAAGGGATCGTTCCCGGCGGTGGCGTCGCCCTCCTCCGCTGCCGCGAGGCGGTCGAGAAGGTCCGCTCCCAGGCCAAGGGGGACGAGAAGATCGGCGTCGACATCGTCCTGCAGTCGCTCGAGGCCCCGATCCGGCAGATCGCCGAGAACGGCGGAATCGACGGCTCGGTCGTCGCCGACGAGGTGGCCGACAAGCCGCTCCATGTCGGCTACGACGCCAACAAGGGAGAGTATGTCGACATGCTCAAGGCCGGGATCATCGATCCGGTCAAGGTGGTTCGCGTCGCCCTCACCAACGCCGCGAGCATCGCCGGGCTCCTCCTCACCACCGAGGCGCTCGTGACGAACCTCGACAAGGACGAATCGAAGCGGAAGCGCGTCGAAGGAAGCGTGCGGTAGGAATCGATCAGGACGTCCGGAGGATTCCGGGAGGAGGGCGGTGCCCCGCGGGCCGCCCAGCCCCACCATGGCCCAACAGCGTGACTTTTACGAGATTCTGGGCGTCGAGCGCACCGCGACGACGTCCCAGATCTCGGAGTCGTACCGGAAGCTCGCGATCCGCTTCCATCCGGACAAGAACCCCGGCAACGATGAGGCCGCCGACCGCTTCAAGGAAGCGGCCCGCGCCTTCGAGGTGCTCTCCGACGAGCAACTTCGCGCCCGCTACGATCGCTATGGTCACGCCGGCCTCCAAGGGGGCGGGACGCACGAGTTCAACGACATCACCGACATCTTCGAGGCCTTCGGAGACATCTTCGGCGGCGGGATGTTCGGTGGCGATCCCCGGCGGCGAACGAACCGGCCGCGGCAGGGAAGCGACGTCTTCTGCACCCTCTCGATGACGCTCCTCGAGGCGGCCCGGGGAGCCACGAAGACCGTCGAGTTCACCCGCCACGAAGCCTGCGGCATCTGCGACGGGAGCGGTGCCAAAAAGGGGACGAAGCCGGTTGCCTGCGAGTATTGCGGCGGTCGCGGGCAGGTGCTCCAGTCGGCCGGGGTGTTTCGGCTCCAGACCACCTGTCCGGCCTGTCGCGGTGCCGGCAATGTCATCCGGGAAAAGTGCCCGGGATGCGGCGGTGACGGCCTCACCGAGGAGCAGGTCGAGCGGAAGGTGACGATCCCCGCCGGCGTCGATCGCGACGTCCGCGTCCGGCTCGCTGGCGAGGGGGAACCGGGCGCCAACGGCGGGCCCCCCGGCGACTGCTACTGCGTGATCGAGATCGAGGACCACCCCTTCCTCAACCGCGACGGCCGCGACCTCCACTGCGAAGTGCCGGTGACCTTCAGCCAGGCGGCCCTCGGGGCGACGATCGAAGTGCCGACGCTCGACGGCCCGAAGCCGCTCCAGGTGGCCAAGGGAACGCAGGCCGGCGACGTGATTCGGGTTCGCGGCCTGGGGATGCCGGAGGTGCGCGGCCGCGGGATCGGCGACCTCCATGTTCATGTCCACGTCGAGGTGCCCAAGTCGCTCTCCCCCAAGGCCGAGCAGTTGCTCCGGGAGCTGGCGGCCGAGGAGCAAAAGGCGGTGAGCCCGAAGCGATCGAGCTTCTTCAGTCGACTCAGCGAATACTTCCAACCGAAAGACTCCGTGCCCGAGCGCGAGGAGAATCCATGACGAGCGACGATTCCCACGACCTTCCCCCGGTCGACCCGCAGCCGGCGTCGGCCCCCGGGGCCGATCTCCACGAGAAACTCCGTGATGCCGAGGACCGGCTCCTCCGCACGCAGGCGGAGCTCGAGAACTTCCGCAAGCGTTCGCGCCGCGAACTCGAAGAGGCTCATCGCTACCGGGAGATCGATCTCCTCCGCAGCCTCCTCCCGGTGCTCGACAACGTCGAGCGGGCCCTCGATGCGGCCGGGAAGAAGGCCGATGTCGAGAGCCTCATCGCCGGCTTCCGGATGACCGGGCAGCAGATCGAGAAGCTTCTCATGATCCACGGCTGCAAGCCGATCGAGACCGAGGGGCAGCCGTTTGACCCGGCCGTCCACGAGGCGATCCTCCAACAAGCCGTCGAAGGGGTCGCTCCGGGGACGGTCGTCGCCGCGGCGACGAAGGGGTACAAGCTCCACGACCGCGTGGTGCGCCCCGCGCAGGTCATCGTTTCGAAGGGGGAGTGATCCGATGCCGACCTACGACTACGTCTGTGACGGCTGTGGGCATGCGTTCGAGCTGTTCCAGTCGATGACCGACGCCACGAAGAAGACCTGCCCGAAGTGCAAAAAGAAGAAGCTCCGCCGCCTGATCGGCGCCGGCGGCGCGATCGTCTTCAAGGGCACCGGCTTCTACAAGACCGACTACCGCAGCGAGTCGTACAAGAAGGGGGCCGCTGCCGATGCCCCGTCGAAATCCTCCGAGGGGGGGAAGTCTTCGGGGGAGAAGTCGGGAGGCGGCTCCGGGGGGAAGGACTGACGCCCCCTTTCGCACGCTCGGAGCCGCTGGCCCGCAGCGATGCTCGTTCGACGGCCCCCGGTCACCGGGAGGATTTCGCCATGCCCCGGTGCCCCGTGTGCAGTGCCAACGTCGATCTGGACGTCGTTGTCACCCCCCCCTTCTGCAGCGAGCGTTGCCGCGTCATCGATCTGGGCCGCTGGCTCGACGAGGCGTATGCCGTGCCCGAGATCCGTCGTGGCGACGATGACGAGGGGGATGGCGAAGGAGAACTCCCGCCCGAACTCCTCCGCGGCGATGACGACGAGGGGTGAGTCGCCCGCGGCTCCGCTGTCGAGTACCGCTCGCGATGGATGCCGAGCGAGGGGCTTTCCCCCCCTACTTGTGCGAGCGTATAGTTTTTCTTGGGGCCCCCCCTCGTCCTTTATGGGGGAGGGGGAAGAGACGGGGGGCTGATGCAGATTTTAGAGAACAATTGCTGCACATGCGGGCAGTTCGAGGCGGCCGTGTGTGAGGTGATGACGCGGTTTCATCGCGAGGTCGTCGGCCGCGGTCCTGACCAAGTGTCCGCGTCGCTCAAGGGCGGCACCTTGGTGATCCATCTCAAAGGCGTGCTCACCACCGCCGAAAAGAACCTCGTGGGCGCAGCTGGTCAGCCGGGCGAGGGAATCGAGATGGTGCGGGCGATGCGCGCTCAGATCGTCCGTCACGTCAGGCCTCTGATCCTCGAGGCGCTCGCCGCCACGATTGGCCATCGGGCGACGTCGTTGTTCCATGACTTCGCTCCGACTTCGAACGAGGAGGTGTTCGTCGTCATCTTCTCGCCAGATCGTGGAACTCGCCCGCAGCCCGAGTGACAGGGCCCCTTGGATCGTCGGACGGAGGTCGACCGACGGCGGAGTCATCGGGGGGGCACGGCAAGCGATGTGCTCCCCCCAATGACATCCCGAACGAGGCTCAGGCTTTCCGCTTTGGCCGACATGGCGGTGGCTCCGAGAGCGAAAAGACCAGCATCTCCTCTCCGGTCAACGTGGAGATGTCATGGTGAACGCTGACGAGCCTCACCCCGACGGCCTCCTCGATCAGCCGACTGAGATGGCTCCGTCCATTGGTGACGACATGATTCCGCACCTGCTTCACCAAAGCTCGGCCATTCCCCCCTTCGTGAAGCGGGGGCGAGGCTGGAGCCGCATGGCCATTCCCGTTTCCTGTTCCCTGCTCCGGCGGGTCGAGGATTTGCCTCTCCGCAGGAGTGAGCACTCCCTGGAGGCGGACCACCACGAGCGAGCCCAGGAGGTGGCAGTGGATGTCTTTCGGCCCCCGGCCGATCCACTCCTGCTGGAACCTCGAGACCCCTTCGCAGACGGCTGCCTCGATTTCTCCCTGTGATTTCACGATCTGCCTCCATAAACGCGGGTGGTGTAAAGCCCGTTGCCCTCCGCGGGCAACTCGACGAGCCGTCCATTGCCATTGCCATTGCCATTGCCATTGCCATTGCCATTGCCATTGCCATTGCCATTGCCATTGCCATTGCCACGACAGATCCGATCCCAGACCTCTCGGCGGTGAATCGGCGTGGAGGTGTCACCCTGGAATCCGAGGCGGACCCGGCCCGCCTCGATTCCAAGAATGGTGATCTCGAGGAGGACGGTGAGATCCTCGATCCTCCCGATGACGACGCTCTCGCGGTTCTTTCGACTGAGCACGAGCATGCTAAAGACTCCGGTTGTGGGGAGGGTCCTTCCCGAACAGTTCTTACAGACGAACGGATCCGTTGCCGTTGGCGCACTCGGCGTGTTGATGGTGGTTGACCGGGACTCCCAGGCCGGGGACGCTTTTTCCCAGCACGAACAGGTCGACCGAGGGCTGGGTGCTGAACGTCTTCAGCACCATGCAGCTGTCGGTATCGACGTGGGCCACGGCCCCGCGGAGCATCACGCCGGTAGCCCTCCGCACGTGGGCGCGAAGTGACGGGAGAGAGCTCTCGAACAGGAATCGATGGAACTCCTCCACACGCTGCCGGCCATCGCCAGCCGCCGCCAGCCTTCGTTCCACGGCGTCGAAATCCTCGTGGAGGTGAACCACCATCCACTCCTCGGAAGCGACGACGCTCACGCTTCGCGGAATGCGATGCAGGAGCATGTTCTCGAACGTACCGGTTGCCTGCGCGACCTGGCGTGCGAGACGGTTGAGATCATCGGAACCAGTGACTCCGGTGAGGCGGTTTGTATTCATCAGACGGACTCCTTCTCTGTGACGAGCGTGATGGTTGTTTCCAATTCCTGCGACCGAGGAGCCGGCGCCGGCGCGCACCGGTGCCGCGGAAATCGAGTCGCTAAAGCCCCCTTTCGGGAGGCCCCCGTGGTGGGGCCGTCCCGAACAGAAACAAAAAAAGCCGGCGGGGAGGCTGGCCAAAAGGCACGCTTCCACGCCGGCTTACGATGCGGTTGACCTGGCTGATGCCGTGTCCGTCGCCCCGTCTTCCGGTCCTGACCTCAACGAGGTCAAAACTTCGTGGGCGACATCGCTTCGAGGCATCGGAGCCAATGGCTCCGACGAATCTCATCGATCCCTCCCACAAACCTTGGGTGAGGATACGCGTGGCGGAAGCGAAGTCAAGAAATCGTCGAGGGAATGGTCCGCGATGGTTCGGACGCTGCTTTGGCACGCTGTGTCGAGAGGCGACGACAGGGAGCCGCGAGACGAGGCGTCGGACACTTCGCGTCGATCGAAGGTGAAGTTCTTCGCGCGATCGGTGGTGCATGACGCCAGAAACGTGATCGCCATCAGCGCGTAGCCTGTGGCCCAGACGCAGGTTTGCCTGAGAGACTTCGGGGGATCGATCGGCACGGGTTGCTGGGGAGGTGTGTGCTGCCGCGATGGAGACGGGCTCATGGCGATCCTCCGTTTGATGCCAGCGGACGTGAGCTTTTTCTCGAGCACGGGAGACCGCGACCGCGCGGTGCCGCGTGGGCACCAGGCGGCAGCGGGAATCTCACGCGTTTGTTCCTTCTGAACCCTTTTCATCCCACGATCGACGCCGTCCCGGAGAGGACTCTTCCCGCCATCGGGAGCGTGCCCGACTCGGTTGGAGTCGGCCGCTGCCTCGGATGAAGGAACAAGCACAGGGCGCTCATTGGATGTGACGGAGCCGCCGGTTGCGTTGCCGACCCGACACCATCAAGGCTGCCGCGGTCGAGCCAAGAGCCACCACGGCCGATGGGAGCGGGGCTGGGACCGCGACCGCGGTCGAAGGTCCCTTGGGCTCGTACGGAGAGCGTCCCGGTCCCAGGGGGAATGTCTGAATCGTGACGACGTTCCGGCCGGGGTAGAGGTGGGAAGCGATGGATGTCGCGTTGTTGTAGGTTTCGGCGAAGGTGGTAATCGTCGGCAACGGTCGGGACGACGTGGGATCGATGCCGAGAAAGGGACCGACGACGGCGTGGCCAGCCGCGTCGAAGATGTCGAGGGCAATTCGCTTGCAGGCTTCTTCCCTGGTGTCGTCGAAGAGGGCTGCTCTCCCCGCCCGCCTTTCGACGAGGTCGAGGTCGAGGTCGAGCGACATGGCCGCCGGGGATGCCCCGATGTCGTGCTCCACGAGTGCGGCGGGAAGCGAGTGGGACGCGTCCGCTTGGAGGGGGCTGAGCTCGCTGGCGTTGCCAATGCCGGTACGGATCGCCGCGATCGCCACATCCGTGCTCATTCTCACCGAGAAGCCCATCGGGTCGCCGCTGATGGTGGCGGTCGAGCCTGGGGCGACGGCCAATGACACGCCGAAGTGCTTCCGCTCGGCGAACGCGTCGGGCGCGGCGCGGGCCGGGGAGGCGAGCGACACGAGCATCGACGCCGCCACGAAGGGCGCGGCTGGGATCCAAGCCACGGTGCGCATGGGAAAACCTCGTGGAAATGGGGAGAAAAGGAGACGAAGACACCGTCGCCCTGCCTGGCGCGCGGGATCCGTGGACACGCCGTCTGGCGTGCCCCCCGCTGCGACCCACGTCCCACCCAGCGCCCCCAAGCGGGAGCACTCGGCGCCTCGTCGGTCAAGAAGAAGCGGGTCCGCCCCAGGTCATGGGGCGTTTGAAACGTCCACCACCCGTCGGGTAGGTGACGTCGTACAACTCCGCTCGAGTGAACCCTTCGCGCAACTCGACTTTCCGGCAAACACAAAGCAAGAAGCCGCCGGATTGACGACGTCTTCCACGCCAGACACGTTGGCCCCGCCGGGGGGCTCGGCCGCTGCACCCGGCGCTGCGGCAGGCTTCCCTGAGCCGGCTACGCGCTTCCCCGGGCCCGGTAGACGAGCTGTGTAAAGGCGCCGTGGGGGTCGTCGTGGATGACAAGGAGATGCTCGAGGCCGCGCCGGAGGCGGGCTTCGTCGTAGCCCATGGCGACGAACTCCGGGATCGCCGGTTCGATGTAGTCGGCGGTGTAGCGCGTGTGGCGGGCGAGCGAGTCGTCGCCGGAGCCGACGAAGAAGTGGGCGCCGACGAGCCGGTTGCTCACGCCTGTGAATCCGGCTTCCACCAGGAGCGGCCCGAGACGGCGACCGGCGTGGGCCTCGCCGTGAGACTGGAAGTGGCGGAACATCGCCTCCTCGAGATACTCCCAGTCGGCGTTCTCCGGCCAGACGTGATACGACTCGTATTCGGTCTCGTTGATCGTGATCGTGCCGCCGGGCTTCAAGACGCGGCGGATCTCGCGGAGGATCGGCTCGATCCCCTGCACGTGCTCCACGAACCACATCAGATAGGCATGGTCGAAGTGCCGATCGGGCCAGGGGAGACGGTTGGCATCGCCGACCCGGAGGTCGGCCGCGGGGACGCCGAACGCCGCCAGGTGCGCCGTGGCCGCTTCGATCTGCTTCGGCTCGCGGTCGATCCCGGCGAGGTTCAGCCCCGGGAAGGCGCTGGCGATCACGCCGAGGACGGCCCCTGCCCCGCACCCGACGTCGAGGAGCCGCTCGCCCGCCCGATAGGGCAGATCAGGGAGGATGAGTCGCTCCCGCCAGTATTCGGCCTGCTCGACGAGTCGGGCCTGCTCCTCAGGGGAATAGCCGTGGAGATACCGTGGGAGGGGGGCCGAGTCGTCCATCGGAGCATCCTCGAGAAACGGGGAACGAGAAACTGGAGAAAGGGGGGCTTCCGGTGGCCAGCGATCCCGCGGGGGATCGGCGCCGCCCAAAAAACCTCCCAGACGTATACTCCGGCCGCAATGGGGACTCCCGCGCCCCGGCCTCGGTCACATCGGCCTTCGCCAATCCGGCAGCGGACATGGTTCCCGCCCACTCGCTTTTGCTGTCCCCACTTCGTCCCCACTTCTTCCCCTGAGGGCACCCAGTCACATGTCGGGAATCCCGGGCACATCCATCTCCACGGATCCGTCAAACATCCCTACCGCTGGTCGCGATGCGATCCAGGGGGACGGGATCATCCACGAGATCCAGTGGAGCGACGCCCTCCCTTGGTGGCTCCTCTTCCGGGCCGCCGGGGCTGCCTTCTCGTCGGCCGTTATTCTTCTCGCTGCCCTCGGGGCACTCTCCGTGTGGGGAGGCTGGTCGATCGCCGACCGGCTCGGCATCCCGGCCGCGGTCGAGGTCGTCGAGCCGGCCGACTTGGCCAGCCAGGATGCCTCTCCCGGGGGCGAGTCCCAAGCTCAGTCCGGGAGCGGGCTCCCCCTGCCGAATCTCGCGCCGATCGTCGCCTTCGCCCGGCCGTTGCCGCAGCCGGCGGCCGATCTTCTCCGCCTTGTGGCGGTCCCTTTCAACCCGGCTGCCGGACTGGGCCAGATGCTCGGGGCGCTCGCCCGGATCGGCTGGTTTGTCGCCGTCTGGTCGATCTTCGGCACCGCCATCGCCCGCCATGTCGCCCTCAAACTCGCTGACGAGGAGGTGCCCGGATTCACTTCCGCGCTGTGGTACGGGAGTCAGAAGTGGCTCTCGGCCTTCAACTCGGTCGCCTTCGTCCTTCTCGGGATCGTCGCCCTGAGCCTCCCTGGCGCCGCCCTCGGGCTGCTGATGCGCACCGACGTCGGCCTGGCGATCGCTGGCGTCGTTTGGCCGCTGGTCCTCGTCGGCGCGATCGTGCTGGCGATCCTCGCCATCGGCGTCGTCGCCGGGTGGCCCCTCATGGTGGGGGGCGTGGGGGTGGAGCGGGGCGACAGCTTCCAGGCCATCTCGACCGCCTTTTCTTATCTCTACCAGCGTCCCCTCCACTACATCTTCTATCTCCTCGTCGCCCTCGCCGTGGCCCTTCCGGCCTTGGCCGCCGCCGAACTGTTCGCCACCGCCACGACCAATCTGGCCCTCTGGGCGACGAGCCTCGGCATGGGGCATGCCAGGACAGCCGAGGTTCTCGCCGGCCTGGAGTCGGTCCGGCATGGGGGGGGCGGGTCGTTTGGGATCACGGCTCTGGGGTTCTGGTCGCGGGTCGTCGGGGCGATCGTGGGTTCGTTCGGATGGGGCTATTTTTGGGCCATTGCCACCGCTGCCTACCTCCTCCTCCGGCGGGACGTCGACGGCACCGAACTCGATGAAGTCGTCGTCGAGGAGCTTCCCGGCGAGGCTGGGTGAATCGACCAGCCTTGAAGTATGATGGGACTCCGCGGGGGGAGAGGCGGTTTGTCTTGCTGCGCCCCCCCTCCCCCGCTTTGGGAGTCACCATGATCATGTCGAGCCGTCCCGTTGCCGCTGCCTGCCGCCTCCTTTGGGCTGTTCTGCCCGGGCTCCTCGTCGTCCTGCCGGGCGGGTGGGCTGCCGCCGCTGACGCTCCGGTCGACGGGCCGGTCAGCTATCACAAGCAGATCCGCCCCCTTTTCCAGGCTACGTGCCAGGGCTGTCACCAGCCGGCCAAGGCCCAGGGGGCGTTCGTGATGACCGACGTGGCCCGGATGTTCGCCGCCGGGGATTCCGGGATGGCGGGGATCGTTCCCTCCAAGCCGGAGGAGAGCCGGCTCCTCGAGGTGATCACCCCCGGGCCCGATGGCGTCGCCGAGATGCCGAAGCAGGGGAAGCCGCTATCGGCAGCCGAGGTGGCGCTTGTGCGCCGCTGGATCAGCGAAGGTGCCCAGGACGACACCCCCCCTTCCGCCGCCCAACGCGTCGATGCCGACCATCCCCCCGTCTACTCCCGCCAGCCGGTGATCACCTCGCTCGACGTCTCCCCCGACGGCCGCCTCTTGGCGGTGTCGGGCTTCCATGAAGTCCTCCTCTACGACGTGGCCGGAGCCGAGGTTCCCGCCGCTCCCGTCCGCCGCCTTGTCGGCCTCTCCGAGCGGATCCAGCGCGTCCGTTTCTCCCCCGATGGCACGCAGGTGGCGGTCACCGGCGGCAACCCCGGCCGGATGGGGGAAGTTCAGGTTTGGAGCGTCGCCGACGGGACGCTGCTGCGCTCCCATCCGGTCACTTTCGACACCGTCTTCGGCGGTTCTTGGTCCCCCGATGGCAAGCTGATCGCGTTCGGCTGCACCGACAACTCCGTCCGCGCGATCGACGTCGCCACTGGCGAACAAGTCCTCTATCAGGGCGCCCATGAAGACTGGGCCCTCGACACCGTTTTTGCGCCGAAGGGGGATCATGTCATCTCCGTCGGCCGCGACATGTCGACGAAGCTCACGGAACTCGCGACGCAGCGGTTCATCGACAACATCACGTCGATCACCCCCGGCGCCCTCCGTGGCGGGCTCTCGGCCCTCGATCGCCATCCGATGCTCGATCAGATCGTCGTCGCCGGTGCCGACGGCACGCCGCGCGTCTACCGCATTCATCGCCACGCCACGCGCGTCATCGGCGACGATGCCAATCTCATCTTCCCCCTCTTTCCTCTGCCGGGGCGGGTGTTCGGCGTCCGCTTCTCCCCTGACGGGAAGCGGGTGGCCGCGGTCTCGAGCCTCGATGGCCACGGCGAACTGGTGATCGCCAGCTACGACTACGACGCCGACGTGCCGAAGCCGGTTCTCGATGTGATGGCGAAGGTGCCTGGGGATGCCAACCGCCAGGGGAGCCAGCGCTCGGCCGAGGATTGGAAGACCCTCGACGAGTACCGGGCCACCGGCACCCGCGAGGTGGCCCGCGTCAGCCTTCCGGAGGCGGGAGCCTATGCCGTCGCCTTCCAGCCCGGCGCCAATGGACAAGCAGCAGCCGTCGTCGTCGGCGGTGCCGATGGGCTCGTGCGCTTCTTCGATGCCTCGAGTGGCGCTCCGCTGCGTAGCTTTCCGGTGGCCAAGATCGACCAGGCTGCCGCGGCCCGCGCTTCCCTCCCCCTCCCATGGCCGATCGAGGCCTCGCTCGAGCCGGAGCTGCCCCCGCCGAGCGTCACCGGGATCACCGTCGAGCCGGCTTCGATCAGCCTCGACGGGCCGTTTGCCGCCACCCAGATCGTCGTCACCGGGCAGGTGGCCGGCGGCGGCTCGATCGACCTGACGCGGAGCGTTCGGTTTGAAGGGGCGGGCGAGGCGATCTCCGCCACGACCCTCGTGTCGGTGGGCCCCGGCGGGCTTGTCCGTCCGCTTGCCGATGGCACGGCCACCCTGCGGATCGCTCATGGCGAGCCGGGCAGCCCGGGGCTGGTGATGAAGGAGATCCCGGTGGCGGTGGCGGGCTCGAAAAACATCCCCGAAGTCGACTTCGTCCGCGACGTCAATCCGCTCCTGGCCAAGATGGGCTGTAACCAGGGCACCTGCCACGGGGCAGCGAAGGGGAAGAACGGCTTCAAGCTCTCCCTCCGCGGCTACGACCCGATCTTCGATGTCCGTGCGCTCACCGACGATCACGGCGCCCGCCGCGTGAATCTCGCCAGCCCCGACGACAGCCTCATGCTCCTGAAATGCGCGGCGGCGGTGCCCCACGCCGGTGGCCAACTCGCCCGCCCCGATGATCCTGCCTACCAGGTCGTTCGCCGCTGGATCGAGCAGGGGGCGAAGCTCGAACTCACGACGCCGCGGGTCACCGGGATCACCGTCTTTCCGACCTCGGCCGTGATCGAGACGCCGGGCCGCCGGCAGCAGTTCCGGGTCGTCGCGAGCTTCGCCGACGGCCGGACGCGCGACGTCACCCGCGAGGCCTTCCTCGAAAGTGGCAACGGCGAAGTGGCCACCGCCGACCGGCAGGGGCTCGTCACCGCCGTCCGCCGCGGTGAGGCGCCGATCCTCGTCCGCTACGAAGGTTCTTACGCTGCCGTGACGCTCACCGTGATGGGGGATCGCTCCGGATTTCAGTGGGCGCAGCCCGAGGCCTGGGGGCCGATCGACACCCTCGTCGCCGGCAAGTGGGAGGCGATGAAGATCGAGCCGTCGCAGGTCTGCAGCGACGACGAGTTTCTCCGCCGCATCGCGCTCGACCTCACCGGCATGCCCCCCTCGGCGGCCGAGGTGAAGCGCTTCCTCACCGATTCCCGTGACACGCGGATCAAGCGCGCGGAGGTCGTGGCCCGGCTCGTCGGCAGTGAGGCGTTCATCGAGCACTGGACGAACAAGTGGTCTGATCTCCTCCAGGTGAACCCGAAGTTCCTCGGGGACGAGGGATCGAAGGGCCTGCGGAATTGGATCCGGGGGAACGTGGCCGCCAACACCCCCTACAACCAGTTCGCCCGCGAGATCCTCACCGCCACTGGCTCCAACCGGGAGAATCCGGCCGCGGCCTACTTCAAGACCCTCCGTGATCCGCTGGCGACGATGGAGAACACGACGCATCTCTTCCTCGGCGTGCGCTTCAACTGCAACAAGTGCCACGACCATCCGTTCGAGCGTTGGACGCAGGATCAGTACTACGAGACCGCGGCGTTCTTCGCGCAGGTCGGCCTCGACCGCGATCCGGAGAGTGGTGATCGAAACATCGGCGGCAGCGCCGTCGAGGGGGCCAAGCCGCTCTACGAGATCGTCGTCGACCGCGGAGCGGGGGAGGTGACGCACGAGCGGACCGGGAAGCCGGTGGCGCCGAAGTTCCCCTTCGACTGCGCCCACGCCGAGGCGGAGGGGATGAGCCGGCGACAGCAACTCGCCGCCTGGATGACCTCCGCCGACAATCCCTACTTTGCCAAGAGCTACGTCAATCGTCTGTGGGGCTATCTGTTCGGTACCGGGATCATCGATCCGATCGACGACATTCGCGCCGGCAATCCGGCCACCAACCCGGCCCTCCTCGACCACCTCACGACGTCGTTCATCGACAGCGGCTTCGACATGCGGCGGCTGCTCACGGAGATCTGCACGTCGCGGACCTACGGGCTCTCGGTGAACGCCAACCGCTGGAACGACGACGACAAGATCAACTACTCGCATGCCCTCCCCCGCCGTCTCCCGGCGGAGACGCTCTACGACACGCTCCATGCCGTCGTCGGCTCGCCGACTCGCTTCCCCGGCTATCCGGAAGGGACGCGGGCGGCGGCGCTCCCCGATGTCTCGGCTGCCCTCGGCGCAGGCTTCCTCCAGACCTTCGGCAAACCGACGCGCGAGAGCGCCTGCGAATGCGAACGGGCCGGGGGCGTGGCCCTCGGGCCGGTGATGGCGTTGGTCAGCGGCCCGGCCGTCGGCGATGTCCTCGCCGATCCGGGGAGCGAGTTGGCCAAGCTCGTCGCCAGCCAGGCCGATGACGACCGGCTCGTCGACGAAGTCTTCCTCCGCATCCTCAACCGGCCGAGCCGGCCGGAGGAGATCGCCGCGGTGAAGCGGGCCGGGGACGAGATCACGGCCGACCACGCGGCGCTCGCCGCCGAGCTGGCCTCCGCCGAAGCGACCTGGAAGGCCCGCAAGGACGTTCTCGAGGCCGAGCGGCAGGCGCGGATCGACGCGGCGAA
Source organism: uncultured Planctomycetaceae bacterium (assembly GCA_903951635.1). GTDB lineage: Bacteria > Planctomycetota > Planctomycetia > Pirellulales > UBA1268 > QWOP01. Next base: position 28,692 of record CAJBCV010000239.1, read on the forward strand.
GCGGGCCCTCGCCGACGGCACCGCCGCCTACGAACCGCGCCGCCTCGAGCTCGAGCGGCAGCGGGCCGACCGACTCGCCGCCGCCGTGGCAGCGATCGAGGGCTACCGCGCCAATCCCTGGGCCGCGCTCGAGCGGACGGAGCGCGAGGTGGCCGAGGCGGCGACGTGGCAAGTGCTCGTGCCGACGAGCCTGGCCTCACGGGCCGGGGCGACGCTCACGGCGCAGCCAGACGGCTCGATCCTCGTCGCCGGCACGCTTGCCGATGACACGACGACCCTCACGTTCCCCCTCCCCGCCGGCACCTACACCGGGGTGCGGCTCGAGGTGATTCCCGATCCGAGCCTCCCCGGCGCGGGGTCAGGCCGGGCCGACGACGGCAACTTCGTTCTCACCGAGATCCTCGGCGACATCGCGCCGGCGGCCCGTCCTGCGGAGAAGGCGCCGCTCGACTTCAGCCGGGCGGTCGCCGATTTTGCGCAGGTGAACCTCGGCGTCGAACTGGCGATCGACAAGAATCCGACCAATCCCGGCCAGGGCTGGGCGGTCCATCCGCGGATGCAAGAGCCGCATTGGGCGGTGTTTGAGTTCCGCGAGCCCCGCGTGCTCGCCGAGCCGGCGCTCATCACGATCGTGCTCGAGCAGCGTTTCCAGGGGGCGAAGTGGAATCTCGGCCGCTTCCGCCTCTCGGCTACCGGCTCGAAGGGGCCGCTGCCGCTCGGGCCCCTGGCCCGCGTCGCGGAGATCGCCGGCAAGCCGAGGGCCAATCGCAGCCCCGAGGAGCATGCTGAACTCGCCGCCATCATCGACCGCACCGACGGCGTCGGCCAGAAACTGCGGGCTGAGCTTGTCGAGGCCCAGAAGCCGCTGCCCCCCGATCCGGGGCTCGTCGCCCTCGCGGCGGCGATCGGCGTCGCCGAGGCCGCCGTCCCCGACGATCCGGCGATGCTCCGCCTGCGGGCCGACGCCGCAGCGAGTGCCAATCAGATCGCCAACCGGCGGCTGACCACGATCCAGGACCTCGCTTGGGCCCTCATCAACAGCCCGGCGTTCTTTTTCAACCACTGATTTCATCCGCCGATCCATTTCCGGCCGATCCCTGGAGGGAGAGGCTTCGCACGACCCCGACCGCCAGGTGGCCCTTGTTCCGCGGGCCCACCCCACGCAGGAGACATGAAATGCTCGTCATCCCCGGCCGTTCCGGCAGAGACCTCTGCGATTCCTCCCTCGGCGTCAGCCGCCGGGCGATCCTCCGCGCCGGGGCGAGCGGGCTGTTTGGCATCTCGCTCCCCAACCTTCTCCGCCTCCAGGCCCGCGCCAATGAATCGACGGCCGGGGCCGCCCGGACGACGGCACCCGGCTGGGGCAAGGCGAAGAGCATCGTGATGGTCTATCTCCAGGGAGGCCCGAGCCATCTCGACCTTTGGGATCCCAAGGAGAACGTTCCCGACAACGTCCGCAGTGTCTTCAAGAACATTCCCACGAAGCTCCCCGGCATCCAGTTCACCGAGAACCTGCCGCTGCTGGCTGACTGCAACGACCGCTTCACGATGATCCGCTCGATGGGCTACACGCCCAACGGCCTCTTCAACCACACCGCCGCCATCTATCAGATGATGACCGGCTACACGACCGACAAGGTGAGCCCGTCGGGGCAACTCGAGCCGCCGAACGCCAAGGACTTCCCCAACTTCGGGTCCAACATCGTCCGCCTGAAACCGCCGACCGAGCCGATGCTGCCGTTCGTGATGCTGCCGCGTCCGCTCCAGGAGAGCAATGTCGTCGGCAAGGGGGGAACGGCCGGATTTCTCGGCCGCGACTTCGACCCCTACACGCTGTTTCCCGACGGCGACGACATGGACATGGAGAAGATGAGCCGGATCCGCATCGACGACCTCCAACTCCGTGCCGACGTCTTCGCCAAGCGGCTCGAGCGGCGGGCCCGCCTGCGGACGCTCATCGATCAATCGATGCCGGAGATCGACAAGGCCGTCGCCGACTACAAGCTCGACGAATACTACGAGCGGGCCCTCAACCTCGTGATCTCGGGGCGGGCCCGTGAGGCTTTCGCGCTCGAAAAGGAGCCGGTCGAGGTGCGCGACCGCTACGGTCGCAACACCTTCGGCCAGAGCCTTCTCCTCGCCCGCCGGCTCGTCGAGGCCGGCACCCGGGTCGTCGAGGTGGTGTGGCCGAAGGTGGCCAACTCCGACAACCACTCCTGGGATCACCACACCGATCTCTCGAAGCGGATGAAGACCCAGTCGGCTCCGTTGCTCGACCGCGGCTTGGCCACGTTCATCACCGACATGGACGACCGCGGCCTCCTCGAGGACACGCTCGTCGTCGCGGTGGGAGAGTTCGGCAGGTCGCCGCAGCGGGGCGTGAGCACCTCCGGCAACGGCAACTCCGACGACGGTCGCGACCACTGGCCCTACTGCTTCACCTCGGTCGTGGCCGGTGCCGGCATCCGCCGCGGCCATGTCCACGGGAAGAGCGACGCGACCGCATCGGCACCGCTCGAGAGTCCCGTCCACCCGATGGAACTGCTGGCGACGATCTACCACGCCTGCGGCATCGATCCGGAGACGATCGTCTACAACCACCTCAATCAACCGCGCGAACTGGTCAAGGCGCAGGCCGTCACGGCCCTGTTCGGCTGAGTTCCACGGTTCGGCTGAGCCCCGCGGCGAACGTCACTCCGTCGCCGGGCCCTTCAGCCCCGCGAGCCATTCGACGAGGTCGCGAAGCTCTCGGGGCGTGAGCTTCGCGGCGATGTCGGTCGGCATCGCGGAAGGGCCGGTGACGCGATCTTCGATCGACGCGGTCGCGAGGCGTTCCTCGCGGCCGTCGCCGGTGACGATCCGGAGATCCGTGTCGGTCTCCTCCATGACGATCCCGGCGACCGTGCGCCCTTCGTCGGTGACAACGACCGTTGTCCGGTAGCCATCGGCGAACTGGGCACTCGGGGCGAGGAGGCTCTCCAAGAGGAAGGAGCGGTCGCGCTTCAGGCCGATCGTGTCGAGGCGTGGGCCGACGATCCCGCCGCTGTTGCCGACGGCGTGGCAGCGGACACACTCGACGTTCGCTTTCCGGAGGAAGAGATCTCGGCCGCGCGACGCGTCGCCGCCGACGAGCGGGCCGCCGCCTGAGGCCGCGAGCCCCAGTACCCGCTGCCGATCTCCCCCGGCAGCCTCGATCACTTCCAGACCCAAGCGAGGATCGAGCGAGCCCGCTTCGAGACGGGACAACAGCGCGCTGATCGAGTCGCCGGTCGCACCACCGAGGGATTTGAGGAGATCGATCCCCTCCTGCTGCTCCCGCAATTCGCCCTCGCTCGTGGCCGGCTCGACACACGCCGCGAGGACCTCCGCGGCGAGGGCTCGGGTGGCCGCGTCGTCGGGCGTGGCCGCGAGGACCGCTCCGCGCACCCGCCGCGCGGCGGCGCGGACCTCCGGGAGCGGGTCGCTGGTGAGGCTCGCGGCGATCCGGGAGGCGTCGACAGGAGCCATCGTGGCGAGAGCCGAGAGAGCCGCCGCCCGGGTCGCGGCCGGGCGCGACGTATCGGCGGAGGTCTCGACGAGTTGCTGTCCGATGCCGGGGACGCCGAGGGCGGCTGCCGACTTCAAGGCCTCGGCCTGCACCGCTTCGCCGACGGCGGAAGAGAGGATCGAGGGGAGTGCCCGTTGGAGGGCCGCGCGGGCCGGGGCCGGGTCGCGTGGAGCGATCGGCCGCCACGCTCCCCACACCCGGTCGCGCGGCGGCGGGGCGGCCCAGGTTCCGAGCACCGAAAGCGCCTGGAGGCGCAGCGCCGTCGGGGCCTCGGCTCTGGTCACGAAGGCCGCGAGCCGCTCGGCATCGGCCCCTGCGCCGAGCCGCTCGCAGGCGGCGATCGCCCGGCGGGTGAAGGCGTCGCCATCGGGGCCGGTCACCGGGCCGTTGAGGAGGCGGCCGGCCAGGACGCTTCGGGCTTGCTCGATGGGAACGTCGTAGGCGGCCCGGGCCGCTTCGACGACGATCCGCGGATCGGCGTCGTCGAGGCAGGTGGCGATGGCGCGATCGTGGGTGCGCCGCATTGCCAGGCAGGCCGCGAGCCGGACGGCGGGGTCGGGATCGGTGACGAACCGGGCGAGGTCATCCGGAACGGTGTTGGCCACCAACGCCATCACGAGCGGATGCCGGGCATGGGGGTCGCCGAGCGGCGTCCGGCCCCCCTCGGCTCGGATCGCGGCGATGATCGCCGGCAGGACAGCGTCGCCCACGTGGCCATTCCCAACATCCCTGCCGAGTCGCCCCAGGGCGATCCCGGCAGCCGCGCGGACGTGGGGATGGGGATCGGCGAGGACTGGCAAGAGGGACGCGGCGGCGCGGTCATGGCGCGTTTCCCCGAGGGTTCGCGCCGCAACCAACCGCACTTCGAAGGCCCCGTCGGTGAGGCACGTCTCCAAGGTGCCGAGGATCGTTCGATCGAGGACAGACGGCGATGACGGCTGGCGGGATCGCAGCGAGCGGGCCACCTGCTCGAGCCCCTGGATCGCGTGGACGCGGGCGAGCACCGGCCGGCTGGTGTCGCCGGCCACCGCCGCGAGCGTGGCGATGTCGTGGCGGCGGGCAATTTCAAACTGCGCCTCGCGGCGGAGTCGGCGGTCGGGATGATCGAGCAACTCGTCGAGGTGTTCGGGCAGGAACAAGGTCCAGTCGGCGGCGAGAAGCAGACGGACTTCGTCGACGACTGCTTGACGCTTCGCGCTTTCCTCGGCCGATAGGCCGGTGGGAAAGAACCGCCACAGCCTCCCCTTCCCGTCCCCTTCCCAGCCCTGCACCCAGTCGCTCACCCACAAGCTGCCATCCGGCCCCATCTCGACATCGGTGGCGAGGATGTGCCGGAAGGTTTCGTCGGCATCGACCAACTCGAAGCTTGCTCCGAGGGGGCGAACCCGGAAGGTGTGGACGAGGCTCGTGGCGGCCGCGCCGCGGAAGTCGGCGAGGAAAAAGCGACCGTCGAACCAGGGCGTGAGCCCGGTGCCGGGATAGGCGGCAAACCCGGCCGGTCCCGCGCCGAGATGCCCCACTGGCGGGAGGATCCAGGCCGGCTGGCCGTCGAACGCCGTCCGCCACAGTTGCTCGCGGTTGAAGGGGCCGCGATCGGGGAGATATTGCACGGGCCCGCGCCACCCCGAGTCTCCCCCCGGCACGACATGGACCAGCCGCGTGCGGTCGCCGCCGTCGGTGTTGTTGTCGCAGGTGAACAGATTACCGAGATCGTCGAAGGCGAGTTCCTGCGGGTTTCGCAGGCCCGTTGCCACGACCTCGAGGCCGGAGCCGTCGGGCTCGCAGCGGAAGACGGCGCCGCTTTCGGGATCGCTCGCCACGCCCCCCTCGTGCTCGACGTGGTAGCCGCGGTCGCCGATCGAAAACCACAGCCGGCCGTCGGGGCCGAGGGTGAGGCCGTGGAGATCGTGCCCCTGGATCGCCGTTCGCACGCCGTAGCCGACATGGAGGGGGAACTTCTCGTCAGCCACGCCATCGCCATCGGCGTCACCGAAGCGCCACAGGTGGGGGATGCAGGCGTAGAAGACGTCGCCGCGGCGGGCGAGGACCCCGGCGCCGTGGCCGTCGAGGAGCCGGTTGAAGCCGGTGGCGAAGACGGTCGCCGTGTCGGCCCGGCCGTCGCCGTCGGTATCGACGACACGGCGGAGTCGATCGGTCTCGACGACCCAATCCTTCGCCTTGTCGCCGAGGAGGCGGACCATCGACGCAAAACGCTCGTCGACGGTGTCGTTGGCGAGATCGGCGTCGAGCCACCGGTCGTCGTTGATGCGGACGTTGTCCCCCACCCCCTTGTGGGCCCGGAAGGCCTCGCAGACGTACGCCCGACCCTGCTCGTCGAGCGAGAAGGCGACGGGATTGGCAAGCAGCGGCTCGGCGGCCCACGCCTCGGCAGCGAAGCCCTCCGGCAGGCCGAAGGCGGTCTTGGCAGCCTCGGGCTCGGCCGAGGCCGCCGCGACGCGCGGCTCGCGCGGTGGGGGCGGCGGCTCGATTCCGGGGATGGCCGGTGGCGCAGCGGACGCGGCTGGCCCGACGAGGGGAAAGTTCGTGATCGCAAGGAGCAGCGGCGCCGCGAACATCGCGGCCCGGAAGAGCGAACAAAACGGCATCGGAGAACCTGCACGCGGGGACGTCGAGCCTGCAACCGGCAGCGCTCGCGGCTCTCCGGTCACCGGTTCAGACGGAGCCGTCCGTGCTGCCTTTGGACAGGGCAGATCGTACCCGTTCGACGACCGCCGGCAGGGAGCCGAGCATTTCCCCCCGGCTGACGACGAGGTCGGCCCCCGCTTCACCGGCCTCCGCGAGCCGATCGACGGCCACATGGGGGCCGAAGGCGATGATCGCGGCCCGCTCGGCGCCGGCGGTCATTTGGGTGTCGCGGAAGCCCTTGGCCCGCTCGAGGAGCGCTGTGGCCGACTGACCATTGACTTGGAGATCGACGACGATCACCGCGAACGGCCCGCCCCGCGGCGTCCCCCCGGCGGGGCCGAGCGTCTCGACCGTCGCCGGGATTGCCGCGGCGACCCCGGCGATCCGGCTCGACACCATCAAGTCTGGGCTGAGAAGGAGGATGCTGATCGAGTCGGGCATTGGCGTTCCCACGGTGTGGTGCGGATCGGCTCGGTCGGGAACATCACTCACAGCCGCGGCAGCGTCACGCTCGCGTCGAGCACCTTCTTGATCCGGGCCTGGGTCTCGACGAGGTGGGCCCGGGAGTAGTCGTCGAGCTTCACGTCCCCCTTCGCCAACAGCGCCCCGATCCGGCTGTCGAGGCTGCGGAGTTGGGCCGCCGCGATCACCTGGGCATCGGGGGTGCCACCGCTGCCGACGGCGAGGGCCGACAACCGCGACAGATACGAGCGCTGCAGCGAGCGCCTCAGACTCCCGATCGCCGGCTTCCGGACGGTGTAGTCCCCCGGCTGGATCGAGTCGACTTCGGAAAGGATCGCCTTGGTGAGCCGGTCGAGGAGTTCCGCGGTCGTGAAGGCATCCTGATCGGCCGGGACCTTGAGTTCACTGTCGCGGATCCGGGTGAGCGTGAGCGGATCCATGAGCCGGCCGAGGACCCGGTCCTGCCACATGAGAATCACCTCATGGATGGGATAGTCTTCCCGGTCGGATTCACTCGAGCCCCAATGCATCCAACGCGTCGAGACGAGCTGGTTGTAGAGCTCCGGCGGAAAGCTGAACGGCTGGGCCGAGAACATCTGCTGCTCGAGGAGCGTCAGGGCGTCACGCTGCTTCTGGGCCTCGATGACGCGGAACGGCGTGGGGGCGTTGGCATCCCCCTTGTGGGCCCGCGAGGTGTGGAGGCCGCCGACGAGACGGGCAGCGAAGTTCATCGCGTTGCCGTGCGCTGTCAGCAGGACCCCGAAAGCCTGGCGGACGCGCTCATACCCGGGCGTCTTGCCGCTGGGCTCCTTGGCGGTCATCCGCTCGACGAGCGTCGGCATGACTTGGGCGACGAGTTCGGCCCGGTTGCGGGCGAACTCGACCGGATCGCTGCCGAGGTCGAAGCGGTTCGACATCGGATCGGGGTCGCCCGGCTGGGTGTCCTCGTCGGTCGAGTAGGCAAGCTGCGGCTCACCGGCACGGCCGGCGATCTTCTCGAGCTCCGCAAGCTCCGCCTCGGGGCTGCCACCGCCGACCGGCTTGTAGCCGTATTCGATCGCCCACAGGTCGTAGGGGCCGAGTTTGGCGGTGTAGTAATCCCCCTGCGGCTTCCCCTTCGGACTGATGTTGGCGGGGATGTAATCCATGACGCTCGTGCTCGCGCCGGTCTGCGCCACCTTGGCCGGGTCGTTGATCTCGGCGAGGGTCAACAGCGAGCTTCCCTTGAAGTTGTGGCGGAGGCCGAGGGTGTGGCCGAGTTCGTGGCTCGTGACGAGCTTGAGCCCCTGGACGACGAGCTTCTCCTTGTCGGCTTCGGTGAGGCCGTTGCCGGCCACGGCCAGCGCCGTGGCAGCCAGCGCCGTCTCGCGGGCATGGCCGTCAAACAGCATGCAGGCGCTGCAGGCGTGGCCGGCCCCGTGGCCGTGCGTGCCGGCGACGCGCGCCGAGCCGGAGGGGAGGATGCCCGCCGCGGCCGTCGGGCCATCGGTGAGGATCGCCACCGCCTGCGGCGTGAAGTTTTCGTACTCGCGGCGCCAGAACTGGAGGAAGTCGCCGTCGAAGATGATGTCGGCGTCGAGGATCTGCCCGGTGCGCGGATTCACGCGGCTGGGGCCCATCGCGAAGCCGGCTCCGGCGGTGATCCAGCGGAAGGTGTTGTAATTCACATCCTCCGGATCCCAGTCGGTTTGGTCGGGCTGCTGGCGGACTTCGATGGCGCTGGCGAAGCCGGCCTTTTGGAAGGCTTCGTTCCAGGCCTCGATCCCCTCGCGGATCGGCTGCCGGTACCGGAACGGCACCGTCTTCTCGATCCAGAAGACGATCGGCTTCTTCGGCGGCGAGATCGGCGCCGAGGGATCGGCCTTCTCGAGTTGCCAGCGATTGATGTAGCGGACGAAGCGATCCTCGTCGACGTTTTGCGAGAAGTCCTTGAGGGCGGTGACGAAGTAGCCGACCCGGTTGTCGGCCAGCCGCGGACGGTAGCCGTTCTGCGGCAGCATGCTCACCGAGTAGTGGACGTTGACGGTGACACCGCGGCTGTCGGCGACGGTGTCGAGCTCCGCCTGGCCGCCGGAGCCGTAGGTGGCAGCGACTTCGAGTTCGGTGTTGTCGGGGAAGTTCTTCACGCGCGACCAGGTGGAGCGGTCGCGGGCGAAGGAGAAGCCGGGGAGCGAGCGGCCGATCTGGGGGAGATCGGTCATGAAGATCGCCGACAGGTCGATGACCGCCGCGCCGCTCGGCGCGTAGGTGGCGATCGGCACGCTGAACAACACGCTGTCGGTGTAGGCCAGGTCGACCGCCTTCTCCTCGGGGCTCCCCTTGTCGGCAAAGAAGCGGACGTTGCGGCGGACAACATGGATGTTGTCGTCGACTTTGCGGAACTGCCAGATCCAGTCGTCGCCGAAGCCCCAGCTCATGCCGCCGAGGAGTTGGCCGTCGCCGATTCCCTTGGCGATCGAGATCAAGACGAACAACTCGCGGCCGAGGATCGAGTCGGGAAGCTCAGCCCACACCTTGTCGTCTTTGCGATGGAGCGTGATCAGCCCGGGGATCCGGGTCGCGTCCTTGACGACGGCGGCAAACGGAGGCTTTCCCCCCTTCGCTTCGGGGGCCGGGGGCGCCTGCGGGGCTGCGGGGGGCGCCGCCGGGGCGTCGACCTTGACGGTGTCAGGAGCCGGAATCGCTGCCGGCTCGTCGGCGCGGGCCGAGGTGACATCGGCGGCGCCGATCGCCAGGGCAACCATCGCCGCAGCAGCGGAAAAACCGGGGCCAAGGGGGCGGAAGCAACGGCCGAAGCTGGTGAGCATGCGTCAGATTCCCTCGAATGGGGCGGTCGGTCGGTACCGAAAGAGCAACGTGTGGCCTCAGCGGCAAACGAAGCGGCGGGGACGTCGGGGCACTGGCTCGACGAATCTGCCTCTCGGAAGCGGCGAGGCGGCGGGGAAAGGATCGTTCCTTGGCCCGACCTCGCAGATTAGCATCGTATGTCTGAGGGGGCCAATTTCTCGTTCAAAACCGTCTGGAGGAGCCCGATCAGGCCGGATCAGGGCTGCCAATCACGGGGCGAAACAGGGTTGCGCGATTCCCTCGCTGGTGGGGGTGACGCCCACGGAAATCGCTTCACGGCGTCACCGTGGCCCGGATACCAGCTTGCCCAACGATAGACGGCTGACGCCGTGGAGGGCACCGCGGAGTTCAGAGACGCGACGGCCGAGGGCTTCGGAGGCGATTCGACGGGGCTCCAGACGTATTGGACGTTGAGCCTTCCGGAGGTGTTCCTCGCCATGGTCTGAACCCGCTCCTCGATGATTCCCCACAATTGTTTCCCTCGGGCGGAAAAGGCTCGTGGTTCAAGGTGGGACAGGATTCGAAGGAACCGGGTTTCACTCGGGAAAAACCAGGGGGCGAGCAAAGCATCAACGTGAAATCCAACGTTGTGCCCCCGGACCTGGCCGAGGTGGTCGCCGTCTGGCGTCGCCTGCCAGCCGCCGTCCGGGTGGGGATCCTCGCCATCGTTGGAGCCTCGCGACGGTGAAGCCGGGCTGGGCCACGAGCGATCGGGGACTGCCCCAAGGATTGATCGGCAGGCGTCATCGCCGTTGGCAGGCCTGAACCTCGTCGCCGGGCCCTCATCACCCGGAGAAGAGCCCTTTCCCGCAGCTGCCACGCGGATTCGATTCCCTTCCGCCGCCCAATTGAATCCGCCTCGAACCGATTCCTTGACGGAAATGAAAGCCTTTCCTACGGTGAAACCGAAGAGCGCCGATGTGCACTCTTCTGAGAGGTCTTCCGAGGAGAAGTCCAGTGAACCGGCGAAACACCAAAAAAGCCTCACCACGCTTCTGCACTGCGCATGGTGATTGAGTCCCTCGAAACCCGGGCGATGCTCGCTGGCGTGGGGCCCGAATCGTGGAGCGCGCCTGGGATTGCTCCCGCTCCCCTCGGCACCGGGGCACTTTCTTCCAGCGGAGTCATTCTGACTTGTTCGAGCCCCACGCCCGGCTCGTCTGGCACCGCCTCGCCTCCTGCCCCAACCTCAGGCTCTGGCGGCACGACGTCCGGTGGTGATCTGTGGGATTCCTTCAGCGCTGGATCTGGGGCTGGAGGCTCGACATCCGGCTCCACCGGTGGCCTGAGTACGAATGGCCCAGCGCTGTCGTCGCAATACACCGGCGGATCGAGCGCTGGCGGTCAGGGAAATGGCACCGTTGGCCCCCTGACGAACGCCGAACTGTGGGGTATGTACTGGTCAGGTGCTGGGGCCGGTTTCTCGTCAGGCCCAGCCAACGGCTCTCTCGCGAACGCCCCGATCATTTCGGCGAAGTACACCGGCGGCTCGGGCGGCGGGATGGGGCTCTTCGTCACAGGAGCGACCGGGGCGGATGCGGCAAACTCGGGGAGCCAACAGGGAACAACCGGATCAACCACGCTCACGCTTGCAGATGGCCAATCGCCCGTGATGACCACGCCGCTGGTTTACCAGTCCGGCAGCGACGACGGGCCGGGGCTCGTCTCGGCCGTGTGGACGGGTGGCGTAGGTGACGTTCAGTTCGTCTTAGCGGCAGACCAAGACGGCGATTTGACGGGCCGGCCGCTTCCAATCGGCAGACCCGGTACCCCGGTTTTCATTGTGAGCGGATCGGGACAGGGCAGCCAAGTCGTTTTCGATGGAAGCGACCTGCCCCCAGCCGATGGACCTGGAAACCCGCCACCGGGACCGTCCCGGACGTGGTGCCAGTTTCTCTACGAGGTCTATCTCGCTGACTCGGTAACTGTTTATGGCAACACGTCCTTTATGGAGCCCGGCGAGCGGACCTACACGGTTCTTGGATTTTTCATCGGCAATCTGGTTGGTGTCCGGGGCGTTTCGGATGCTTTCTCCACCGACGATGCCGCTGACGCGCACGAACAAAGCGGAGCCGAAAGGGCGAGTGACGGGGTGTTCGGTGCGATTGGCCTCGTCTGCACGGCGTTGCCTTTCGCGAAACCGGTGGCATCGGCGATCAGCGGTCCCGGTGCCAAGGCAGCTGGAACCCTGCTGAAAGGAATCGGTAATAACCAGCTCGCCGAGATCACTGTAATCATTAGGAATGGGACAACTCACATTGGCGATGATGTCATTTTCCAGGGTAGTCGTGTGTCTGGAGCGGCCAATGAGCTGTCTGATTTGGACATAGCCGTGCGTGTTTCTGCAGAAGAGTTTGCGGAACTGATTGCCAAGCGTTTCGGAACGCCAAACCCTGGTTCAGCAAAAGAAAGCACGATGCTTCACGCAATTGAGACTGGTAAAATACAGGCTGGCGAAGCGGGCCTAAGCGGATTACGCAAGCAGATTCAGCGAATAATTGGGGTGGACGTGGACATTTCTGTTATTCAGCGCGGCGGCAACTTCGACAATGGCCCAACGCTTCCGGTGGGAGGGAATTGAGGTGGAACTCTACTGCAAGCTTTTCATCGATAGCGTTCTTGACAAGCGAGATATCGAGTCAGCAATAATTAAACACCTTGCTGGTAGGTTTGATGGATTTACGATTATATGCGATTGGGCTGAAATAGACGTTCAGAAAAACGAGGAGTGGGATCCAGAAAAAACTTCATGGCCAGCAGGATTCCTCTATTCGAAATTCTATGCCGATGTCACGCCCGTAGATGGAATTGAAAGATCGCAATATATAATAGAGTTGGCCAAAGTCGTGCGATTACTGCGAGAGCTGGGATGTCTCATTGTTCCGTCGTGTGATTTTGAGGAGGACATTTCGGCGCTGTCATAAAAACTGGATCTTGGGGGGATTTCCGTGGCAAGCCGCGGCCGATTCATAGAGTGTCGAGGTGAAATCCAGTGAATCCGGCACCTAGTCTTCCCTGTCAACTGACCACACTGAATGGACGTCGGTCGCCCGGATCGATATAGCAACACCATATCTGTAAATCGCGGACTTCAGAGGTGGGGCATCTGGCTTCCATGTTCGGTCGGGCACGTTCAGTTTCCCGGTCATCGCTGATCCCGGCGGCCTGCACGCCTGCTGCCACTCCCCTGCCACGGAAATCCCCGAAGAGCCTGCCTCTGGGTGCTGCGGCAAAAGAGCAGCGCTCGATGCTCGCCGGCAACCACCTCGTCGAGCAGTTCCTCCAGATGCGTTCGCTTGGCCGAGTCCTCGGCCCGGACGGGGGCCGGGCGCCCGCGCAGAAAACAGCCCGCCGGAGCCATGGATTGCCAGTCGGGCGTAAAGAAAGTGGTGGCGACTCCACGAGGCCCGGTGCATGAGGTTGAGCGTTTCGGGGAGAATAGACTCATGCTCCTGAAACCTGATGACGCCAAACCTTCCCCGACAATTGTCCGCCGCTGGTTCCCTACGGCCTTCTGCCGGATCAGTCCCCTCCCCTCCGCTGGCTTGAGCGGCAGCCCGGTGTGGCTCGTGGAGCCGGATGAAGCTCTCCCTCGAGACCGTGGGCCACGGCGTTTCGTCCTCAAGGGCTTTGCCGCGGGCTGGCCGCGGGAGCGGGCCGAGGCGATCCA
>CAJBCV010000240.1 GCA_903951635.1 uncultured Planctomycetaceae bacterium
CCCCAGCAGAGGAGCGACGAGCGACATGGTGGTGTACGAAGGGATGTTCATCCTCGATCCGACGAAGTACTCCCGCGACCCGGCTGCGATCACGCAGCAGGTCGCCGATCTGATCACGCAGCACGGCGGCACGATCCTGGCAGCCCGCCTGTGGGACGAGCGTAAGCTCGCCTACCCGATCAACGGCCACAAGAAGGGGGTCTACTGGCTGACCTACTTCAAGATGCCGGGGACGGGCGTAACGCCGCTGGAACGGCAGTGCGAGATCAACGACGACATCATCCGCAAGTTGATCCTCAAGGTCGACCCGCGGATCGCAGACGCCCTCGTCCAGCACGCTCTGGCGGGGAACGAGGTGGCAGCGACCAAGCGCCCCGGTCCGGCCCCAGGACCGACGGCCGCGCCCGTGGCGGCGGAGTGATTGAGCGGCCCCCTCCCGCTTCCCGCCCCACTCCCGGCCGAAAGCCTGGGCGGCGGCAGGAGACGGGAGGGATGGTCGGGGATCGGCGGGCCAACCTGACGGCACGAGGGTGATTGCAAGGCGCCCCACGAAGGGGTACTATAGTGAACGCATGTTCACTAACCCCAACGCCCTCGTCAGTCCAAGGAGCGAACCATGGCCAGTTTCAACAAGGTGATTCTCCTCGGGAACGTCACCCGCGATCCAGAACTCCGCTACGTCTCCACCGGCACTCCCGTCACGGAGATCGGCCTGGCAGTCAACAGTCGACGCAAGGGCCCTAACGGCGATTGGATCGAGGAGACGACGTTCGTCGATGTCACGTTCTGGAGCCGGGAAGCCGAGATCGCCGGGGAGTACGTGACGAAGGGCTCTCCGATCATGATCGAGGGGCGGCTGAAACTCGACACCTGGGAAAAGGACGGCAAGAAGAACTCCAAACTGCGGGTCGTCGGTGACCGGCTGGTCCTCCTCGGCAACCGCCAAGGGTCCCCGGAAGGGGGAAAGAGCGGGTCCGAAGGGGCCCCGAGGCCGAAGCGGGTCGGCGCCCCCCGGCAATCCACCCCGGACGACGGCCCCGACGACTCCCCGGTCGAGTATGATGGACCCAGTCGCGACGGCGGCGGCCGGGGTCCGGACCCGGTCTCCCACGGGGGATCCGATGACGACATTCCGTTCTGACCCTTTTTTTGGCACACTCTTGTCGACAGCTCCAGGTCGCCGCCTCCGCTGGGGGCAGGCGACCTGTTCAGCCCCGTACAGTTCCACGCCCCCACAGCCCTTTCCCCCCGAGTTTTAGTTTCAAGAGACGAATCATGGCACAGTCCTCCACCGTCCCCCCCCGCTCCCGGTCCGTGAACGCGACCGGCTCCCATGCCGGTCAACTGCCGAAGGGGCAGCGTGGTGGCATCGAACTTCTCCTCGTGCACAACGTCGAGCATCTCGGCAAGCAGGGGGAAGTCGTCGAGGTGAAGCGTGGTTACGCCTTCAACTATCTGCTCCCGCAGGGGCTGGCGACGGTTGCCACCGAACATCACAAGCGGATGGTGGCCAAGCACAAGGCGAAGCTCGAGGAAATCGCCCGCGAGCGGCTTGCCGGTCTCCGGTCGCTGCTGGAGGAGCTCGTCCGCACGAGCGTCACCATCGAGGCCAATGCCAACGATGAAGGGCACCTCTACGGTTCCGTTACTTCGGTCGAGATTGCTCGGGCGCTCAAGCAGCAGGATCTCGTCGTCTCCAGCGACAACATCATCCTCCAGGGCCCCCTCAAGGAAGTCGGCCTGTACACCGTTCGCGTGCGACTCGCGGCCGAGGTCGAAGGGGATCTCAAGGTGTGGGTGGTGCCGACCAGCGGCGACGCGGCTGCGAAGTAATCGGCCACTTTCCCTGTGGCCAAGGCTCGGTTTTACGGCCTGCCACGGCGGTTTGAACGATCCAGTGGGCAGGGTTGCTTGGCAGCCCTGCCCACGTTCGTGTGTATCGGCCCTCCGTCGCATCGCTCGCGCGACGCCTGCGAGGCGCCCTGACGGAAGGACGGAGCGTCGGGCGGCCTTGGCAACGGTCGGAACGAACACGGCACGGGAGGCTCGCTCAGGTGGCATCACGACGCAGCGGCGACGGAGCGAATGGCGAGGGGCGTGATCGCCAGCGGGATGGCGGGCGGCGCCGGACCCGCGACCACGGCGAGGGAGCGGCGGCAGCCCCCGATCTCCGCGAGCGTCCCGTCGACCTCGCCGCCGAGCGCGCCGTGCTCGGCAGCATCTTTCTCAAGCCTGACGCCTGCGACGACGTTGCGCTCGTCCTCCGACCGGAGGACTTCGCCGACGAAGCGCACCAGATCCTCTTCCGACATCTCCTCGACCTCCACGACGGCGGGAAGCGGATCGACACGACGATCGTGCTCGACAGGCTCCGATCGAAGGGCGACCTCGAGCGGATCGGCGGCGTGGCCGCGATCGGCGAGATCGTGCAATCGGTGCCCCACGCCGCCCACGCGACGCACTACGCCCAGATCGTCCGCGACAAATCCCTCCTCCGGTCGCTGATCGACGCCGGCACCGACATCCTCCGCGACGCCTACGACTCGACCGACGAGCCGAAGGAACTCCTCTCCCGGGCGGAATCGAAGATCTTCACGATCCTCGAAGACCGCAGCTCCGCCGACGCCACCCCGATCAACGAAGTCCTCGGCAAGGTGCTCGAGCGGATGGACGCCCGGATGAAGCACGAGCAGACGCTCGGGGGTGTGGAGACAGGATTCACCGAGCTCGACGCCCTCTGCGGCGGGCTCCACAACTCCGAGCTCGTCATCCTCGCCGCCCGACCGAGCATGGGGAAGACGGCGTTGGCGATGAACATCTCCGAGCACGTGGCGATCACGAACCATCATCCGGTGTTGTTCGTGAGCTTGGAAATGGCGGCCATGGAACTGGCCGACCGTCTCCTCTGCTCGGTCGCGGGGGTCAACGGCCATCGGCTCCGCAACGGCACGATCTCCAAGGAGGACCGCCGCCGGCTCGTGGAGAAGTCGGCGGAGATCAGCGTCGCCCCGCTCCTTATCGACGACACGCCGGGGCGAACGCTCACCGAGATCGCCGCGGTCGCCCGCCGCCAGAAGCGCCGTGGTGGGCTTTCGCTGATCGTCATCGACTACCTCCAGCTCATCGAGCCGGACAACCCGCGCGATCCGCGTCAGGAGCAGGTGGCGAGGATCGCGCGGCGTTTGAAGATGATGTCACGCGAACTCGACATCCCGGTACTCTGCCTCGCCCAGCTCAATCGGCAGGCAGAGGCATCCCGGGACAATCGGCCGCGGCTCAATCACCTCCGTGAGTCGGGGGCCATCGAGCAGGACGCCGATCTTGTGATGTTCGTCCATCGCGAGGAGTACTACCAAACGAACGACGAGGACCGGGAGCGCGTGAAGGGGCAGGCGGAGATCATCATCGCCAAGCAGCGAAACGGCCCGATCGGCGACGCCAAGCTCCTCTGGCAGCACGACTTCACGCGCTTCGTGAACCTCGAGCACCGGCAGTACGACGAGTTCGAGCAGTTTTCCAGCTTCTGACTGGATGGAGCGCCCGAAAAGCCCTCCCTGGCCTTTTCGGGCTTGGGCCGCCGCATCCAGCGGCGGGACAGTGGCGATCCGAAGCCAAGCGGGTTCCTCCGAAAAGCCCTCCCTGGCCTTTTCGGGCTTGGGCCGCCGCATCCAGCGGCGGGACAGTGGCGATCCGAAGCCAAGCGGGGTTCCTCCGAAAAGCCCTCCTGGCCTTTCGGGCTTGGGCCGCCGCATCCAGCGGCGGGACAGTGGCGATCCGAAGCCAAGCGGGGTCAGCGTCCCCGGGCCGCGCTGCGGTCGGTGCCGGGACGGACGTCGAGTTCGAGTCCGTCGTCCTCGCCACGCTCCAGCCGCTCCCAGGCAATCCCCCCCATGGCCGCGTTGTCGGTGCACAACTCCCGCGGCGGGATGAGCACGTCGACGCGCCGCTTCTTCCCGAGGCGTTCGAGCGCCTCGCGCAGCGTCGTGTTCGCCGTCACGCCTCCTCCGACCGCGAGCACGCGGCACTTCGTTTTGGCGAGGGCCAGATCGACTTTCGCGAGGATCGTCTCGACCACAGCCAGTTGAAACGACGCCGCGAGATCGGCAAGCGCACGCCCGGTGGGAGGGGGCGTATCGTCGGGGGCACCCGGAGGCCTGACCCGGTAGCGGAGGGCGGTCTTGAGGCCGCTGAAGCTGACATCCATCCGCTCCCGATCGGTGGCCAGCGGCCGCGGAAAGCGATGGGCTGCGGGATTCCCGCCGGCCGCGGCTCGTTCCATCGACGGTCCGCCGGGATAGCCGAGGCCGAGGAGCGCCGCGGCCTTGTCGAAGGCTTCGCCAGCGGCATCGTCGATCGTCCCCCCGAGCCGCTCGAGTTCGAGCGGCGAACGGAGATGGAACAGGGAGGTGTGCCCACCGCTGGCGACGAGGCCGACACAGGGGTAGCTCATCCGCTCGCCGTGGGCCAGCCGGCAGGCATAGAGATGGGCGGCGATGTGGTCGTAGCCGACGAGGGGACAGCGGAGCACGGCGGCGATCCCTTTGGCGGCCGACAGGCCGACCAGGAGCGAGCCGACCAATCCTGGCCGGACGGCAACGGCGACGGCCTCGAGTTGCTTCCGGGCGACACCGGAGCGGGCCAGGGCCTCGTCGATCACCGGCACGATCCGTTCGACGTGGGCCCGCGAAGCCAACTCCGGAACGACACCCCGCCACCGTGCATGGAGTTCGTCCTGGCTGGCGACCACGCTCGAGAGCACGCGACGCGATCGATCGATGACGGCCGCCGCGGTCTCGTCGCAGGTCGTCTCGATCGCCAGGAGTGGCACGGAAGGAAGGCTCCAGAATGGAGATGGGGGACGCCGACGGGAAGCAGTCGCTGGGGCAGCCGTCCCGGCGCATGTCGACCGGCGGCCCGATCGACGTCAGTAGTCGTACCACATCCCGATGCCGGCCCGGTTTTGGTTCTTGTAGACGAACTCGTACTGCGGATCTGAACCATAGAGATATTCGAACCCGATCCGGTAGAGCTTCTCACTGCGGCGTCCGCGCCATGCCCAGCCGGTCTGGACGCAGACATTCCCCCCCCAGTCGAGTTCCTGGCGGGAGAAGCCGTTGACGGCGAGGAACGGGGCTCCCCGTCCCCCGGTGGGGCGGGCCTGAATCAGTTCGACGCCACCTTGAAACTCCCACGGCTCGGCCCCGCCGGCGGTGAAGAACGCCCATCCCACCTCTCCATAGAGCCGCATCCAGTCATAGAGGTAGTAGGAATTGCCCCACACGATGCAATCGCGGACGTAATTGATCCGCGGAAACGTCGGGTGCTTGAGCATGAACTCGTCGCCGAGGTGGGCGCTGTTGTGGTAGTAGGCGAGCTTCGTCTGCCATCGCCCGACGCCGTAGACGAGGGGAATGCCGAAGCGGTAGTCGGCCGATCGCAGGTCGCGGTCGTCCTGGGGATCGAGCCGGACGAACGCGGCGCCTTCGATCTGAACCTCGAAGCCCTGCGGATGGAGCACCGGGTCGGAGCCATACCGGGCGATCGACACTCTCCCCCCGAGCGTCGAATCCCACAGCCATCCTTCGTGCCCGGTGGTGGCATAGGGAGGCGGCGTCGTGTCGTCGTACCAGACGGTGCCGAAGCGGGGCTCCTTCGGGCCGGCAAGGTAGCTGGTGTAGATGAGGTTGTTGGGCATGAGTTGCCACGACCACGGCCGCGACGCCCACAAATCGTCGAAGCCCTCCGGAAACGCGGCCCCTGGGATCAGGTAACCGTCATCCGACGCCGAGGGGAGGGGCTCGTAGGGCATGTCGAGGACCACCGGTCCAGCGCCCCCCACCGGCGGGAGCGGATCGATTCCGGGGAGCCCTGGGGAAGACGCCCTCGGGAGCGAATTGGGCGTAGCCCCTGAAACACCCGCATCGTCCAGCGGTGGAAGGCCGAGCCCCGGCGAGAGCTGAGGCGACGGCTCCGGTGGGAGCGCGGTGCCGGCGGGCGGGGGCAACCTGAGGGGCGTTTCGGGGGACTGGGCCTTCGCCCCTGCGGCCATTCCAAGGAGGAGCGCGCAGACCGAGAGCCAGAGGGTCGCCAGGGCGATCCAACGGGCACGCGGCGGGAAGGGGTGGAAACGCTTCATGGGTCCAATGGCGACCATGACACCGGGGGGGCTGGTGCAATCCCGGCAGGCGGGCTGGGCACGCCGGCCGACTGTAGGGATCAGGCCGAGTTCGACTCCAGAGAGATCGGCATCGATCGGCCGGGACACGACCCTGAAAACGCTCCTCCGGGTGGCATTCCGCTCTCCTTCCCCGCCCCCGCACGGCCGCGGAAAACAGGGTAGGATGGAACTCGACCGGGCCTCGCTCGATGCCTCATCTCCTCGAGATGGCCCCGACTCCATTCCCTGCCGTGGCTGCCCGTCCCTCCTTCGCCGACTCGAGCCCATGGTCATCTCCCCCGATCCCGCCGGACCGCAGTCCGATTCCCCGCTGCCCCCCCAGCCCACCGGGGCCCCCGGGGCCGGCGAGGGGATCGCCACGGCACTGGGGCGGATTCCGAGTGGGCTGTTCGTGATCAGTTGGCGGGATGGAGAAGCCGACCGGACGATGCTCGCCAGTTGGGTGATGCAGGCCGGATTCACCCCGCCGTCGGTCTCGGTGGCAGTGGCCCCCACCCGCGACCTCCTCGCCGCGATCGACCGCGGCATTCCGTTCGTGGTCAATGTGCTCGGTGAATCGCAACGGTCCCTCCTGTCGCGATTTGGAAAGCCGTCGACTCCGGGGGAAGATCCCTTCGCCGGCCTCGACACCCTCCGCACCCCTGGGGGCACGGCGGCCCTCGCCGCGGCGGCGGGCTGGATCGAGTGCCGGGGGACGAGTCGGGCGCCCGCCGGAGACCATGTGGTCGTCGTGGCGGAGGTCGTCGGAGGGGATTCCGGATCGGCCGGAGCCCCCCTCGTGCATGTGAGGAAAAATGGGTTACGTTACTGAGCCGGTCAGGAACCTGTTGGGGGATGGGTGACGGTGGGGCCGACCGGGCTACGGGGCCTCGACGTCGGTCTCTCGGCGCGTCATCCCGAACTTCCTTTCAATCGCTTCTTTTCTCACGCTTCGTTTCTTCAGGGTGGAAACCATGTTCACGCGACGGCAGATGACCCTTTCGGTGGCGTGCCTCCTCGGCTTGGCGGTCGGGTGTTCGCCGGAGGCCAAGAAGGCCAGCCCCGATGCCACGGGGGGCGGCGGCAAGGCCGGTGGCCCAACGAAGCGGCTCATCTTCCTCACCAATGGTGACGACCCGTTCTGGGATGCCTGCAACGCCGGCCTTCAAGAAGGGGCCAAACTCTTCGGCATCGAGTCGAAGGGCCTCGTCGCCGTCATGGAGAAAAACAACGGCACCGCCCAGGGGCAGATCGAGAAGCTGCGGCAGTTCGCCAGCCAATCCGACATCGCTGGTGTGGCGATCTCCGTCATCCAGGCCGACAACGCCGCGATCGTCGAGGAGATGAAGAACCTCGCCGCCAAGGGGGTGAAGGTGATCACCGTCGACAGCGACGTCGACCGGGCCCGCTTCCGTGATGCCCGTCCCTATTACATCGGCACCGACAACATCGTCGGCGGCCGGCTCCTCGGGGCCGCTGCCGGAAAGATCCTCGCCGCACGCAACGTCACCTCCGGCGGCTACGTCCAGTTCGCCGGGTTCACCGACGTCGACAACGCCCGTGCCCGGATGGACGGCTTCAAGGAGGCGGTCGGCAGCGCCTACAGCGAACTCGACCGGATGCCCGACGGGATGGAGGGGGCAAAGGCCCGTGACAACGTCCGCACGGCGATCACCAACCACGCCGACCTCGTGGCCCTCGTCGGTATCTGGGCCTACGATGCCCCGGCGATTGCCGAGGTGGTCAAGGAACGTGATGTCCGTGCCAAGACGACCGTCGTCACCTTCGATGCTCAAGCGATCGCCCTGGAGCACATGGGCAATGGCCTCATCGACGCGATGGTGGTCCAGAATCCGTTCGAGATGGGGAGCCAGACCGTCCGGCTCCTCGTCGCCATGCTCGGCGACGACAAGGCTGTCATCAAGGACATGTACCCGAACCTCGGCACTGACAACGGCGACATCTTCACCACCGGCTTGCGGCTGATCGTTCCTGACGAGGGCTCACCGATCAAGCAGGAGGAGATGCCGGCCGACATCCCCCACGAGTTCAAGACGCTGACCGAGTTCCGCGAATGGCTCACCCGGTACGGTCTGACGAGCTCCTGAAACCGTCCGCGTTCCCGGCCCCCTCACTCCATCGACCGGCCATCCGATCCGGGTGGTCGGTCGTGATCCCCTCGCTCGCATGACGCCGCCGAAAGCCCCCCGATCCGCTCCCGCTGCCGAGGTCGCGACCGCCTCCCAGGCCGGTGGCGCCGCGCCCCGCCTCCGCCGGTCGGCCTGGTTCGGATTGCGGCCCGCCGAATGGGCCCTCGTGGCGGCGATCGTCGTGGCGGTGCTCCTCACGGGGATGGTCGATTCCAACCACAGCTACTTCCGCCTCCCCTGGCAGAGCCTCACCGACATCCTCCGCAACACGGCCCTGCTGGGGATCTTCGCCCTCGGCGCGACGGTCGTGATCATCGCCGGCGGGATCGACCTCTCGTCGGGCTCGATGATCGCGCTGTCTGGGACGATCGCGGCGACGACAATGCTGGCGCTTTCGCCAAAGGAGATCATGGCGTTCAAGGCCGTCGGGCCGGCGGTGGTCGGGGTGGGGGTGCTCGCCGCGCTGTTGACCGGATTTCTCGTCGGCACGCTCCACACGTGGCTGATTACAGCGGTGCGTCTGCCGCCATTTATCGCTACCCTCGCCACGCTCGTCGGTTTGCGGAGCTTCGCGCGGGCGCTGTGCGAGAGCTGCACGCTCGGCGTCGTGGGGACCAAGAGCGCGCAGATCAACGTCTCCGATCCGATCTTCAAGACGATCCGCGACAACGTCTGGATCCCCGTGGCGGTGTTTGCCCTCCTTGCCCTGTTCACTTGGATTCTGCTCACGCGCACCGTTCTCGGCCGCCACATTCATGCCCTCGGCGGCAATGAACAGGCCGCCCGTCTGGCGGGGATCCGCACCGAAAACGTGAAGTGGTTCGCCTACTGCTTCGGCGCGATGACGGCGGCGCTGGCCGGGCTGTTCTACGTCGCCAACGAATCGGTGGCGGCGCCGGTGAACCAGGGGCGCGGGCACGAGCTCAACGCGATCGCCGCGGCCGTCGTCGGCGGCTGTTCCCTCTCTGGCGGCGTGGGGACCGTCCCCGGAACGGTGCTCGGGGCGATTTTCCTCCGCGTCGTGATCGACGCGGTGTCGAAGATCATCAAGACCGGGGCCGACGTCTACGAGGGGCTGATCGTCGGCGTGGTCGTCGTGATCGCCGTGACGTTCTCCCAGCTCGGCGCCCTGGCGAAGGGGGGCACGCGGCTCCTCCCCGGAGCACTCGGCCTCTGTGCCATCCCCACCCTCGCGCTCCTCGCCGGCGCGATCGCCACGATGACGGCCGGCCGCAACGGCGGCATCGCCACCGGCCTGTGCGCCCTGTTTCTCCTCGGTCTTCTCCGCGTCTGGGAATCACGCCGATCCGCGACGTGAGCCAGCGCCCCAACCGGCATCTCCTCCGATGACCACTTCCCCGTTCGCCGTGCGGATGCTCGGGATCACGAAGCGTTTCCCGGGGGTGGTGGCCCTCGACGACGTCACGCTCGAGGTCCGTCGCGGCGAGGTCCATGCCATCTGCGGGGAGAACGGCGCGGGGAAGAGCACGCTCATGAAGATCCTCTCCGGCGTCTACCAGCCTGACGCCGGGGTGCTCGAGGTCGACGGCTGCGACACCCGCTTCAGGGGAACCCGCGACGCCGAGCGCGCCGGGATCGCGATCATCCACCAGGAATTGGCCCTCGTCGAGGATCTCCCGGTGGCGGCGAACGTTTTTCTCGGGCGCGAGCGGCGCGGGGCGCTCGGCCTCCTCGACGACCGCTCGATGGCGGAGGAGTGCTCCTCGCTGTTTTCCCAGCTCGACTGTGCCGTCGATCCCGGCGACCGCACAGGCAACCTCCGCGTCGGCGACCAGCAACTCGTCGAGATCGCCAAGGCGCTCTCGCTCGATGCCTCGATCGTCGTCATGGACGAACCGACCAGCGCCCTGACGGAGGTCGAGTCGGCCCGGCTCGAGCGGACGATCCAGCGGCTCGTCGCCCAGGGGACGACGATCCTCTACATCTCGCACAAGATGGACGAGGTCTTCCGTCTCGCCGACCGGATCACCGTCCTCCGTGACGGCCGGCATGTGAAGACGGTCGATCGGACGTCCACGAGCCCCCGCGAGATCACCGGCTGGATGGTGGGCCGCGATATCGCCGGCCATGATTTCCACGGCACCAGGCCGCGGGGGGAAAAGCTCCTCGAGGTCCGCGGGCTCTCGCTTCCCTGGCCCGAGCATCCCCGCGGCTACCGGCTCAAGGAGATCTCGTTCGATCTCCACGCCGGCGAGATCGTGGGCATTGCCGGCTTGATGGGGGCGGGGCGGACAGAACTCCTCGAAGTGCTCTTCGGCGCCGGCGACGACACCTGGAGCGGCACGATCGAACTCCGCGGCAAGCCGGTGCGGTTCCGCCATCCCCGCGAGGCCTGCGAGGCCCGGGTGGCGATGGTCACCGAAGATCGGAAGCGGCTCGGGCTGTTCCCCGATCTCGACGTCGCCGGGAACGTCACCCTCTGCTCGCTCGGGGAAGCCCTCAGGAGCGGCCTCCTCAGCCGCACCGCCGAGGACCGTCTGGCCGCCGGGCCGGTGCGCGACACGGGGGTGAAGACGCCCGGCCTCCATGCCACGATCACCGGGCTCTCCGGAGGCAATCAGCAGAAGTGCATCATCGGCCGCTGGCTGCTGACGAAGCCGAAGGTGCTGCTCCTCGACGACCCGACCCGCGGCATCGACGTCGGCGCCAAAGCGGAGCTCTACTCCCTCATCGACGGTCTCTGCCGACAGGGGCTCGGGGTGATCCTCACCTCGAGCGAACTCCCGGAGCTCCTCACCCTCGCCGATCGGATCCTCGTTCTCGCCGAGGGACGGCTGACCGCCGAGTTTCCCCGCGCCGAGGCGACCGAAGCGCGGATCATGGAAGCGGCCACGGCGGGCTGATTTTCCAGCCCCGCCAGACGCCCACGTCTTCACGCGCCAACATAGCGGGCGACGAGTCCGCGGGCCCGGGCCTCGTCGCGCGTCCCGGAGACGATCGTCCGGCCGTCGGCGAACACCGCCAGTTCGATCCCCTCTTCGAGCGCGACGCGGACGATCCACCGATTGGCGACGACGCGTCCCACGCCGCTCATCCGCGCGGAAAAAGCACCGAGATCGATGCCGGCGACGCCCGGGCCGGGGGCGACCTGGACGGCGTCGCGCCCACAGAGCACCGTGGCCTGTGCACCGGCCCTCCCCTCGAGCCAGGGGAAGTCGTTCCCTCGGCAGGTCGGGCAGCCGGCGACCGCAAGCGGCGCGAGATCGACCGTGCGCCACAAGCTGTCCCAGAGGTCGCAGACGAGGAGGCGATTGCCGACGGGCGTTTCGGTGCCGACGATGACCTTCATCACCTCCGCCGCCTCCACCGCGCCCACGACGAGCGCCACCGGCCCGACGACACCGGCGGTGTCGCAGGTGGGGAGGGCCCCCGGGGCAGGAGGATCGGGAACGAGGCAACGGAGACAGGCCGACTTCCCCGGCAGCACCGTGAGCACTCGTCCCTCGGCGCCGATCGCGCCGCCGTGGACCCACGGGATCCCCTCGCGGCAGGCAAACTCGTTGATGAGAAAGCGGGCCTCGAAGTTGTCGGTGCCGTCGACGATCACATCGACGCCGCCGAGGAGCCGGGGAACGCTCGCAGGCACGAGGTCGGCGACGATCGGCTCGATGCGGCAGGCGGCGTTGATACGCTCGAGGTGGCCCGCCGCCGCCACCGCCTTGGGGAGCCCGGCCGCGACATCGGCCTCGTCAAAGAGCACCTGGCGGGGAAGATTCGAAACCTCGGGCACGTCGCGATCGATGATCCGGATCCTGCCGATCCCGGCACGAACCAGCGCCATGGCCACCACCCCGCCGAGCGCTCCGCAGCCGACGAGGGCCACGTGAGCCGCGGCCAATCGCTCCTGCCCGGCCGCGCCGATCGGCGCGAACCGAACCTGTCGGGAATAGCGATCGGGATCGAAGGACATGCGTGATCTCCAGGCAAAGCGAGTCCCGGCAACCGCTCAGGTGACGAGATACCCGGCCCAATCCCACGGTTGATCGCGGAGATCGGGGAGGGCCCAAGCCGCCAACCTTGCCTGGAGCCGGTCGCACGTTCCCCGAGCGAAGTCGGCTGGCACACGATCGCTCCCGCGGATCGCCGCCACCAGCGGAAGCGCGGGCACACGCTGCCAGGCGTCGTGCGGCACACCGTCCTCCGGCAGCCTCACGACGAACAGGTCGATGCCACCGACGGGCAGCGGCGGCGGCTGGAGGCCGTCGACCTCCAGACCGAGGAGCATCGTGCCACGCCGCCTGCCGACGGCGACGGCGACGTCGGCCAAGCCGGAGGGAAGAACGACGAGGAATGCCGACGGATGCGCCGACCAGCCTTCGAGTCGCTCTTGAAACAGCTGAGGATCGAGCGCAACGCCGTCGGACGGGGCGATGCAGATGACGACGGCCACTCCGATCCGGTCGGCCAGCGTGAGCGTCGCATCGAGCCTGGCCGCGAAGGACTCCGAGGCCAGATCGGTCGTGTCGGACACCGTGACCACCGCCGCGGCCGACAGCGGCACGAGGGCCTCGAGCCCCGCCCGATCGGCCAGCCCCGGCACGCCGCGCGGCACGTACC
>CAJBCV010000241.1 GCA_903951635.1 uncultured Planctomycetaceae bacterium
CAATCAACCAAGGGAAGATTCTTCGTGGTGTGGAGATCGTTGCCCCGGCAGACCTCCATGATCGTCCGGAGCCGATCGTGATCACGACGACGCTGCATCATCACGCGATCGCCAGCGAGATCCGTGGCATGGGGCTCGAGAGTGACCTGGTCTTGCTGGCGGATTGATGCCGGTGAACGGTCCAGGTGACGGTCTTGTGACAGAGCGTTGGGGCACGGTCGCCTTCAGCAGCAGGCCCCGGGGGCTCGAAAGTCTCGACGCCCAGGTTGTAAGTTTCTCACGAGGCGAATCACCATGATCCAAGTTGTGATCCCTACGCGGCGGCGGCCTGAGTATCTCCGCGTGGCGCTCGAGTCCATCCGGGCACAGACGGCGGTTGCACGAGTGGGCTCCGTCATCGTCAGCGAGAATGGGAGTGATCGCCGGTCGGAATCCGTCTGTCGCGAGTTTCCCGACTTGCCAATCCAGTATCTTTTTCAGGAACCCGAGGTTGCGGCTCTCGAACACGTACGACTGCTTTCAACAATCGAGCTACACCCATGGATGGCCATGCTCCATGACGACGACTGGTGGGCGCCGGATCATGTCGAGGTCGCGCTGAGGAATCTCGAGGCTCAGCCGGGGCGCGGTGCCTTCTATTCAAGCTACTTGGAGATCACCGCAGGGGACCCGCCGGTCGTGGGCGACAGCGTGTGGCGGGTGTGGGTGGCAGGCGGTGAGGATTTTCGTCCTCCAATCCTCCAACTCGGGTTTCCCCAATCGCTCGTCGCGAATCTCCTCTCGACGTCGTTCGTCTACTCCTCGCTCGTCACGAAGACGGCGTTGTTCGCCAGAGCGTATGACGAAGTGGCTCGGCAGCAGAACAGCTTTGACAACGACCGGATGCTGCCAATGTTACTCGCAGACCCTGGAGGTCTCGTCTACTCGACGATCCCGACCGTCGTCATCCGCCGGCATCCTGCCCAGGATCAAAACAGCGTGGCATTCATGAATCGTGGCCACGCCGTGATCATGGCGGAGACCACTCGCTGGCTCATGAACCGTTGGCCCGGTCAGTGCCAGGAGGCGGCGTCGTTGTTCAATGCCGCCGTGGACCGCATCGACGAGAAGCGGTGGCGGGAGATTTCGGCGGCGATCGATGAGCCCTTGCGCACGACACTGGTGGACGCAGCAGGATTCCGGTTGTGGCGGCCTCGGCCTTCTCTGGCCGAGCGATTGAAGCGATTGATGCCGGCAACGGTGCGGGCCCGCATCGGGGAGCGAAGGCGGGCGCTGGCCCAGGCGCTGAGATCCTGATCGGTTGTGGGTGGTAACGCCGCATCCGAGTGGCCTGCCTCGGAGAGCCTGATTCAGTCGGTAGGAACGGCTCCACCCCCAAGGGGGAGGGGCCGTTCGATGACATCCAAACGACGGAAGAAGCACAAGCGGGAGCGGTGCGTCTCGGTCCTCCACGTGCTCGACAGGGCGGTGGAATGAGGTTGCCGGGCCGGGGAGCAGGGAGCGCCGGATTCCGGCAGCGGGAGCATCCCCGGGGCATCGGCGCGAAGTTGCTTGACGGGGTGACGTCTGATCGCCGGCAAGGATCGGGCAGCGTTGCTGCAGTCGCTGGAGGCGCTTTCAGCGAGGTCGCAGCAGTCGTCGGAGAACACGATTCCCAAGCCGCTTCGTGTCCCACACCACCCGTTGGAAGCGAAGCCTCGTCACGTCAGCAAGCATGGCTTTCATTTCGGCTCTCGACAGCTGATGGTCCGCCCCGATCAGAAACCTTCCTTTCTCGACGTCGGCCCGGGCGTCATCGGGGGGGCGACAATGATCGGCCAAGGAGCCCAAGTACCGCTGTTCCGCGGCCGACTGCAGCACCTCATCGAGATCCTTCGGCGATCGCCGCCAGCCTTCGTCTTGGAGCAACGTGTGTCTGTTCAGTTCGGGCGAGGCCCCGTGAATGGATACTCGGCATCCGAAGGCCAGGGCGTATGCCACATGGCTGCCCCAGCCGTTGGTCGTCATCGATTCGAAACTGGAAAAGATCCGACGCATCCGGACCAGCGCCTTGACATCGGCCCAAGAGGCACCTCGTATCACAGGGATCGAATGCACGCTGAACTCCGGGATCCACAAGCCGTTCGACACGCAGTTGGAGTGGATGCAGGCGATCACAGAAGAATAGGTTCCCGCATGCCGGGCGATGTCGTCGGCATAGTCCTGAAAGAACGAGCGGTCCTCAAGCCGGCCTTCGGTATGCGAGTGCATCGGCATTACGAGAAGGCTGCCTGGAACGCGTTGTACGGGCCCGTCATCGGCGTAGAGGATCGGTGCGCCAGCCAGACGCACGTCGCGGGCTCCGTCGCGGGAGAATCGCTGAGCGTGATCGTCACGCCAGGCGATGACTGGAAGCTGATTCCACTCGGGAGCGCCGTAACACATCGCCGCTCCGGACAGCGACGTCCAAGGTGGAAAGCAACCATGGGCCCAGCAAGCATCAAACGATCGTGCGCGGATCGCCACACCCGCATATCGAGCAGCGGTCTCGATGGCTCCATAATGACACGACCAACCGATCCGGTCAGACCAAGCGAGGTCCCTGTCGGTAAGTTGCGACGGCGGGAGACTGAGTTCGAGGGCGGCGACAGTCATCGCTTCGTGTTGCTGCGGCCGCTGGGGTGCCATTCCCGGTGTCTCCGGTGATCATGGTGTAAAGTCCGGCGGCTCCACACGCTCTGCTTTGAACACTCAAAGCTTCATCATGACCAATCCAGAGTGGCAGAACAACCTCGGCCAGAGCCACTTCAAGACGGCGACTCGTCGATCACCGCGCGCGTCCGAAAAGCCCCGATCGTCAGTTCGAGGCCCCCACGCAATCGTCGACGCGTCTGTCAGTGGCGTGGGATGATAAAATCAGGGAATCGCGTCAGCGGGATGCCTCTGTGTAGGCGGCGATGTCGGCCATGCACAGATCGCTGGCGTCGCGGCTATTCATACGGTCTCGGTACCACTCCATCGTTCGACGGACGGCGTCGTCGAGCGGCCACACGGGGGTGAGGCCTAGCGTCTGCCTTGCCTTCGCCGTGTCGAGCGCCAGCCAACGGGCCTCGTGCGCCCCCTTCCCCTCGGCCCCCCAGGTTGTGACGGCATGAGGGAAAACGGGCTTCGCAAGATCGACGACTTGGCGCACCGTCGCCGCCTCATGCGATGCCGGTCCGAGGTTAAACGCCCCCGCCAGGGGCGGCTCCGCCCAAGTCATCTCGGCGATCCGGAGGTAGCCGCGGAGCGGGTCGAGCACGTGTTGCCAGGGCCTCGTCGCGTCCGGATTGCGGACGACGAGCGCCTGCCCCGAGGTCCAGGCCCGGATTGCGTCGGGGATGAGGCGGTCCTCCGACCAGTCTCCTCCGCCGATCACGTTGCCCGCGCGGGCACTGGAGACGGCGACGCCGGCGGCAGCCAGGAACGACTGCCGGTAGCAGTCGACGACGATCTCGCTTCCGGCCTTGCTGGCGCTGTAAGGATCGTGGCCGCCGAGCGTGTCGGTCTCGCGATAGGGCCAGACCCACTCGTTGTTGCGATAGACTTTGTCGGTTGTCACCACGACGACGACGCGGACAGAGTCGACCGCCCGAACCGCATCAAGCAGATTGGCCGTCCCGAGAATGTTCGTGGAAAAGGTGCCGAGCGGATCGCGGTAGCTCGCCCGCACAAGCGGCTGGGCCGCCAGATGGAGGACGATCTCGGGGCGAGTCTCCAAGACGCGGCGGCGGAGCGCTTCGGCGTCACGGACGTCGGCCACGCCGTGATCGATCTCCCTGTCGAGCGTGAGTTCCCGAAACAGGCTGGGGCCCGGCTCCGGAGCGAGCGCGTAGCCATGGACGCGGGCGCCGAGGTTCGTGAGCCAGAGCGCCAGCCACGACCCCTTGAAGCCGGTGTGGCCGGTGACAAACACCCGCTTGCCGGCCCAGAAAGTGCCGCAGGGAACCGCTCGACCGTGTGCAATTGCGGAAGTCATGACCGGGCCTTCCACGGAGCCTTCGCCGATTCCCAGAGCGTCTCGCGGATCGCGCGGTCGCGGATCGTGTCATTGCTCTTCGCCAAAATCCGCACTCACTCGAGAAATGCCGTCTTGAACGTTCTGACATTCGCCGACATGGCCCCGCCGCCTCGAGGCTGAGCTTTTGCAGAAGCGACTGCGAGTATAGGGATTCATCGGCCGGATTCCAGCAGGCAAAACAGTCCTCCTGAGCGGCTCGCGAAGTGAAACAGGCCGCTGATCTTCAAAAGCAATAGCGACGCTCGCCGGCGGCTACGATGATCG
The DNA here is from genome assembly GCA_903951635.1 of uncultured Planctomycetaceae bacterium. GTDB lineage: Bacteria > Planctomycetota > Planctomycetia > Pirellulales > UBA1268 > QWOP01. The sequence continues at coordinate 4,304 of CAJBCV010000241.1, forward strand.
GATCAGCCCTCTCCTTATCCGCCCCGGTCCAGCCCCCCGTGCCCTCCTTCGACCACAACGCCACCGCGCCGCTCCACCCTGCCGCCCGCGCGGCGTGGCTCGAGGCCGCGGACCGCTTCTGGCACAACCCCTCGAGCCTCTACGCCGCGGGGACGGCGGCCAGCGACCTCCTCGCCGATTGCCGTGAACGACTCGCCGACGTGCTCGGCTGCAATGACCCCGGCCGAATCGTGTTTACGTCGGGCGCTACGGCTGCCAACAACCTGCTCGGCCGATTCCTCGGCAGCGTTACGTCTTCGGAGGCAGGGCCGCTCCTCTCCCCGCTCGAACATCCGGCTGTTTCGGCATCGTTCCACGCCGCCTTCCCGGGCCGCGTCCACGAGACCGGCGTCGATGGCGAGGGGCGTGTCACTCCAGACCAACTCACGCGCGTCATCGATGCCCATGGCCAAGCGAGGGTGGCCTGCGTCTCGATCATGGCGGCGAGCAACGAAAGCGGTGTGCTTCAGCCGTGGACCGAGCTTGCGAGCCTCTGTCGCGACCGCCACATCCCCTTCCACACCGACGCCGCCCAGTGGCTCGGCAAGCTCCCCGCCTCGGGCTTGGCCTCGTGTGACTGGGTGACCGGAAGCGGACATAAGTTCGGTGGCCCGCGCGGCGTCGGGTTTCTCGTCGTGCCGGCTGGTACCCGCTTCCGCGGTGACGTCGGCGGCCCCCAGGAAGCGGGCCAGCACGCCGGCACCGAGAATCTCCCTGCCATCGCTGGCATGGTCGCGGCGCTCGAGGCGAGGGAACGGAGCCTCGTCGACATCGCCATCCGGGGCGCTGCGATGCGCGACGCCGCCATCGAACGTCTCCGCGAGCGAGTCCCAGCGGGAGTCGTCGTCAGCGGCAACGCCGAGCGGCTCTGGAACACCCTGGCGATCCTCATCCCCGGAGCCGATTCGCGAAAGCTCGTCGCCGCCCTCGATCGGGCCGGCATCGAAGCCTCGACCGGCTCGGCGTGCAGTTCCGGCGCGGCATCGGCCGCTCGGGTCGTCGCCGCAATTGCCCCGTTCCTCGACCTCGCTCCTGGAACGCCGGCGGGCATGGTGCGCTTCTCCGCCGGCCCCGACACGAGTGCCGCTGACTGGCAGGTTGCTGTGGATGCCTTGGCCGCTGCCGTCAACATGAGCGCGGGCCCGTCCCGGCCTCCGCGCGTCGACTTGCGCTGAGAGGGCTTTGACAACGCGCCCAAGGGCGACCCCACGCTGTCAGCCGCTGTGGCGTGAGGCTGTGTTTTTGAGCAATCTCGCCGCCCGCTCGAAGGCTGTCACCGTAAAGACGAGCGGATAGAGCGCCTCGTCGTACCAGAGCTTCGCAAAGTAGAGCCCGATCGGCGCGGCGGGGAAGACCTTTCCGCCGTCGGTGTGCTCGATCAGCCATTCAAGCCCGCGGCCGACGGCCACCAGCGCCCGCCCGGCAAGCTCTCGATCGGCCGCGTGCTCAGCCACTTCGGCCAGGGCTTCCACCGCCACGGCCGTTTCCTCGATGGTCGTATCGATCCCTGGCGCACTCGCGATCCCGCCATCGGGCGATTGCGCGGCGAGGAGCCACTCGGCGCCGCGGCGGTCTCGCGTCGCTCGCACCACCTTCGCCGTCCCGTAGGCGGGATTGGCCTGTTCGGGGTGAGTTTGATTGCCAAACCACAGTGGCCACCAGGCGCCGTCGGCCCGCTGCGTCGCTGCCAAATACCTGCGCGCGGCGGCGAGGGCGCGAGCCGTGCGCGGCGACTGCCCCGCCGCGTCGATCGCCGTCCAGGCCTCCGCCGCGCGGAGGACATGCGCCGTGATGTCGGGGCAGGAGGTGTCAAACGGCAGCCTTCCCCAGCCGCGGCAAAACGTCGGCGTGCCGCCGTCACGGTTGGCGAGATCGACAAGCCAGCCGAGTGCGCTTCGGGCTGCCGCGCGAATGCTGTCGGGCAGCGGGCGGCCCTCGGCTGCCTCGAGCGCCGCAAGGGCCAGAAGGCCGCCGCTGGTGTCGTCGGCATCGGGCACGCCGCCGGGGAGGTCGGTCCAGGCCCAGCCGCCAGGGGCGGCGCCGGTGTAGGGATGGACGCGGTTCCACTGCTGCTCCAACAGCCAGTCGCGCACCGCGGCCCGCTCACCGCCATCGAGATGATCGGAGAGCTTGCCCCCCGTGGCGAGGGCCCCTATCGAGAGCGTCGTGCACCAGGTGGCGAGATTCGTGTCGATCGGCCACGCACCGTCGGCCCGCTGCGAGGCGACGAGAAACGCCACTCCCTCGACAGCCACCGGATGCTCGGCGAGATCCATGCCCGCCAGGCTCATCGTCACGAAGCTCGTCAGGGGCGTCGCCTCGAGATACCCCCCTCCCGCCGGCTGGATCGCCCGAAGCGTGCGGAGCGTCGGGGCCACCGCCAAGTCGCGGAGCGTCCGCAGCGGTGGCCACCCCGGCGCCCGGGCGTGCCGCACTTGCCCAATCGCGATCAGCGCGGGGAGCGCGTAGCTCACCACCTGGAGATCGACGAGACGAAACGACGCTTGCGGCAGCGCCGCCAGTTCGAAGGGGAGTTGCGGGATCACCCGCCACGTCGCTGGATCCTCAGGATCGCCGAGCCTGCCGCAGAGGGCCGTGTGGACGAGGATCGGCACGCTGAAGGTTCTGTCGCGGCCGTAGATCCGCGCAAGCGCCCCCGCAAGCGTCGCCCGATCGGTGCCACCGGCTTTCGTGCCGATCCACGCCGCGGCCCGATCGACCACCGCCGACGGAAGGCCACGTGCCTCGGCCAGCGCCGCCAGCACCGACCAGCAGAGGAGCGTCGTCGAGAGGTTGCCAGGGCTCTTCGCCGTATCCCCCCAACTGCCATCGGGAAGCTGCGTCCTGGCAAGCCAGGCTTCACCGGCCGCGATCCGCCCGACGTGGGTGGTCGCTCCCCGACGCTTGTCGATCAATCGCAAGCTCGCGATCGCCGTCGCCGTCGACAGGGCGCTCGATGACAGCTCGCCCGTCCAGTGGCTTCCGGTGCGGCGCGATAGCAACGCGATCGTTGCCGCGCTCCGCGCGCTTGCGAAAGCGGAGGCGTTGAGGATGTGGGAAGCGGGATTGCCCGGGCTCATACGCTCGCATGCCCCAGCGCGACGAGGCCGTAGAAGGTGTATTCGGCGTCGGGCTCGTCGTCGGCCCACGAGCCGTGGAACGCGCCCACATTCGTCCACAACGTGTCGAGAAAATCGAGGAGCGTCTCGCGGCGGTCGCGCCAGGGGGCGTCGAGCGCATCGAGAGCGTGGAGCGCGACGGCCGTCGAGAGGAGATCGGGGAGCGGAGCGTCGGGGGCGGCACAGAAGCCGCCGGCCGGATGCCAGCGATCGAGAAACCAATCCCCGATTCCCGCCGGCAGCGGCCGGTCGAGGGAGCGGAGCGTCGCTACGGCAGCGGCCGTCGCCGTCGTCGACCCTTCGGGTTGTCCGGGCTCGTTCGACCATCCGCCGTCGGCGCTCCGCAGGCCCCAAAGCGAATCAGCCAGGCGCTCGGGCTCCGGCAGCGGGAGCTTGAGATCGGCATGGGCGTTGACAGCGAGAAAGCAGCCGTAGGCGGTGCCGCGGGGGGCACTGCGCCGCGAGGCGTAGCCACCGTCGGCGGCCCGGTGCGGCGCGAAGCCCGCGATGATCCCCTGCCGGATGTCGTCGGCGAGCGTGGCCGGCGGTTGCGACGCCCACGCCCGCGCCAGACAACAACGATGAACGAGGTCGAGGCCGTCGCCGCTGCCATACTCCCCGAGCCACTGCCGCGTCGCGATCATGTGGGGCGTCTGCGGATCGAGGGCCTCGAGGGCCACGAGGGCATCGAGGGCGAA
>CAJBCV010000242.1 GCA_903951635.1 uncultured Planctomycetaceae bacterium
CGTGAAGAGCGATCTGGAGATCATCGGGGAGCTGGCGCGGAGGACCGGCCTCGGCGCGGCGTTCTCCGCGGACGCCGACGGCTGGAAGCGGCGTGTCCTGGCGAAGGTGGCCGATCGCGGCGCGTCGCTCGACGATCTCCGTCGCGGCCCGGTCCGAAATCCACTCGCACCGACCCTCATGTACCCCGACCGCGTCTTCCCCACCGCCACCGGCAAGGTGAACCTCGTCCACGACGTCGCCATCGATCCGCCGCGGGGGACGGCGCTGCGGCCCCTGCTGCTGATGGCGCTGGCCACCGAACGGGCTCAGGGATCGCAGTGGCTCCCATCGCAGCAGGAGGGCCCCGCCACCGCCACGGTGCACCCCTCCGCGGCAGCGGGCTTCGCCGACGGGGCCCTTGCCCGGCTCGAGTCGGAGGTCGCGGAGATCGTCGTCCGGCTGAAGTTCGATCCGCGGCAACGGCCCGATGTCGTCCTCATGGAGAAAGGGGGCTGGCTGAGCGCGGGACGCTGTGCCAACGCCCTGATCCGCGGCGAAGAGACCGACGCCGGCGGCTGCGCGGTCTACCATGACACGCCGGTCCGCCTCCTGGCGATCACGCCTGACTGAAGCACTCCGGCCGCATCGAGCGGCGCCGCCGAATCCCCGCTGTCCGTGAGAGGCCCTCCGATGCCATCCGCCAATCTTCCCGCGACCGCCGTCCACTTGATCGCAACCTCCGTCCACTTGATCGCAACCTCCGTTTTGGCCCTGTCACTGGTGGCGGCGACCGCGGCGGAGCCGACGGGGCTCACCGACGAGCGGATCCTCGACGACACGCGCGTCATCGCGATCTCAATCGCGCTCTCCGCCGACGACTGGGAGGCCCTCCGCAACGAGTCGCGCGACATGGGCGCGGTGTTGCGCGGCGACCTCTCGAGCCCCTTCACGTGGCGCCGGGCCGACATCGTCATCGATGGCGTGTCGGTCGGCTCCGTCGGTATCCGCAAGAAGGGGCTGCTCGGATCGCTCGACAGCACCAACCCCTCGTTGCTGGTCGACTTCAACCGTTTCGTCGATCAGGAGCCGGTCGCAGGGCTGGGACGGCTGACGCTCAACAACAACAAGCAAGACACCTCCCTCATCAGCCAGTCGATGGCCTACTCCGTGTTCCGCGCGGCGGGTCTGGCGGCGCCGCGGGTCGGCTTCGCGACCGTCACGGTCAACGACGAACCGCTCGGCGTCTATTCGAACGTCGAGTCGATCCGCAAGCCGTTCCTCCGCCGGTCGTTCGGGGATGGAAGCGGAATGCTCGTCGAAGGAACGATCACCGACCTCGTGCCTGAATCCCTCGCGCGGCTCGAGATCCAGGGGGCCGACAAGCCCGGGGACCGCGACCGTCTCGAGAAGCTCGCCGCGGTCCTTGCCTCCCCCGATCCGCTCGACATGGAGCGACTCGGGAGCCTCGTCGATCTCGACGACTTCTTCACGTTCTGGGCGGTCGAGTCGCTCCTCAACATCTGGGACGGCTACACCGCCAACCAGAACAACTACTTCGCCTACGCCGACCCTGCCGATGGCCTGTTCCGCTTTATCCCCTGGGGCGCCGACGCCGCGGCCGGTCTGGCCCCTGGTTTCGGCGGCCCCTTCGCCCCCCGCCGCACCGCCCCGCCGGTCGCCGCTCAGGCGGCCCTCCCCAACCGTCTCTACTTCACTCCCGGCATGGCCGACCGCTATCGCGGAACACTCGAGCGCGTCCTCGACGAGGTGTGGCACGAGGACGAATTGCTTGCCGAGGTCGATCGCCTCGAGCACCTCCTCACGCCCGTGCTCGGGGGCCGACAGGCCGGCGCGCCGAAAGCGATGGAAGCGATCCGGGACTACATCCGTCGGCGCCGCGGTGAACTCACGAAGGCCTTCGAGACCTGGCCCGCCGAGGCGCCGTCGACGTGGCGGCGGCCGATGACGAGCGAACCGCTCGGGACTGCGACCGGGTCGTTCACGGCCACCTACCGCGAAGGCGCCGTCGACGACGTTCCCCCGGCAGAGGTGGAACTGACGCTGGTCCTCGGTGGCGAGCCGATCGTCCTCGCCGATGTCGAGGCCTCGGTGTCGACCTTCATGTTCCCCGGATTCGGTGGCGGTGGTCCCCGTCGCGGCCCCGACCGCCCCACCGAGGCCGGGCAGTCTCCTCCCCCCCCCGCGCCGCCAGGTGCCCCCGGCGAATCGCCGGTAAGTGTCGTGATCTCGGGGAAGCGGGCCGACGACGGCAAGCCGCTGGCCCTCAATCTGTTCCTCGATCGGCGGCGGGTGCGCGACACCGACGGCTCGCTCCCCGTCAACGGGATGGTCACGGAGGGCACCTCCGGCTTCGGCATCCCCGGCCTGATGCCGATGCGCTCGATCTCCGGCACGTTCACCCCTGCCGAGCGCGGCCTGGCGCCGGGAGAGCGGCTCGGCGGCACCTTCTCGCTCGATATCACGAAGATGCAGGGAGGGCTGATGAACCAGGCGCCGATGAAGAAACCCGACGCGGCTGCCGCGGCCGAAGCGGCCCCGGCGCCCTCCCGCTGACGCCCGGCGGGGAAGCGATCGCTGGCCTTCTCCGGGCAAAGCAGGGGTTTTGAGGGGCCAGAGGGGGAAAAAGTCCAGGCTTTTGGGGGCGCGGCCCGCCTGCTATCGTCTCCCCCCCGAGATCCCCTCTGGAGTCGAACCGATGCGTGCCCCAAGCCCCTCCCTGACGACCGACCGTCGACTCCCGGCGCCGTGCGAGCGGCTCACCCGATGGCTGGCCGGACTGCTTGCCGTCGTGTGTGTGTTCGCGGGCGAGCGAGCTGCCGCCGGGGACGGTGTGCTGTTGCGCGTCGAGACGGAGGTCTTCGCCGACGACGACGAGGCCCCCGTCGCCCGCAGCCTGAGCCTGTTTCGGGATGGGGTCGCCTGGGACTTCCTCGAAACCCTTTCCAAGGAAAAGAACGAAGACGACGCCGGGCCGGACGAGCCGGCGGAGTTCGTCCTCCATGACCCAGCCCGAGAGCGGATCATTCTCGTCGATCCGGCTCGCCATGTGAAAACGCAGATCGACCACCTTCAACTCGAACGCCTCCGCGCGTCGCTGGGAACGTGGGCGCGGAAGTCGGACGATCCCCTCATGCGTTGGGCGGGCGGCCCCGACTTCACCGACGGTATGGAGGAGACGGCGACGAAGATCACCCTCACCGGCCCCAGGGTCCGCTACGAAGTGACGGTCGAAGAGTCCGACAACCGGGCGGTTGCTGAGGAATACCAGCGATTCGCCGACGCGGCCCTCCTCATCAAGGCCCTCGTCCACCCCGGCGGGCTCCCCCCCTTCCCACGGATCGCCATCAACCGCCGCGTCGCTGCCGCAGGGGGCGTACCGGTGGCCGTCCGCCTGGAGATCGACTCGCGGATGGCCAAGCTCGGCAGGCGGCCGAGCGTGTTGCGGTCGCAACACAAGGTCCTGGAGTCGTGGCTCAGCGCCGATCACAAGCGGGTGGCTGCTGCCGAGGAACGGATGGCGGTTGCAGCACCGGTCGATCTGGCTACCTACGCCCGTCAAGGTGAGGGGGATGGCTCGATCGCCGTCGAGCCAGCAGCCACGAGACGTCGCTGATTCTCTCGCTCGGGATCGCCACGGTCTCTGGCCACCGCTCGATGGCCCCGCCGCCGTAGGCCGGCACCGGCACCGGTACCCCTGCCGCGCGCCGACCGCTGCCAGCCCCCCCGCACGGCACAACAGGCGCCATCTGTCACCGCGCCAGTCGCACCCAAGAAAGTCGACGCGGCCGGACGATGTTCCCTGTACCGCACAAATTGCCTA
>CAJBCV010000243.1 GCA_903951635.1 uncultured Planctomycetaceae bacterium
CCTCGCCGTGACCCCCGACCATGTCCTCGTCCTGCGCAACGCCGGCCCCGTCGGCGCTCCCGGGATGCCGGAGTGGGGGATGCTCCCGATCCCAAAAAAACTCCTCGAGGCGGGCGTCCGCGACATGGTGCGAATCTCCGACGCCCGGATGTCGGGAACGAGCTACGGCACCTGCGTGCTCCATGTCGCCCCCGAGTCAGCCATCGGCGGGCCGCTCGCCTTGGTGCGCGACGGCGATCGGATCGAACTCGACGTTCCCGGCCGGCGACTCCACCTCGCCGTCGATGATGCCGAACTCGCGCGCCGCCGTGCCAATTGGACACCCCCCCCGCCCCGTCACGCCCGCGGCTACGGCAAGCTCTTCCACGACCAGGTCACGCAAGCCCCGGACGGCTGCGACTTCCGCTTCCTCGAAGCCGGCCCGCCGCCGCCAGAGCCCGATATTTTCTAATCTCGCCGCGGGCCTGTCAGGGATGGGAGATCAGGACTCCGTTTCGGGCGACGCTCCATCCTCCGCCGAACCGTCCTCGCTTGCGTTGAGTTCCCGCTGATAGGCAGCGGCTACCGACTGGCGGTGCCAATAAGACTGGATCGTCATGAACACCTGCTGTTGCTCTTTCTCCCTGCGGCTCAGCGGCAAGACGACATGCCGGTCTCCCTGGAGGTCGAAGCAGAGGATCGGTGTGCCCCATTCACGGCGCGCGGTGATGGTCACGAGGTGAGCGAAGGGAACGGCTTCGGGCCAGGACTCGTGGCTAATCTTCTCGTGGTCGATGGTGACGAGGGAACCCCGCTTCGCTGCCAGAGTGACGGCGGGAAACGCCGCTGCGACAATGGCTACCTCCTCCGGCGTGCTTGGGAGAAGACGGTAGACCAGCGAGCGTTCGTGGGCTTCCCGGAACCTGCTTTCGTACCGAGACCAGAGTTCGGCCTCTCGGCGGGGTGCGTCGGGGATCTTTCCGTACCATGCCCCGTCGGTCGCCCTTGCCAGGACATCGCGGAGGGATTCGGGATCGGCCGGCCGTCCGAGAGCCCGAAGACGCTGCCCGAGGCTCGGATGGCTGTCGAAAGGATGCGGAGCGGCAGCCGCGTCACCGATCGCCGCGTCAGCGAATCCAGGCGCGAAGTCGAGGAAGCCTTCCTCCAATCTGCGGCCGATGTTCAGTTCGGCGTGCGGCGACTGCTCCTCGAACAGACGCTCCTCGATGTCCCGGCGGTAGACGCTGTAGGCAGCCGTGCGAACCAGCGCGTTCCCTGCTGACTCCGGGTCCACGACCGTGGCCGCGGCGCGGTCGGCACGGTACTCCCGTTCCCTGGAGAGGCGTTGCAACGAGGCCTCGTAAAAACGCCGTATCATCAGGACGCAGGCGAACACGGGGCGGGTCAGCACTCCTTCGTGCAGCGCGGCGAGGTAGCGATCGAACCGGTGGAGGAGCGGGCCGATCCGACGGCTGTAGGCGGTGTCATCGCCGTTGAAATGAGCCAACTCGTGGGCGAGGATCGTCTCCGCTTCGGCGCCGTCGAGGATCTTGAGCAGGCCCAGGCTGACATACAGCGTTTTGCCGGTGGACGGACGCCCCCGGACGGTCACGCGGTTTTCGGTGACGAAGAAGTTGTCGGTGATGCCCACCACGACCTGGTCGGGAGGGGGCGTGCCGCTGGCCTCGGAGATCCGCTCGAGCTCTTCCCAAAACTCCGGTGCCTCCGACGCGGAGAGGAGTTCACCCTCGATGGCGATCGTGTCGTCGATGCGGACGAAGACGCCCGAGAGCACTCCCAGGACGGCGACGGCCACCGTGAACGCCGTGCCGAGGACGAGTTGAACGCTGTAAAAGTGTGCCACCAGCGCCGTGATCCAGAACGACAGTCCGACGCAGAGGATCGCCTGGGCGATGACCTCGAGCGTGAGAAACAGGCGAATCGAGTGCCAGCCGACAAGGAGGCTGACGTATTGCCAGGATTGCGACTTCGCCCCCAGCGGGATCGAGAGGACGACCACGATGATCAGGGCGGCGCCCGAGAGGACGCAGCCCCAGGCGATGCGACTGAGCCACTTGAGGGAGCCGTAGTAGACGCGCAGGTGTGCCGGGAATCGGGCCGCCATGGCCCGGGCGTTGGGATCGGTCGAAGCAAAGACTTCCGAGAGGGGGTGGCTGCGGATGAACTCGACACCTTCACGGAGTTCATCGGGATGGAGATCCCGATCCCGTCGCATCCCCTCTTCGAGAAAGTTGGCGTTCGTGCGATCGAGATCGGCTTCGGCGAGATTGAACACCACCAGCGACACGATCGGCACGAAGCCAAGCCAGAGCAACGCCATCATGAAGACGCCCATGAATCCCGGTTCCTGTCTGGCTTTGGTGCCGATCATCGGAGTGGCTCTGATTCGAGGACAGACGTTGTCTGAGGATTGCCTTTCGTGAGGCCAAGGAGGGGAGTCTATCCCTCGCCGCGGGGGAAGGCGAGGCGATGCGGTGCGGCCGAGGGGGCCAGAGTCATGGTGGGGTTCGATCCGGAGCATCTCGGGAGTTTTGCCGTTGGAAATCCTCGTTCGGACGGCCGAAGGCGTAGACTGTGTGGCTCCCTAGGAGTCCGCCATGATCACCGCTCCCCTCTCCGCTGCCCATCTGGCCACCTCCGTCATGGCGGTGCCTCCGCTTTCGCGCCGGGCCGACTTCATCCTCGACGAGGGGGCCAATGAACGCATCATCCGCCACCTCGAGGCCGGGGGCGTGCGGCTCCTCCTCTACGGCGGCAACGCGAATCTCTATCACGTGCCTGTTTCCGACTACGAGCCGCTCCTCGCGATGCTCGCTCGGATCGCCGGCCCCGACTCGCTCGTCATTCCCTCGGCCGGGCCGTCGTACGGGATGCTCGTCGATCAGGCGAAGATCATCCGCCGGTTCGCCTTCCCGACGGTGATGGTGCTCCCCCAGCAGGGCGTCACGACGAGCGTCGGCGTTGCCACGGGGATCCGGCGCTTCGTCGAGGCCTCCGGTGTGCCGGCCCTCCTCTACATCAAGCACGACGGCTTCATCGAGCCGGAGGAGGTGGCGGCGCTCGATCGCGACGGTCTCCTCTCCGGAATCAAGTACGCCACGGTCCGCAGCGACGCTTCCGTCGATCCCTATCTCCGTCGGCTTGTCGAGGTTGTCGACCGCACCAAGATTATCTCTGGGATCGGCGAGCAACCGGCGATCATCCACACCCGTGACTTCGGGCTCGGAGGCTTCACGAGCGGCTGTGTCTGTGTGGCGCCGCGGCTCTCGCAGCGAATGCTCGCGGCGATGCGAGGCGGCGCCTGGGCAGAGGCGGAGCGGATTCGCAGTGTGTTCCGGCCGCTCGAAGATCTCCGCAATGCGATCAACCCGATCCGCGTCCTCCACCGGGCCGTCGAGGGGGCCGGAATTGCCCCGACCGGGCCCCTCCTTCCCCTCCTCTCGAACGTTGAGGCGGAACACGAAGCCGCCATCGATGCGGCCGCCACGGCCCTCCGCGCGGCCGATCGTGCCGTGTCAGCCTGAATCCTCGGAGCCTGTTCCCATGAAAACGATCGCTTTCCTCGGTACCGGCCGGCTCGGGAGCGGCTTCGTTCGGCGCCTCCTCGACCTCGGGCTGGCGGTCCATGTCTGGAATCGTTCTCCGGCGGCGGCGAAGGCTCTCGAAGCCCACGGTGCCAAGGCCTTCGCCACGGCGGCCGAAGCGATCGCAGGCGTCGACCGGGTCCATTTGGCCCTCGCCGATGACGCCAGCGTCGACGCCGTTCTCGAGCCGCTTGTCGACCTGCTTCCCGCCACCACGTGGATCATCGACCACACGACGACGGCACCGACGCCGACCGGCGCCCGCGGCCGGGCCTGGGCCACGCGGGGGAAGACCTATCTCCACGCTCCGGTCTTCATGGGTCCGGCCAATGCCGCCGAGGGCTCGGGGATCATGCTCCTTTGTGGCGATCCGCAGGCGTGCGCCGTCGTCCTTCCCGATCTCGAGAAGATGACCGGGAAGGTGTTTGAGATGGGCGCCGATCCGGCCCGGGCTGCGACCTTCAAGCTTGTCGGCAACCTGTCGCTTTTGGGGATGACGGCGCTGGCCGGGGACATCGTTCGCCTCGCGGCTGCAGCGGGCGTCGAGCCGGAAGATGCGGTCGCGATGTTCAAGGCCTTCAACCCCGGCGCGATGTTCCCGGCCCGGGCGGCGAAGGTCGCCAGCGGCCCCTTCGAGCCGGCGTCGTTTACTGCGAGCATGGCGAGGAAAGACGTCCGGCTGATGATCGAGGAAGCGGCCCGCGGGGGCGTCGAACTGACGGTCATGCCGGCCGTGGCCGAGCGCTACGACGAGGCAATTCGATCCGGCGAAGCGAACCTCGACTGCGCCGCCCCCTTCCGCTGGCCGCTTGCGTGAGC
>CAJBCV010000244.1 GCA_903951635.1 uncultured Planctomycetaceae bacterium
AACACGTCGAGGTTGTGGTGGTGGCCGAAGGGGTTGTAGCGCCGCGACTTCGGATACTCGTTGTGCCACGAGCGGTTGTAGACCGGCACCCGCATCTCCTGCGGATAGCGGTAGTAGAGATCGTTGGCGCTGCGGTAGTAGCCGTCGGAGTAGAAGTTTTGCGGATACCACACGTAGGGATAGTGGTAGAAGCGGTTCCAGTCGGTCGCGGCGGCCGATTGGCCCCACGTTCCGCCGAAGGCTTTCGGCCCGGCGTACGGCTGACCACCCCAGCCCTGCTGGGCGGATGCGTCGCCGGCGGCGAGAAAGAACGTCGTGGCCAGCACGGCCGCGGCGAGCAGATGGCGTTTCATGCGAAGGAGTCCCCCCTGCGATCGGTCGGGAGGTTCCCCCTGAACCCCCCTGCCACCCGCCTCTGGCCGCGCTCTCCACCCCTCGCCCTCGAACAAGGGCCGGTGGGGAAGGCGCACGTGCCGAAGATGCAGACGGTGCGGCAAGGGGAATATCGTCCGCCGGCGCGACCGTTCTTCACGGAAAAACCGGCAGGGTCGGCGGGGCCCCGCGGGGCTGTGGGGGGCGCTTGCCCGTCAGCCGCGGGGAGGTGGGCCGCCCGGTAGCCGCCCTTCGGCCAGTTCCCGATCCCACTGCTCCATGAGCGGCCAGGCCGGGGCGCAGGTGCCGAAGTCGGCCAGAGCGAGATAGCCGCGCACCCGCTCGAGCGTGCGGGAAAGGAGGGCGTCGTCCTTGCGGAAGATCGGGCCGTGGCTGGGGAGGAGCCAGGCGACGTCGCTGGCGGCGATCCGCTCGAGCGAACTGATGAAGGCCGGGATGTCGCTGCCATGGTGAGCGTCGATGGCGCCCACCGAGCCGTCGCGGTAGATGTTGTCGCCGGAGAGGAGGAGGTCGTCGAGGCGGAAGGCGAGTTGGCTGTCGGTATGGCCGGGGGTGTGCCAGACCTCGAGCCGCCGCGAGCCGACCTCGAGCGTGTCGCCGTCGCCGATCGTCCGATCGACCTTCACCGGCGGCATCTCGAGATGGACGTTCTGTGCCGCGATCTCGGCAAACGTCTTGATCCGGTCGCCGCTTTCGAGCGACTCCACCGCCAGCGGGTGAGCGATGATCGGGGCCTTGAGGATCGCCTTCGCCTTCGCCAGCCCCTGGATGTGATCGACGTCGGCGTGCGTGGCGACCAACGCCCGGCAGGCCGAGAGGGGGAAGTCGAGTTGGCGGATCATCTCCACGATCTCGTCGACGGTCTCGGAGTAGCCGACGTCGATGAGCACCCAGTCGCGGTCGTCATAAACGAGATAGACGTTGCAACCGATCCGCCAGCCCGCCTGGTGGTTCATCTCGATGACACCGGGGAAAATCGGGCGGCGCTGGAGCATCGGAAGTCCGGGCTTGCGGGGAGATGTTTGCGGCCCGATCGGTCACAGCACACACTGGAGGGCCGGGGCCGCGACGTCGGTATTCCGGAGTGTAGCGCGTGCCGCGACGGGCAGCAACGAGCCCCGCCGTACCCGCCCCACAGAGCGTCGCTCCCGCACCCGAAAGAGGCCCTCCCTTGGCCGGCGCCCACGATTCCCCCGAAGCCCCCCGGCCCCCCGCCGCGTCGCGCTACGTGGCTTGGGCGGGGAGCGTCGGCGAGTTGTGCGACGTCGTTGACCGCCTCGGGGGGCTCGCCGCCGAGTTGGGGGCGCCCTCGCCCGACGGGGCGGAGTGGCACGGGCAACTCTTCGGCAAGCTCCGACCGCAGGTGACGCGCGAGCCGGTGATGGTGGCAGCCGTCTGCGGCGGCACGAACACCGGCAAGAGCCTCGTCTCGAATGTTCTCGTCGGCGCCGAGATCAGCCGGTCGTTGCCGGAGGCGGCACGGACGCGCTGCCCGGTGGCCAGCCTGCCGCGCGGGCTCGCCAAGGCGGTCGATCTCGCGGCGCTGTTCCCCGGCTTCACCCCCCGTGCCTGGTCGAGCGACACCGACGCCCTCGGGGGGAGCGCCGAGGGGGACGATCTCCTCGTCTGGCGCGAGGATCCGCTCGGCCGTCAGCCGGCCCGATTGATCCTCATCGACACCCCCGACGTCGACGGCACGCTCCGCGAGAACTGGCACCGGGCCGAGGCAGTGCGGAACGCCTGCGACGTGATCGTCGCCGTTCTCACCCAACAGAAATACAACGACGCGGCCGTCCGCGACTTCTTCGCCGCCGCCGCCGCCGGGAAGTCGCTCGTGGTCGTCTTCAACATGGTCAATTGGCCGGCGCAGCGCGAGCGGATCGCTGGCTGGTATGCGACGTTCGTCGCCGAGACCGGTGCGGCGCCGCTTGCGGTGTACGCGGTGCCACACGACTTCGCCCGGGCCGAGAGCGGCACGATCGAGTTCTTCCAGCTTCCGGAGCTCACCGGCGGCACGGCCGATCCGGCGGCGGGGCCGGTCGATCTCGCCGCGGCACTGGCCGGCGTCGACTTCGACCGTATCAAGCTCCAGGCGATGGAAGGGGCGTTTCGCGTCGTCCTCGATCCCTCGGCCGGGATGGCGACCTGGCTCGATGCGATCGAGTCTTCGTCGCGGGAGTGGCGCGACGCGCGGGGGGTGCTCGCCGAAGAGGCGCAGGTGCGCGTCGAACTCCCCTCCGCGCCGCGGGAGCTGGTCTGGAACGAGATCTGGGAATGGCTCGAGCCCCGTCGGTCGCGCGTCGATATCAATCTCTCCCGCCTCTACCGCGTTGCCGGAAGCGGCGCCGCTTGGGTGGGGCGGCGGATCGGGATCGGGCGGACGGCGGCGGAGAAGCGCGACGACTTCGCGGCCGTCGAGCTTTCCGCGCTCAAACAGGCGCTCTCGACGTTCATCGATCGCCTCGACGGGGCCTGCCGGCGCAGTCCGCGGCTGCGGGCCCTCCTCGGCGACACGCTCGTGCGTGGCGACCGGGCGGCGTGGTATGCCGATCTCGAGCGGCGGCATGCCGCCCTGCCGATGGTCTCGGACGATTACCGGATCTTCGTCCGTGGCGAACTCGACCGCTTCTCCCGTGAGAATCCAAAGTTTCTCCAGGTGCTCCTCACCGGCCTGAGCCTCGGGTCGGTCGCCCGCCCCTGCATCACGGTGGGGCTGATGATGGCCGGGGCTGCCGCGGTGCCGGCCGCCGCCGCCGCTGGCCACGGGCTGACGACGCTTGTCCACACCGCCGGCGACTATGTCGTCTGGGCCGTCGCGCCGCTGGCCGGCGAAGGGGTGCTGGGGCTGACGATGGCCGGGCTCAAGCCGCTCCTCGAACGGCTCTTCGCCGGGTGGTCGGCCGAACGGAGCCGGGTGCTCACCGAGACGCTCCACGACGTCGTCCTCGGCGATCGACTCGAGGTGATCGAGCGGCTCGCCACGGCCGGCGACCGACCGGAGGTGACGCGGGCCAGGCGGTTGCTTTATGACTGTGGGCGGGAGTTCTCCAGATGACCGACATGCCACTCCCCGACCCGAACCAGGCTCCGGCCGTCGTCCCCCCGACGCCGGCGCCCGGGTTTGACGACGCCGGATTCGACGACCTCGTCACGGGGCTGTCGCGGTGGAGCGGTTCGCTCCCCGACTGGCCCCCGGCCCGCCGCGTGCGGGCGGAGTGGGAGGAGGTCGCCCCGCGCCTCGACCGGGCCCGCCGCGAACTCTCGCGCGTCCTCGTCGTCGGCGTCATCGGCGGCACCGGCACCGGCAAGAGCACGCTTGTCAATGCGTTGGCCGGTCGGGACGTGAGCCCCGCCGGCGACGTCGCCCGGCCGACGACGGTGGCGCCGGTGGTGGTCGTGGCCCGCGATGTCGACTGCTCGTGGCTGGCGCTCGACGAGGTCGGCGCGAGGGTTGTCACGAGCGACGCCGCCGCCGTCGCCAACATCGTTCTCGTCGATTGCCCCGATCCCGACACCCAGGGCCCCGGCACCCCATCCTTGGCCGAAGGCACGCCGCCGCCAATCGGTGGGGCTCAGCGTCCCAGTGAACGCAACCACAACCGCGATCTCCTCGAGCGGATCCTGCCAGCCTGCGACGTCCTCCTCCTCGTAGCCACCGCGCAGAAATACCGCTCGTGGAGCGTGGCCAGTGAAGTGGCGGCGTTCGCGCCGGGGAGGCCGCTGCTGTTCGTGCAGACCCACGCCTCCCGCGATGCCGACATCCGCGACGACTGGCGGCGCGAACTCGAGCGTCAGGGAATCGAGGCCCCGGCCATCCATCGCGTCGACGGGCTCGAAGCCGCCCGTCGGGCTGCCGCTGGGCTCGAGCCGGAGCCGGGATTCGCCGGGCTCGTCAAGGCGATCGACGAGGAACTCGTCGGCCGGGCGGCACGGCGTGTGCGCCGCACCGGCGCCCTCGATCTGGCCGGCTGGTTTCTCAGCCAGGCGCACGGCCACCTGGCGCCGCTGCGGCCGCCGGTCGCGGAGCTGGCTTCCGGCGTGACGGCGCAGACGGGGCGCCTCGAGGGGCTGATGGAAAAGGCGGTGGCGGGAAAGCTCCGCGCCAGCCGTCCGGCCTGGCAGCGCGTCATGCAGGAGGAGCTCGTCGAGCGCTGGCAGGGGGGGCCGTTCGCGATGTTCCTCCACGCCGTGGCCGGGCTCGGCAGCCTGTGGCCGAAGGTTCGTGGCGGTGGCCTCGTGGGCCGGATCCTCTCCGGACAGGGAGTGCCGACGGTGGCTGCCGGCGACGGCGCGTGGCAGTCGATCGAGGAGGTCGGACTGGCGGAGGCGGATGTCGAGCAGTCGCGGAGCATCCTCGTCGGGCTCGCCGCGCGGGCCACGATCGGCGAGCCGATGGTCGGCCGGACGCGGCTCGACGAACGCGCCGTGCAAACGTCGGTCGGCACGCTCATGGAACGGACCGGCCACTGGCTCGTCGGCGGCGTCGATCGCCTCGTGGCCGAGCGCCGCGACCGGGTCGATTCGCCGCTGTTGCACGGTGCCTGCGAAGTGCTCTTCGGTGGCCTGATCATGGCGGTCCTCGGCCGGGCGGCCTGGAACTTTTTCTACGGCCACCTCTGGCTGGGGCATCCGCTCGGCGGGCTTGGGTTCCTCGAGGAGGCGCTGGTGTGGATCATCCTCTGGGGGCTGTTCCTCCGCTGGATCGTCTTCGCCCGCCTCCGCGCCGGGCTCGACCGCGACATCGCCGGCCTCGTCACGAGGCTCCCCGGCGCGCGGCTGGTCGATCCCTTCCTTCGCGATTTCGCCGGTGCCGCGGCGACGACGGCGGCCTTCCTCGAGACCGGCGACGATCTCGCCCGCCGCCATGCGGCCCTCGAGGCCAGGGTGGAGGAGGGGCGATCGACGCTCGGGCGTCTGAAAGGCCGCGCCCCATGACCCCGGCCCGCTCGGGAGGGCGCTGGAGATGCTGGCCGGCGGCCGTCGTGTGGCTGCTGGCTGCGGTCCCCGGAGCGGGGCTCGCGGCCGAGCTCGACGAGGTGCTCGCCCGCGGGGAGCTTGTCTGGGCGGCGGACCAGGAAGGGGGTGGGCCGCATGTCTTCGTCGATCCGGACGATCCGACGCGCCTCATCGGCTTCGAGGTGGAGCTCGCAGCGCTCGTGGCCGGGGAGCTCGGCGTCAAGGCGCGCTTCCAGCAGGGGCAGTGGGACCGTCTCCCGCTCCTCCTCGGCCGGGCCGCCGACTGCGTCGTCAACGGCTTCGAATCGACCCCCCAGCGCGCCCGCGACTGGCGCTGCTCGCGCCCTTATTTCGCCTACGCCCTCCAGCTCGTCGCCCGCCGCGATTCCGCGCTCGATTCGCTCGAAGCCCTGGCGAAGGCGGGGCCGCGGGGGCCGTGGCGGATCGGGGTGCTGACCGGCTCGGCGGCGGAGATCGAGATGCGGCGCCGCAGCGATCTGGCCATCGAGGTGGTGGGCTACGATGGCACCGTCGACTGCCTCGAGCAGGTCCGCGGCCGCGTGCTCGACGCCGGCCTCATGGACGATTGCATCGCCTCCTTCAACGCCGATCGCTTCGGCGAGCTGCGCGGCGTCGGCCGACCGTTCGCCGGCGGCACCTACACGATCCTCACCGCCCCCGACACGCCGCGGCTCTCGGCGGCGATCGACGAGGCCCTCGGCAGGCTGATCACCGACGGCAGGCTGAAGGCGCTTTATGACCGCTGGGATCTCGCCGGTCGGCAGCAGATGCTTCTCCTTCGTGACGCAGCCGAGGTGCCGCCGGCACCGCGCGGTAGCCTCGCCGATCTCATCCGCGGGGCGCTGCCGCTCCTCCTCAGCTCGGCCGGGATGACGATCCTCCTCTCGGTGGCGTCGTTCCCGGTGGCGATCCTCATCGGGCTGTCCGTCGCGGTCGGTCGCCTCCACGGCCCGGCCTGGCTGCGGCCGTTCCTGGCCTGCTACGTCGAGATCCTCCGCGGCACGCCGCTGATGCTCCAGCTCTATGCCCTCTTCTTTCTCCTCCCCAAGGCTGGGCTCGCGCTGCCGGCGCTGGTCGCCGCGATCCTCGGGTTGGCGCTGAACTACTCGGCCTACGAGTCGGAGATCTACCGGGCCGGGCTCAAGGCGGTGCCGGTGGGGCAGTTCGAGGCGGCCCTCGCTCTGGGGATGACGAAGTGGCAGTGCCTGCGGCATGTGCTCGTGCCGCAGGCGGTGCGGATCGTGATGCCACCGGTGACGAGTGACTTCATCGCGCTGTTCAAGGATACGAGTGTCTGCTCGGCGATCACCGTCATCGAGCTGACGAAGCGGTACAGTGTCCTCGCCCTGTCGACCGGGAGGATCGCCGAACTGGCGATCGTGACGGCGCTGTTGTATCTGGCGATGAGCTGGCCGCTGTCGCTCCTCTCGCGCTGGTTCGAGCGCCGGCTCGAGCAACGCTGCGAACGGGCCCCGGGCTGACCTTTCCGCGGAGCGTGACAGGATGATCGAAGTCGAATCCCTCGCCGCGATCCGTGCGGGGAACCGGATCCTCGATGCGATCACCCTCTCGGTGGCCGAGGGGACGGTGACGACGCTCGTCGGGCCCTCCGGTGGCGGCAAGAGCACGCTCCTCCGCTGCTTGAACGGCCTCGAGACCTTCGCCGAGGGGCGGGTGACGATCGCCGGCCACCGCCTCTCCGCCGGCGACCATGCCCCGCGGGCCCTCGAGCGCGTCCGCCGCGACGTGGGGATGGTGTTCCAGGGCTTCAACCTCTTCCCCCATCTCTCCGCGATCGACAATGTCACCCTCGCCCCGCGGATCGTCCGCGGCGTGCCCCCAGCCGAGGCCCGCCGCCGGGGGCTCGAGTTGCTCCAGCGCGTCGGCCTCTCCCGGTTTGTCGAGGCCCGGCCGGCGACGCTGTCCGGCGGGCAGCAGCAGCGTGTGGCGATCGCCCGGAGCCTGGCGATGGAGCCGCGGGTGATGCTCTTCGACGAGCCGACCAGCGCCCTCGATCCGCAGATGTCGGCCGAGGTGCTCGACGTCATCGTGGAGCTGGCCCGCGGCGGCCAGACGATGGTCGTGGTAACCCACGATCACGGCTTCGCCCGGCGGGCGGCGACGCAGGTGGTGGAACTCGTCGCGGGGAGAGTCCACCGGGCAGGCCCGGCGGCGGAGATCCTTGCCGGGTCGGGGCACTGAAGGCCGGGACGAGTACCAACAAAAAAACTCCGCCCGGGACTTTTGGTCCCGGGCGGAGCTCACTGGCCGAAGTCGGGCAACGGGTAGTCCGTTTCGACCTATCGCACTGTCTTCATCCGACTGACAAGATTCCTTCTGCCTGACTCATCCTGCTGGTCTCGCGATCAACCGATGGTCTTGGGGCCGTTGGAGACTCGTTCAGTTGGCACTGCAGGCCGGGTCGCTGCAGCCGTTGCCGCAGCCGTTGCCAGCACCGCACCCAGGCTCGGCACCGCAGCCCGGCTCGACGGCGTCACCGCAGCAGCTGCTGGTGCAGCTCTTGTGGCAAGCCTTCTTGCTGTGGAGAGCCTTGAACAACCCACCGAGGATCGAACCCTTCACGTGCTTCTTGCGGCACTTCGGGGCCGAGGTGCACCCCGTGTCGCAGCAGCCGTTGCCAGCGTCGCAAGCCGGTTCCGCACAGCCGTTGCCAGCCGCACATCCGGGCTCAGCACCACATCCGGTCGCAGCCGCACAGCCGGGCTCGGCACCGCACCCACCGAGGCAGCCGTTGCCGGCGTCGCAGGCGGGCTCAGCACCGCAGCAGCTGGAGCTGGTGCAGCTCGAGTGCTTCTTCTTGCAGCCGTCGAACAGCCCCTTCAGCCCACCGAACAGCGAGTGCTTCTTGCGGCACTTCGGAGCAGCGGTGCAACCACCGTCGGTGCAACCGTTGCCAGCGTCGCAAGCCGGTTCCGCACAGCCGTTGCCGGCCGCACATCCGGGCTCCGCACCACAGCCACCGAGGCAGCCGTTGCCGGCAGCACACCCGGGCTCACAGGCATCGGCACAGCCGTTGCCAGCGCCGCAGCTGGGCTCCGTGCACGACGTGCAGCCCTTCTTGCAACCGAGCATCCGGTCAAGGATCTCGAAACCGAAGGACTGGCTACAAACCGTCACGCCGAGGACCAGCGCACCGAGGAACAACATACGCTTCATCGAGCCACATCTCCTTTGCTTGTGGATCACGCGAGAGGTTTGAGGTCCCGATCGCGAGGCTAGGTCACCCCGAGGAGTGATCCACGAACTATCCCGCGACAGGCCTGTCGAGCCATTCCGTGACTCGATTCATGGCAGGTTGCTGTCGCCCCCTGGTTGCCCGACGGGCACAGTGATGCCCCGGGGGACACTTGGGGTATCGGACGGCTTGGGAAAGCGGCTTGAGTGTGCTGCAAGTTTCTTTGTTTCAAGGACTTGTGGTAACTGTTGGGCTGACTTTGCGTGGTGTTTCGAAGGGGTAAACTCTGCGGCCTGAGGGCCTCCAACCGTCACAGTGTGACGCGCAACACCGGCCCCACCGGCACAGCTTCACACGCGCGCTCGCCCGGCTGGTAAGCCTTGCCGGTTGTGAGGCCCCCGACGGGGTTCGTTGACAGGGTCTGCCCCGTCCCTACACTCCACCCTCAGACGTTGGTGTCCCTCCGCCGCAGCTGGCGACGGGGGGCTCAACAGGGAACTCCGGTGCGATTCCGGGACGGCCCCGCCGCTGTGACCGGGCAGGACGACCGTTGTCATCGATGCCATTGCGTTTCTCTCCCCCCATGTGACATGGGAGGGGGGCGTGAGAAGGCGACAACGTCGGCCCGGGAGTCAGAAGACCTACCAATCGTCCCAGGAGCGCGTGAGGGCTGCGAGGGCGGCCCCACGGGCACGTCCCGCACGCGCGGGGCGGTATCGGAAGGAGTCGGCGAGGATCCCGGATCGGAGCTCTGCGGGTGGCTGCGCGCTTGGCAGTCCGCGGGTGGGGCGTCGAGTCGGGATCGTCGTCGGCAGGGTGGGGCCCGGCACCGCCCGAGGAGGCTTTTCATGAACGGTTCGTCGTTCTCTGCGCTCTCTGTGCGCCCACTCGTCGCGTCCCCTGGCGGGGCCGTTGTTGGTTCTTGGATTCCCGTCGGCCTTTCGCCGGCCGGCCGCCGACCGCGGGCCTTCACGCTCGTCGAGCTCCTCGTCGTGATCTCGATCATCGGGGTCCTCCTCGGACTCCTCCTCCCGGCCGTTCAGGCGACGCGTGAAGCCGCCCGCACCGCCGCCTGCTCGAGTAATCTCCGCCAGCTCGGCCTGGCGGTGCAGTTGTTCACCGACTCACAGCGTGGCCGGCTGCCGCCGCTGAAGCTCGACGACGCCCGACGGATCGCCGGGACGCTCGCCGGCGAATATCCCTACCCGGGCAGCAGCCGCTACTGGTTCGGCACCGTCTCGGCCAACCCCGCCGGCGGCCCCGAAGGCGTCGATTTCACCACCGGGCTCCTCACGCCGTACCTGGAGGGGAACGTCGCCGTTTACCAGTGCCCGTCGTTCGGGCCGGGGCAGGTCGACACACTGACGTACGGCACGATGTGCAGTGGCTACGACTACAACCCCGCCCTCGGGCCAGGGACGGTCATCGGCTATGACGCCAACTACACCCCGAAGCTCGAAGACCGCGACCGGCGCTTCTCGATGGCGAGCGTCCGCGAGACGCAGCGGACGATCGTGTTCGCCGACAGCGCCCAGGTCCGCTACGACCTGAAGTTCATGGAGAACCTCGGCGGTCTCGTTCCCCCCAGCGGGAACTTCGCCACCGTCCACTTCCGCCATGCGACGCAGGCCAACGTCTGCTTCCTCGACGGCCACGTCGAGTCGCGGCCGTGGAAGTTCGCCGTCGACGTGCCCGGCGACACCTGGCTCACCGCCGAGCAGGCGGGGATGATGGAGCGGAAGAAGCTGGGGTTTGTCTGTGACGGCGAGCCACGCGATCTCGCCACCCGCGACGCCCTCTACGACCGCGATTGAGCCTGAGCCAGTTCGCGGAGGATGGCGAGCCTGCCATGCACGATCCCCCCGACCATCAGCGGCGTGAGGCGGCGCTGGCCTGCAATGCCCGCGCCTGGGACCGGCTGGCGACCGCGCAGGCGGCCCTCGCCCGCCCGGCCGCCGACGAGGCCTTCGACGATCCGCGTCGCTGGCTCGGGAGCGGCGGGCCGGCGGGGCGGCCGTGGCTCCCGGCGCGGCTCGATGGCCTCGCACTCCTCTGCCTCGCGGCCGGCGGGGGCAAGCACGGGCCCCTCTATGCGGCGGCCGGGGCGCGGGTGACCGTCGTCGATCTCTCCCCCGCGATGCTCGCTCTCGACCGGCAGGTGGCGGCCGAGCGGCGGCTCGATCTGGAGATCGTCCAGACCTCGATGGACGACCTGCGGATGTTCGCGACCGGGCGCTTCGACTTCGTCATCCATCCGGTGAGCACCTGCTACGTCCCTGACGTGGGAAGCGTGTTCCGCGAGGTGGCCCGGGTGACCCGGCCCGGGGGGCGCTACGTGAGCCAGCACAAACATCCATCGAGCCTCCAGGCTGGCCTTGCCCCGGGCCCCACCGGGCGGTGGGAACTCGAACACCGTTCCGACCGCCGCGAGCCGCTCCCCCCGGCCCCACCGTCGCGGCTCCGTGAGCCGGGAACGCAGGAGTTTCTCCACGGTCTCGCCGCGATCCTCGGCGGGATCTGCGCGGCGGGATTTGTCATCGAGGATCTCTGCGAGCCCGATCACACCCGGCCGGGGGCCGAGCCGGGATCGTTTGCCGACCGGGCCGCCTTTCTTCCCCCGTATCTCCGCATCCTCGCCCGCCGGGGCGACTCGGTCGCGCCGCCGGCGGCCAAACTGGTGGTAGGCTAGGTCACTTCCCGGAGAAATGCCCCATGCTCTGCCTCACCGTCATGATCCTCGTCCGCGATCCGGCCGACGTTCCCCGCGTCCGCGACCTCCTCGCGAAGCAGCGGAGCGGCAGTCTCACGGAGCCCGGGTGTCTGAAGTTCGACGTCTATCACTCGACCGTCGAGCCGCGCCGCTTCGTCCTCGTCGAGCACTGGGCGTCGGCCGAGGCCCTCGAGGCCCATCGCGTTGCCGAGGCCTACACGACGATCTACAAACCGCACGTCCTGCCGCTGGTCGACCGCGAGGGGCATCCCTCGGAACTGCTGGGGTGAAGCCGATGATTCTCCTCGTCGACAACTACGACTCGTTCACCTGGAACCTCGTCCAACGGATCGGCGAGATCGCCTCCGGTGTGCCGATCGAGGTCCATCGCAACGACCAGATCGATTGCGACGCAATCGCCACCCTCGCCCCGAGCCATCTGGTCATCTCCCCCGGCCCCTGCACGCCCGACGAGGCGGGGATCTCCTGCGACGCCGTCCGCCGTTTCGCCGGCCGGATGCCGATCCTCGGCGTCTGTCTCGGCCACCAGGCGATCGGGCAGGTCTTTGGCGGCAAGATCGTCCGGGCCAAGCGGCTCATGCATGGCAAGGTCGATCGGATCGAGCATTCGGGGCAGGGGCTGTTTGCCGGACTCCAGAGCCCGATCGAGGCGACGCGCTACCACAGCCTCGTCATCGATCCCCCGACCCTGCCGCGGGACTTCCATGTCGATGCCTGGTCGACGGCCCCCGACGGCTCGCGGGAGATCATGGCCGTCCGCCACGCGACGTTGCCGATCTACGGCGTGCAGTTCCATCCCGAGAGCTTCCTCACTCCCGCCGGCTACGATCTCCTCCGCGCCTTCCTCGCGGTCGGCCCGGGCGCC
Organism: uncultured Planctomycetaceae bacterium; assembly: GCA_903951635.1. Lineage (GTDB taxonomy): Bacteria > Planctomycetota > Planctomycetia > Pirellulales > UBA1268 > QWOP01. Next base: position 12,163 of record CAJBCV010000244.1, read on the forward strand.
GTCCCGTCGGCCGGCCGGTCGGCTGCGGCCACGGCCTGAAGCCCCATCCCCGCGATGCCACCGGAGGGGCGGGCTGCCGCCCGAAAAAAGGCGATGATCGATCTCGCAGCGGCGCTGGCCCATGTCGTGGCGGATGCCCGCCTGCTTCCGTCGCGGCGCGTGCGGCTGGAGGAGGGACGGGGGCGGAGGCTCGTCGAGCCGATCGTCGCCGACGTCGATTCCCCGCCGTGGAACAGGGCCATGATGGACGGCTTCGCCGTCCGCTCGGCGGACATGCTCGAAGGAGCAGCGGAGAATGCGGCGCCAGTGTCGCTCGACGTCGTCGTCGATCTCGCGGCCGGCGATGCCTCGACGCTCACGATCCGCCCTGGCGCCTGCGCTCGGATCATGACCGGGGCGCCGATCCCAGCGGGGGCCGATGCGGTCGTGCCGATCGAATCTGCCGTCGAGGGAACGGCCGGTGTGCATGCCGGAGGGGTCGTCCGGCTTGTCGAGCTGAAGTTTCGCGCCGGGCAGCATGTCGGTCTGCGCGGTTGTGCGTTCCAGGCCGGCGCCGAGGTCCTCCCGGCGGGGGCGCTCCTCACGCCGGCGGCGGTGGGGCTCGCGGCCGAGGCGGGGGCGACGCATGTCGTGGTCGTGCCGCGGCCGCGCGTGGCGATCCTCTCGACGGGGAGCGAGCTTGTCGCCCCCGAGGCGTTGCCCCGCTTCGGTCAGACGCGCAATTCCAACGGCCCGATGCTCGCCGCGGCCGTCGCCGCTCTCGGTGGCGAGCCGGTGGCCCTCGGCACGGTCGTCGATCGGCCGGAGCCGCTTCGCGCGGCGGTGTCACAGGGGCTCGCGGCCGACATTCTCCTCCTCTCCGGCGGCGTCTCGGCGGGGGATCTCGATCTCGTCCCCGACACCTTCCGCCGCTGTGGCGTCGAGAAGATCTTTCACAAGGTTCGTCTCAAGCCGGGAAAGCCGGTGTGGTTCGGCATCTTCACGCGCCCCGGCGGGGGTGGGCGGTGCCTCGTCTTCGGGCTTCCCGGCAATCCGGCCTCGAGTCTCGTCTGCTTCGATCTCTTCGTTCGGCCAGCGCTCGCTTCCCTCCTCGGCTGGCACCAGGGGCGCTGGTCTCTCCCCCGGCGGCGCGCGCGGCTGGCTGCAGCGGCCAAGGGGGCCGAGGATCGGCCGGTGTATGCCCCGTGCCGCCTCGAATCGGGCGACGACGGCAGCCTTGTCGCCCATCCGCTCTCCTGGACGGGCTCCTCCGACCTGGTTGGCCTGGCGGTCGCCGATGCCTATCTCGCGCTTCCCGCCGGGGTTCGTCGTGCCGAGGCTGGCGACGACGTCGAGGTGGTGATGCTCCGCGAGGATTCAGACCGGGCGTGAGGAACGGGAACGACGGCGGGAGGAACGCGGGGCGATGAAAAAGAAGCGTGGTGCCCATCGGCCCCGTCTACCGGACCGCCCCTTTCTCACCGGGACGTGGGCGTTTCCCTTCTCCCCCGGCGTCCGCGGGCGCACGCTCCTGCTGGCGGTGCTCGCGTGCGTGGTCGGAGTGCTTGCGCGCGAGAGCCTCCGCTTGATGGCTAGCACCGACGGCCGGCTCTCGTTTCTCGGCGCGATGTTCACCGTGCTGACGGTGTTTGCCGTCGTGATCTGGTTCGCGGTGGCCGCGGCCTGTGCGCTCGCGATCATCGGCGACACCGCCAACGGCTGCGACCGGATCGTGCGTTGGCCCGACGCAGCGTTTCTCGATTGGATCGGTGAGACGTTCGTCGTGGCCACCGGCGTCGGCATCAGCGTGGCGCCGCTTGTGGGCCTGGCCTGGGTGTCGAGAGAGTTCGGAAGCCCGAGCGACGGCGGCGTGCCGGTGGGGTTTTTCTTCCTCTTCCCCGTCGTGCTCCTCTCGCTGCTCGAAAACGGCGCGCTGTTCGACGTCGTCTCGCTCCCGCTCCTCCGCACGTTCTGGGTGGCTCCCGGCGGCTGGGGGAGATTTTATCTGTCGACGGCCATTCTCCTCCTCGCTGCGGCCACGATCGTGCTGCTCGCCATCCCGGCCGGCGGGGGCGGACAGCCGTGGGGCATCGTGGCGATCGCAGTCGTGAGCGTGATGTCGAGCCTGGTGTGGCTGATCTACTTCCGCCTCCTCGGCCGGCTTGCCTGGTTCTGTGCCGACCGCACCGCAGCGGCGGAGGCCGAAGCGGAACTCCAAGCCGAGCCCGAAGCGGGAGTGCCTGAGGCCGACGCGGAGAACTGACACCGCGATCCAGCATGGTCCAACCGCCCCCGTCATCGGGCTGCGCCGGGAGCAGCGGGCTGCAGGAACAGCGGGCGACACGCGCGGACGACCGGGGTGGGCGTGTTATCCCGGAAGCCCATGCTTGACCCTGGGCCTGGTCGGCGCCTAAGGTTCCGTCGAGTAGTGCCAAGAAGTTCAGGCACGGTGTCACCTCTTCGTGGCACTTCTCGGTCCCAGGACGGACGGCTCACCAGACGACGTCCATCGGCGCAAACCTCGGCCCGCCCATCCCACGGTGCGGTTCGGGGGTCGACGCTGATTCCCGAGGACCTTCCCATGCTCGCGCCTTCTTTCCGTCGTTCCTTTCGTTCTCTCGCTGAAGCCCATTCGCGGCCGCGGCGGCAGGTGAGGCGGTCCCATCGGGCATCGATCGAAGGACTCGAGTGCCGCTCGATGCTGACCACGTTCGCCTTCGGAGGCGGCACCCTCAACCTCGACATCGACACGATCGGTGCCGACGTGTCGTTGACGGCGACCGGGGCGAACAGCTACGTGTTCACGAGTAGCGATCTGTTCACGGGACTGGAAATCCCCGGCCAACTCGTGGGGAACGGCTCGAACACCCTCACCATCACGACCGCGCTGGGGCTGACCAACGCGTTCGTGACCGACAGTGTGCGGGGTGTCACCGTCGACGTCGCCGGTGGTGTGGGCGCGAGCACATGGGACGCCGATCTCGCCGTCGCGCTCGCGATTCCTGGCAGCGGGACGGCCAACGTCACGGCGGCGACGACATTCAGCGGCGCTCATGGCGTGTCCCTCTCTGGCGTCAGCGTCAACGTCAATGCCGCGCTCTCCACGGCCACCGGGGCGATCACCCTCGACGCCGATGAAGGGCTGCAGGCGATCGCGGTGGCGGCAGGGACGGTGATCGGCGCGCTCGGATCGGTGACCAGCAGCGGCGGGTCGATCGTCATCGCCGGCCGTGGCGGAGATGCGATCCTCGGTGACCAGGTCGGGGTCTCGATCCTCGGGCTGGTCCGTGCCGGTGATGACGGCGCCAGCTTCGGGACCGTGACGATCACCGGCGTCGGTGGGGCGTCGGGCGGAGATGGCAACCATGGCGTGGAAATCGCCCCCCTCGGAAGCGTCTCGTCGACCGGCGGCGGGGTGTCGATCACCGGCACCGGATCGTCGACCAACGGCAGCAACGCCGGGGTCGTGATCGAAGGCACGGTGTCGACGACCTCCGCTCCAGGCAGGCCTGGCGACGTGATGATCGAGGGCTTCGGAGGGGGAAGTGTGGGCACGTCGCTCAACTTCGGCGCGTGGCTGAAAAGCACCGGTCGAATCACGACCGTCGCCGGGGATGTCTCCGTCACCGGCCATCAGGGAGTGGGGGATCCGAGCATCGTTTACCCCTTCACGACATCGCCCGGCCTCGTCGATCTCAATGGGACCGTCGGCTCGACCAGCGGCGATCTGGCGTTCACCGCCGACAGCATGCTGGCCGATATCTTTGCCAGCGGTTCGATTGCCACCACGGGGACGGTCTCGATCCGCAACCTTCTCCTCGGGCAGGAAATCGAACTCGGCGCCGACACCAACCCGCTGCTCGAGGCGATCGTCGCGTCGCGGCTTGTGATCGGCCGCAGCGACATCCTCCCCGTCATCACCCAAGCCGGGTCGCCGCAGGGCATCCTTACGCTCTCGCCGGGGACGGCTCTCGAACTGATTGGATCGTCGATCTCGCTCCAAGCCGACATCTCCACCGTCGGAGCGGAGCAGGTCTATTCCGGTCCGGTCCACCTCGGCGATCTCGCCTCGCCGGCGGACGTGACGCTCACCGCCGCGACGGCGACCTTCCGCGCGCCGATCAGCGGTGGCGGCCGCTCGCTCACCATCGTCGGTGAAGCCGTCTTCGAGGGGAACGTCGCCGCCGTCAAGGACCTGGGCGTCACCGGCACGACGCTCGCCGCGGCCGACATCACCACGACCGGAACGCAGACCTACGGCGGGGCGATGACGCTCGGACAGCCGCTGGTCACGTTGACGGCCGCGAGCGGGACGTTCGGGGCGGGCGTCGTCGGCGGTGGCCGTTCACTCGCGATCGACTTCGGCGGTGTGACCGCGATCGACGGGGCCACCTTCACCGGCATCGGCTCGCTCTCGACCGGCGGCGGAGGGCTGACGACGCTCACCGGCGACCTCGTGACCAGTTCGGGGCAGTCCTACGGCGATGCGGCCCTTCTGCAGGGGGACACGAAGCTCACGACCGGCGGGGGTGCGTTGGTGTTCAGCGGCGCCGTCGACGGTGCCCGCAACCTCACGCTCGCCACCGGCGCGGGGCTCGTGAGCTTCAACGCCGCCGTCGGTGCGGGCGTGCCGCTGGCATCGTTGGCGGTGAATTCCGCCGGCGGGCTGACCGCGCTGTCGACGATCGCACTCGACGGTGCGGCGGTCGGCGCCGCTACCAACGGCCTCGTCGTGGCGGCGGGAGTGCCGGCCATCGACATCCAGGCGCCGGGGAGCACGATCCGTCGCTTCGCCGGATCGGGGATCATCCTCCAGTCGTCGGCCGGATCGCATCTGGCGGGCTTCACGATCTCCGACAATCTCGCCTACGGGGTGTATGTGCAGGGAGATTCAAGCGGCAGCCGCCTGTCGGGAAATACCGTGCGAAATAACGTCGTCGGGGTCTACCTTGCCGGTGCTGGCGGCCTGACCATCGACGGCGGCAACCAACTCCTCGCCAACACCTCCTCGGGGGTTTACGCCACCGGACTCGCTGCGACGACGACGACCGTCAGTGGCACCGTTGTCGACGGCCTCGGCGCCGGAGCCTACGGGGTGTTTCTCGACAATGCGAAGAACGTCCATCTGGGCCTCGTCGGCACCGGGAACGGCAATTCGATCGTCGGCACGGGCATCGGAATTGTCGCCCGTGACGGGCTCGCCTCTTCGAGGATCGAGAACAACCTCGTCCAGGGTAACAGCACCGGCGTCTATCTCCTCCACACCCGGAACCTCACCGTCGCCGGTGGCAACCAGATCCTCTCCAATTCCTCCTACGGGCTTCTCGCGCAAGGGGCGTTCCTCGACACGACCGTGACCGGCAACACGATCTCCGGGAGCACCATCGGGGTCTGCCTGTCGAGTGCCACGGGGATCTTGATCAACGGTGGCAACCAGATCCTCAACAGCACCTCCCAGGGAATCTATGCCGTCGGCGGCTCGTCGGGGACGGTCCTCCAGGGGAATACGATTGCCGGCGTGGGGGGTGGGTCATTTGGCGTGTTCCTCGACGCGTCCCCCGGCGTGATCGTCGGCGGCACGGGGATCGGTGAGGGCAACGTCGTCAGTGGCCATGCGATCGGCCTCTACGCCCGCAACGGCCTGGCCGGCGCGACCGTCGCTGGAAACACGTTCGACGGCAACGGCTCCGGAGCGGTGTTGGCGTCGGCCCAGGGGCTTCTCATCAACGGCGGCAACCATGTCACCCGCAGCAGCGCCTACGGTGTCCTCGTTCAGGGGACGTCGAGTGGAACGGTGATCGCCGGTAACGAGATCGCGACGAACGTCATCGGGGTGGCGCTCTCCGCCGCGACCGGGGTCACCGTTGACGGTGGCAATACGATCACCGGCAGTACTGCCGAAGGCGTCTACGCCGCTGGAACGTCGACCGGTTCGAGTGTCACAAACAACACGATCAGCGGCGGCGGGGCCGGTGCCTACGGCGTGTATCTCGAGTCGGCCACGGGGCTGCGTGTCGGTGACACGGGGGTTGGCAACACGGTGTCGGGGTGGAATGTCGGAATGCAGGTTCGCAATCTCTCCACCGGGAGCGTGGTGCGAGCCAACACCGTGACCGGGAACGGCAGCGGTCTGGTACTCACCGCCGCGAAGGGCCTGCTGGCTGACGGCGGGAATCGCTTCGGTGCGAACTCCGCCTACGGGGTGCTCGCCCAGGGGGATTGCTCGGCGTCAACGGTGGCCGGTAACACCATCGATGCCAACGTGGTCGGTATCGGATTGTTCGACGCCCTCGGCGTGGCGGTAAACGGCGGCAATCAGGTCGTCGGCAACACCGCCCACGGTGCCTACGCCCAGGGCAACGCCGCCGGTTCGAGCCTCACCGGCAACGCGATCAACGGTGCTGCGGTGGGGGCCTACGGGGTGTTTCTCGACGGTGTCCGGGGGCTGATGGTGGGCGACATCCATGCCGGGGACATCAACACCATCGCGGGGTGTGCCAACGGGATCTATGCGCGCGGTGTTCTCACGGGCACCACGGTGGTCAACAACGTGATCAGCGGAAACACGTCGGGCATCGTGCTCTCGGCGGCAACCGGACTGGGCGTCAGCGGAGGCAACCGCTCCATCGGGGCCAGCGCCTTCGGCCTCTATGCCAGCGGCGACTGTGACGGCACGACGATCGAGGGCAACACGTTCGAGAGCAATTCCAGCGGTGTCGTCCTCGACGGGGCGAAGCGGCTGTCGGTCGTGAGTGTCAACCGGATGGTCTCCAACACCTCCTTCGGACTCTACGCGAAGGGGGATTCGGCCGGCACCATCGTGCTCGGCAACACGATCAGCGGTAACGGACTGAACATCGATACCACCGCCGCGGTCGGTGGCACCTTCCAGACGGTCTGAATCCATTCCGGCCCGACGCCGGTGGGATTGATCCCACCGGCGTCGGCACTGGCCTCTCCGGGCATGACCGTCGTACGTTCTGGTAACTCCTGCCCAACGGTCCGAGCCGGACCGGGCATGTTTTCGGCGGAGCACCATACCGTCTGGTCAGCCGCCTACGGCTGCCGCGAGGGCGCGGTGGGGGTTCGTGGCGATGAGCCGGTCGATCGCCGGCTCGCTCTGACCCACGTCGGCGAGGACACGCCGCAGATGGGACGGCATCGCCGTCGACCCGAAGAGGTGCGTCCGGTCGGCCGACCAAGCCGCGCCATCCTCGCCGACGACGACCGAGAGGCCGCCGAGGTGGAACGTCCCCATGCCCATGCCTGCCGCGGCCGTCGCATCGGAAACGACGATCGCCCGGTCGGGCCCCAGCCAGCGGATCATCGCGCCCAGGAAGAATGGCGGCAGATGGACACCGTCGGCGATGAGGGTCACAAACGGGAGCTCCTCGCAGGCGAGCACCCGATGGAGGATGTTGTCGTGGCGGGGAAGGAGATGGGGGCAGGCGTTGCCGAGATGGGTGAAGCAGGAGAGCCCCGCTGCACAGGCGTCGCGGAGCA
>CAJBCV010000245.1 GCA_903951635.1 uncultured Planctomycetaceae bacterium
GCACCAATCCGGTAGTCGGCGCGCACGAAATGGCGCGACGAGTCGCCTTTCGGCGAACCTCCCAGACGGAGCGGGTCGATCGATCACAGACAGACTGCTATCGTGTCGCCGGGACGCTGCCGCGATCGTTCGCTGGCCAGTCGGTAAGCCTTCGCAAGTCGGGAAGACTTCTCAGGCAAATACGCCTCCGCAGGCAGTTACGCCTCCGCTTGTGGCACTCCCTCTCTCTTCCTCGCCTTGAGGCAACACCAGCTCATGGAGCAGGCCTCCGCCAGCCGAGATCCCGATCAGATTCCGACCGGCGTCATGCCGACGCGGATCGCGGCGCTTCGGGAGTCACTGCCGCGCTGGCGAACGCGGATTTTCTGGTCGTTCCAGGTGTTGTTCTGGACGGCGATCGCCGCGGCCGTGCTCGGGCTGAGCCGGGCCGTGGAGCCGACCGCGCCGACGCCGTGGCTGGCGATGGTGCTCCGGGTCGGCACCGGTTTCGTGATCTCGACCATCGTCTATCTGGTTTTCGAACGGGCCAGGCTCCGCGGGGTGTCGCGGCGGGTGCGGTGGCCGCTGATGATCGCGGTGTCGCTGGTGGGCCTCGGGGCTTCGGTGCTGCTCCTCATCGCCGGCGGGATCAGCGGCCCGACGCTCTGGAGCGGAGCGCGGATCGTCGGGCTGCTCGTGCCGAGGCTCGTGACGACGTTCTTTTGGTGCGCGAGCATCTTCGGGCTGGAGATGATCGAGGATCTCCACAAGACCGAGATTCTCCTCGCCGAGAACGAGGCCACCGCGGTCGACCTCGAAAATCGCATGCTCCGCGCGGAGGCGGCCGCCCGGACCCTCGAGCTTCAGAAGCTCCAGGAGCAGATGAACCCCCACTTCCTCTTCAACGCGCTCAACGCCGTCTTGGCTACCAAGGACGATCCCGACGCCGTGGAGAGCGTGATCCGCGACCTCGCCGACTATCTGCGGTTTGTCCTCGGAGACGCCGGGACGTTCGAGCCCCTCTCCCGCGAGCTGCACGCCTTGGAGAAATACCTCGGCGTGCAGCAGGCCCGATTCGGGAAGAATCTCATCTGCCGCGTCACCTGCGATCGCTCGGCCCTCGCCGCGCTCGTGCCGCCGATGCTCATCCAGCCACTCCTCGAGAATGCCCTCAACTACGGCGGCCAGACGAGCAGCATGCCGCTGCGGGTGAGCGTGACGGCCAAGGTGGTCGACGCCATGCTCGAGGTGGTAGTCGCCAATTCAGGCCGCTGGGTGGAGCCCGACACGACGCGGTCTCCCTCCACCGGGATCCGTTCCCTCCGCAAGCGGCTCGCCCTCCTCGTCGACAAAACCGCCACCGTCGACACGGTCATCGACCCCGATCTCGATGGCGGATGGGTGCGCGTCGTCATCCGCATGCCCGCCACGCTCAAGCCACCGGGAGGGGAGGAACCTGATCGGATCCCCGCCGATCCGACGCCCAAGCCCGATCCCGCCGCGCCCCCGACGACCGCCTGATACCGACCGGCCAGCCCCACCAGTTTCAGGACATCGCCATGATCTCCGCGCTCCTCGTCGACGATGAGCCTTATGCCAACGAGATGATGCGGAGTCTCCTCGCGGCCCACGCGGAGATCGAGATCGTCGGCGTCGCCGAGAATGTCGCCGAGGCCCGCGGCTTCCTCGAGACGACGTCGCCCGACGTCGTGTTTCTCGACGTCGACATGCCCGGCGACAGCGGCCTCGACCTTCTCGTGAGCGTGCCGGACGGCACGCAGGTGGTGTTTGTCACCGCCAGTGAGAAGCATGCCGTTCGGGCGTTCGCCGCCGCCGCCCTCGACTATCTCGTCAAGCCGGTCGATCCGGAGCGGCTCGCCGACACGGTGGCCCGTGTCCGCAGGCAGGTTGTCGGCAAGCCGGACATCGAGGATGGCGACCCCGCCGAGGACGACGTCGCCACGGTGCTGGCCCTCGACGCCTCCGTGAGCGTGCCGCTGGCCGGCAAGACCAGGGTGTCGATGGTGACCGTCGGCGACATCTGCTGGATCGAATCGCTCCGCAACTACACGCGGGTGGCGCTCAAGGCGCCGCAGGGAGTGCTCCTCTTCGGGCGACGGTTGAGCCAATGGGACACCATCCTCCCCACCGACGCCTTTGCCCGGGTGGGCCGATCACACATCGTCCAGATCGCCACCGTCGACCAGATCGAATGGAAGTCGCGCAACGAAACGGTGGTGACCTTCGAAGCAGGGGCAGCGCCCCTCACCCTCGGCCGCGTCCCCGCCAAGCGGCTCCGGGAGATCCTCACCGGCCATTCGTGAAAGCGCTTGCAGGCGTCGCCGCCCGACCCTCCGCGACACCGCGACGCTACCTCGGCTCCTCGGGCTCGAGCGCCGCGCGGCCGATCTCGACGCCGTCGAGGAGGATGAGATCGCCTGCCGGGAGCACCGGCTCGAAGCGGAGCCGGCGCGGCCGCGCGTCGCCATTCCCCAGATCGAGTTCGAGCGGCAGGCTGCCGGTGGCACGGACGAGCGTCCCCACGGCCTCGAGCCGCACCTCCCGGGCCGCAAACTCGCGGCGAAATCCGACAAACGCCTCGTCGTCGCAGCCTTCGCGCAATTCCAGATCGAGGCCCACAAGCGCGCCGCGCTCCGGCACGCCCTCTGCAAACGTCGCCGTCAGCCGCTGCACCGGCTTCTGACCGCCGTCGGCGACGAGCTCCACTCCCGCGGCCCTAAGATCGGCCTCGCGCGGAGCGAGATAGCGGACGCCCAGCACGGTGTCGGCCCCACGGAGAAAGAGAACAGCGTCGGGGGGGAGCTTTGCCCCGGGGGCGAGGACGCCGTCGACGGTCCACACCTCGCAAGCCCCTGGGAGGAGGAGATGGGCCGCAAGACCGGAGAGCGACTTCGGATCGACCCGGAACGGCGCGCGGCGCGGATCGAGGAGCCACAGGGCCGTCACCCGCGCGCCTTGCTGCGAGGAGACCAGATACGGCCGGAGATGGCTCGGCTTCGCCTGCGGCGCTTCGGCCGACGCTTCGTGAACCGTGCCGTAGGGATCGCCGCGGCCATCGAAGACGAGGGTCACGTTCGCGCCGCGCCACGGCTCGCCGCCGGCCCCGCCCGTCCAGTCGAGCGGCGGCAGATTGACCACGAGCGTCTTGTCTTCCGCGCCGCGGCCTTCCCCGGCGATCCCGAGGCTCGACGTCTTCCCCACCCAATCGGTGGTCCGCTGCCAGGGGCGCTCTCCCGTCCGCTCGACAACGCAGCGCGGGGCGCGGGCGACGACATCCTCGAGGAGGCTCCCCGGCGGCTCCCACCGGCAGGCGGTGCGGAAGTGATGGAGACCGTCGCGCGGCGCTCCCGGCAGCCACCCGGCCCCCTCGGGTCGCGGCGGCACCGTCAGCCAGCCGGCCTCGACGAGATGCTCGTCGGCATAGCCGCGGCCGAAGAGCCAGTCGTAGTCGCGGGCATGGGGGCCGGTGAGACGCTGCGCGACCGGGAGCCAATGGCAGGCGGCGCTCCGCCAGAAATACCCGAGCGCCGCTTCCGCCTCGGCGCGCGTCTCCCACGACGGGGCATGATCGGCAACGAGCGCCAGCGCATCGAGATCGACGCCGAGATACGTCGGCGCGACAAACTCCGTCACCCCGCGCGCCCGTGTGAAGGCGAGCCACTCCCGCCATGCTCCCTCCCCTGCGGCGATGGCGTCGGGCCCGGCGAGGTCGCCGAGAGCGAGGAGGTTCCAAGTGTGGGTGAGAAAGATGTTCGTGTAGCCCGGCTCGACGCGGCGGCGGCGGATGGCGACGAGGGCGTCGCGGGCCATCGCGTCGACAAGCTCGCGGCCGCGGGGCGACAGCCGCCGGCCCGCGGGGCGCGGCACGAGCCGGCCGTCGTCTTCGAGGCGCACTAGCGCGAGCAACTGCCCGGCAAACTCGCAGGCGTTGTCGTCGGTCACGTCGGCGTCGCCGAGCCGCCAGCGGAAGTTGCCACGATCGGCCTCCTCCGCCCCGACGACCTGCATCGAGCGGGCCAGCTCCAAGGCCCCCTCGATCGCCGCCGGATCGAAGCCCCGGCCGGCAGCTTCGAGGGCGTAGCGAAGGAGGCCGCGGATGCCGATGGCGGGGTCGCGGCTGGCAACGACTCTTCCTTGGGCTTCGAGGCTCTCGCGGGCGTCAAGCGACGCCTGGCCGACCGCGTTCGGCGGCTCCCGGCGCACCCGGAGATTGCGGAAACGGGCCGGGCCGCCATGATTCTGCAGGGAGAAAAAACCGGAGAGGGGCTTGGTGCGGATCTGGGGAATGCTTTCCTGGTCGACCTCCTGGATCGAGCGGCCATTGAGGACGACGCGGATCCGCGGCCCAGAGAGGCTCACTTCGAGATCGTTCCATTCCCCAGCCGGGCGGATCGCGTTTTCGCGTGGCGCGACGTAACGGTAGAGGGAGCCTGAGGAATGGGTCGTCGGCGGGGCGCCTGCGTCGGCGAGGAGCTGGAGCTCGTAGCCGCGGATGCTCGGCCGCGTCGCCCGCGAGCGACGCCGGTCGAAAACGCCCGTCCGCAATCCGATGCCGGCGTTGCAGGGCTCACCGTCGGCTTTCTTGCCGAGCTGAAACTCCATCCGCAGCGTGACGTCGGCAAACGGCTCGCGGGCATAGCGGAGGAAGCCAAAGCCGAGGCCGTCGCAGTCGATCTCCCCGTCCTTGACGCTCCACACCGGCCGGCCGTCAGGATGGATTTCCGAATCGGCGTGCGATTCGATCACCCAGCCATCGAGATCGCGGCCGTTGAAGATCGGCTCGAAGCCCTCCTCGGCGGCGCCTTGGGCTCGCTGGCCAGGCTGGAGGAGCGCCAGCATCGCCCACAGGCCGTACAGCCACCATCGAAACGAGCGGTGCATCCCCATTCTCCGCCAACCCCACTCGACGATCGACTGCCGATCCCCATCGCCGGTTTCACTCGGCATCTTCGATTGGGGCGTTCGACCGGTCAGGTGCAATCCTCGCAGCGCCCCTTGAGGAGCACCTCGCTCACCGAGCCGATCCGGTTGTGGCCGGGCTCGCTCTTGGCGCCGGCCGGCTTACGCCCCTTGGCAGTCGCGCGGGGGCGCGGCGTGATCGCCACCTCCATCCCGTCGAGACAGGAGACGCCGCCACACTCCGTGCAGACGAAGTGGGGGTGATGCGCTTGGCCCGTCCCATCGGCGGCGACACCCTTGAGCTCGAAGCGCCACACATGGTCCCCGAGTTCGACCCGGGTCACCAGGCCGGCTTCCGTGAGCTCGACGAGATTGCGGTAGATCGTCGCCTTGTCATACCCACTCCCGGCATGGGCGGCCCCGGCGGTGAGCTCGGCGGCGAGCTCGGCATGGGTTCTGGGGCCGTGGGAGGCAGCCAGACGCTCCATGACCGCCAGTCGGGCCGGCGTGCAGCGCAGCCCGGCGGAGCGGATCCGCGCGCGGGCTGCATCGGTCGGTGGGACGCCGGCGGTCTTGGTCCGCCGGCCGGGTTTGGCGTGCATTGCCTCAGTCTACACCACGCCATCCTCCGGGGCTCCCGACATGGATCAGCCGCCGCTCCCCCGGACGGCATCCCGATGGACGAGCGCCGCGGCCTGAAGTTGCTTGAGCGCTGCGGAAACGAACCCCTCGTCCGGGTGATCGGCATCCATGACGGCGGAGTTCAGCTCCCTGGCGACACCTGCAACTGCCTGACACTCGTCTCCCGGTCGGGGTGAGAGACGGAGGCCCGCCGACGTCGCTGCTGTACCGGCCATCCCCATCGCCAACTCCCCGACGCCGATCCGCCACGGGCCACCGACACCTCTGTTATGCACTTGCATAGGCTATGCATAACAGGTTACGATGCATGTGCAACTGCGTTGCGACTGCGACATCCGGCCCCCTCCTCCCGCCGCGACCATGACCACCCTCCGTCCCCAAGCTCCCGCTTCCGGCTGCCTTCGGTGCCCCTGCTCGCTGCCCCCTTCGCGGCCCGGCTTCACGCTCGTGGAGTTGCTCGTGGTGATCGCCATCATCGGCACCCTTGTCGGCCTCCTCATCCCCGCCGTCCAGTCAGCGCGGGCGGCGGCGCGACGGATCCAGTGCGCGAGCAACATGCGACAGGTGGGGATCGGCATCCTCAACTTCGCCGACACGCACCAGGGCCGGTGGCCGGACACGACCCACACCGTCGAGCCCGATCCCGTCACCGGGGAGTTCACCCGCGCGTGGATCTACTCGGTCGCGCCGTTCATCGAGAGCGTCGACGCCATCCGGATCTGTCCCGACGACAAGCTCGCCACGCAGCGCCTCGCGGCGAGAATGACAAGCTACACCCTCAACGGCTGGCTCTCCTCCGAGGCCCGTCCCTCGTTCGATCGGATGCGGACGATCACCGAGAAGACGAAATCGATCCTCGCCTTCGAGCTCTCGGAGAAGAAGGGATTCGACGATCCCTACGCCGACCACGTTCATTCCTTCGACTGGTTCACGACGACCCGCAAGAACCGAGGGCTCGTGTTCCAGGGCGTGGCCAACGAGGTAGCCGTCGGACGCCACCTCCGCTCGGCTCACTACCTCTACGCCGACGGTCACATCGAGTCGATCGCCGAGGAGGAGATCGCGCGGCTGTGCGCTCCCCCCTGGCAGGAGCCCGAGTTTTCAAGACCGCGCTGACGCGCCCTGGGCCTCGAGTACCGCCGCCAGTCGTCCTGACGGCGCACCACCCCGTGCCCCTCCACCGGAAAGGAGTCGCCCCCACGGCAGCTTCGCCGGGCCGAAGGATGGCCCGGTCGCTGCACCGAATGACACATGCTTCCGAATCGGCCCTGGTGTTCGCATTCCCCACCCTTGTTCACATTCTCACACAACGGAGTTTCCCGATGAATGTCCCGACACGCACCGCACACCCGCTCGCCACGGCCGGAGGGGGGCTGTTGATGGCTCTGGTCGCCACCTGCTCCCCCTGCCTCTTCGGATCGCCATCCGCCCGGGCCCAACATGCCGACGTCGTCCCCTATGCAAGCGGCGGCGTGATCCTCACCGGCGGCCACGACGATCTCGGCGGCACGACCGCTCAGAGCATGTCCGTCTTCGGCTACGACTTCGGCGAGGACCCGCTCGACCCTTGGATCATCAACGACCCCGGCTTCAACAACAGCTCCGCCTTCACCACCGGCGTCTTCCCCAACGACGGCAAGCTTCCGACCCAGTCGACCCTCTCCCTGGCGATCGCAGGCGGGGCGTACGGTCCGCTCCGCTACTGGGACGGAAGCGGCTCGCCTTCCTTCGCGCCAGCCAGCGACGGCGTCGGCATCAACCTCAACAAGGGCTCCTTCAACCTCCTCATCGGCGGAAGCACGACCTCGGGCGCGCTCAACATCGGGAGCACGGGCGTTCAGGGGCGAGTTCACCAACACCTCGACTCGAGCATCGGGTCGGGGTGGAGCGGAACGTCGTTCGCCACCCCCGGTGCGGCCGATGGTATTTATGCTTTCGGCGTCACACTCTCGGCCGGAGGGCTCGCCTCCGAGCCGATCTACTTCCTCTACAACGTCGGCCTGAGCGAGACGGTCCACGACGACGCCATCGCCTGGTATGAGGCCAACGTCGTCGCCGTTCCGGAGCCCTCGAGCGCGACGCTGGCTGGGATTGCCGTGGCCGGATCGTTGTGGCTGGGTCGGCGACGGATCACCGGGCGACAAGCACCCCGATGACCGCGGCCATGAACGCCGGCAGATCGGAGGGGCGGCGGCTGGAGACGAAGTGCCGGTCGACGACCACCTCCGCGTCTTCAAACAGCGCCCCGGCATTGAGGAGATCGTCCTTGATGCCGGGGCTGCCGGTGACGCGGACGCCACGGTAGACCCCCGCCGAGATCGCGATCCAGCCGCCGTGGCAGATCGCCGCCACGAGTTTGCCCGCGGCGGCGAAGTCAGCGACGAGCGTGAGGACCTGCGCGTCGCGGCGGAGGGCATCGGGCATCCAGCCCCCCGGAAGGATGATGCCGTCGAAGTCGGCAGCCACGAGCCCGGCGACGGTCGTGTCCGACCGGCAGGGATAGCCATGCTTGCCGAGGAAGGTCCGCGGCTCGTCGCGGCTGGCGAGCGTCACGACAGCCCCGGCCTCCTCGAGCCGCAGCTTCGGATACCAAAGCTCGAGGTCCTCGTAGTCGTCGCCGGCGAGGACCACCACCCGCGCTCCCTCGAGCGACTTCGGGATCAGCTCAGGCGACGCCGCGGGGAGGCCGGCGGCGCGATGGGAAGGGGCGTTGTTGGCCATCGCACAGGCTCGCTCTCGAAAAGGGATTGGTGGCCTGAAAACTACCCCGCCGGCCCCCCTGCCGACAGCCCCCCGCCCTGAGCCTCGGAGGGCCCACGATGGCCCTCCCGGGCAACCACTCCTACGAGGGGTCGGCCACGGGCCCGCCGGCGCGCCTCCCCGGCGGTGCCGACCCCGCGTTTTCCCGCCGGAATTGGGGGGGTGAAAAAACTGACTTGACGGTCTGTTCCCTCACGTTACATTCACGCCCCGGTCGACGGGGGTCCATATGAAGTGGTTTCCCCCGTCATCACCACAACATCTAGCGATAGCATGCAGATGGAGCTGCTTTCTCCTGATCGCGTGAACCGGGCCGTCTGTACCGGTTGATCCGCGGCTCTGGCGTGAACAACGGCCAGATTCGCCTGGCACACGAACTATACGGACGTATACTTTTCCAGTCGCCCCTTCCTTCTTGCCCCACGGAGCTCCCCGATGGCAGCCTTCGAGCCGACCGCCGGATCCGCCACCACCCACCGCTCGGACGCCGGATCGTCGTCGTCGGTCGACCACCTCCGGGGACAGGATTCGAGGCCGGCCGGCCGCCAGCCGCTCGCCATCCCCGCCACCTTCTGCCCCACCGACGTGGCCAGCCCTTTCGACACCACCGAATGGGATCTACGGACGGCCGCGATCAAGGGGGAGGATGGCAAGGTCCTCTTCGAGCAGACGGCCTGTGAGATCCCCGCCGCCTGGAGCCAACTCGCGACGAACGTCGTCGTCAGCAAGTACTTCTACGGCGAGATCCACACCCCCGAGCGCGAGCACTCCGTCAAGCAGCTCGTCCACCGCGTCGCCCGGACGATCGCCGACTGGGGGATCGCCGACGGCTACTTCAAGTCGCGCGAGGATGGCGAGAACTTCTACCGCGATCTCTCTTGGCTGTGCGTCCACCAGCACGGGGCCTTCAACTCGCCGGTGTGGTTCAACGTCGGTCTCCACCACCAGTACGGCGTCAAGGGCGCCCCCTGCAACTGGCGCTGGGACGAGGCGAAGCGCGACGTTGTCATGCCCGACAACCCCTACGAGTATCCGCAGGGGAGCGCCTGCTTCATCCAGAGCGTGCAGGACAACATGGAAGACATCATGGAGCTCGCGCGGAGCGAGGCGATGCTCTTCAAGTTCGGCTCCGGCACCGGCACCGATCTCTCCACCCTCCGCAGCCAGCGCGAGAAGCTCGCCGGCGGCGGCAAGCCCTCCGGCCCGCTCTCCTTCATGCGGGTCTACGACCAGGTGGCCGCGGTCGTGAAGAGCGGTGGCAAGACGCGCCGCGCCGCCAAGATGCAGTCCCTCAAGGTCACGCATCCCGACGTGATGGAGTTCATCGAGTGCAAAGCAAAGGAGGAGAACAAGGCCCGCGTCCTCATCGAGAAGGGGGGCTACGACTCCAACTTCAACGGCGAGGCCTACAGCTCGATCCTCTTCCAAAACGCCAATCTCTCCGTCCGCCTCACCGACGACTTCATGGAGGCGGTCGATCGCGACGACACCTGGACGACCCGCTGGGTGACCGATCCCTCGAAGGCCGGCCCATCCTGGAAGGCCCGCGATGTCCTCGGTCGGATGAGCGAGTGTGCCTGGCAGTGCGGTGATCCGGGCGTGCAGTACGACACCACGATCAACCGCTGGCACACCTGCCCCAACTCCGGCCGGATCAACGCGAGCAACCCCTGCTCGGAGTACATGTTCCTCGACGACACGGCCTGCAATCTGGCGAGCATCAACCTGATGAAGTTCCGCCGGGCCGACGGCACTTTCGACGTCGATCGTTTCTCGGCCGCCTGCCGGATCTTCTTCGTCGCTCAGGAGATCCTCGTCGATCATGCCAGCTATCCGACGCGGAAGATCGCCAAGAACAGCCACCTCTACCGGCCGCTGGGCTTGGGCTACTCCAACCTCGGCAGCCTGCTGATGGCCGACGGGCATGCCTACGACAGCGACGCCGGCCGCGGGCTGTGCGGGGCGATCACGGCGATCCTCCACGGAACGGCCAATCGCACGAGTGCCGAACTCGCGGCGGCGGTCGGCCCCTTCGAGGGCTTCGCCGCCAATCGCGAGCCGATGCTCGGCGTCATGCAGATGCACCGGGCGGCTGTCGACAAGATCGAGCCGGCCTGCCCTGCCTACCTCCGCGAGGCGGCACGGAAGGTGTGGGACGAGGTTCTCGAGCAGGGGAAGCGACACGGCTACCGCAACGCCCAGGCGACGGTCCTCGCCCCCACCGGGACGATCAGCTTCCTGATGGACTGCGACACCACCGGCATCGAGCCCGACATCGCCCTGGTGAAGTACAAGCAGCTCGCCGGCGGCGGCATGCTCAAGATCGTCAACCAGACCGTGCCGCTGGCGCTGCGGACGCTGGGGTATGACGAGCCGACGGTCGAATCGATCCTCGCCTACATCGACAAGAACGACACGATCGAGGGGGCCAACGGGATCCACGAGAAGCACCTCTCCGTCTTCGACTGTGCCTTCAAGCCGCGCCTCGGCAAGCGGTCGATTGCCTGGCAGGCCCACGTGAAGATGATGGCAGCGGCCCAGCCCTTCATCTCCGGGGCGATCTCCAAGACGGTCAACATGCCGCGGGAGACGACCCCCGCCGAGGTCGGCGGGGCCTATATGGAAGGCTGGCGGATGGGGCTGAAGGCCCTGGCGATCTACCGCGACGGCTCGAAGGAGAGCCAGCCCCTCAACACGAGCTCCGAGGCCGACAAGACGGCGGCCAAGGTGACGGCGGCTCCCCGCCGCGAGCGGCTCCCCGACACCCGCCGCAGCATCACCCACAAGTTCAACGTGGGGGGCCACGAGGGCTACATCACCGTCGGCCTCTACGACGACGGCCGCCCCGGCGAGCTGTTCATCACGATGGCCAAGGAAGGGAGCACGATCGGCGGGCTGATGGATTCCTTCGGCACGGCCGTGTCGATGAGCCTCCAGTACGGCGTGCCGCTGGAGGTGTATGTGAAGAAGTTCTCCCACACCCGCTTCGAGCCGTGGGGCTACACGAAGAACCCCGACATCCCGGTGGCGAAGAGCCTCGTCGACTATCTCTTCCGCTGGCTCGGCAACGAGTTCATCCCCGGCTTCCGCGAGGCCAACCGGCCGGGAGGGATGCACGGCCACACCAGCGGGGGTGAAGAGGCCGCTGGCGGAGACGCGGAGAGTGAGCGTTCGCCCGCCGCCACGAAGGCGAGCGGGCTGGCTGATGGGCAAGGAAAAGCCCCCACCGCTTCGCAGGGATCGGCCAGCGCCACCAAGCCGGCGGCCAAGGGGGGAGCCCCGGCCAATGGTTCGGCCAATCACGCCACGCAAGCCAATCATGGAGCCCTCGCGGCCGGGACGCCCAAGCCCGCCGCGAAGGCCTCCACGGCCGCTTCCAACAAGCGGTTGGAGCAGGCTGGCGTGATGGTGCTCGAGCCCGGCACGAGCCTCGGCGACCGGCAGAGCCAGTTTGCCAAGTTCCAGATCGACGCCCCGGTCTGCGACAGTTGCGGCGCGATCACCGTCCGCAACGGCAACTGCTATCTCTGCCATAATTGTGGCAACAGCATGGGATGCTCCTGAGCCGGATGCGCTCCGGTCCGCACTCCTGAACCACTCCTGAACAGGGCGGCGGGGTCCCGTGCTACGGGGCCCCGCCGCATGTTTTTTGCCATTCAACGACCGAGCCGCCCGGCCATTCGCGGCGGGCCAGTGCGCCACGCTGTGGCGATCCTCTCCCTCCTTCTCCCCGGCTTGTCCGCGACAGTGGCCACCGGCGCGGCCCCCGCGGCGGAGCCGACACTCGAAAACTCCGAGCGGGCCGGCGAGCCACTTCCGCCCGAGGCGGCGCTTGCGGCGATCGAGTCGCGGCTTTCCCCCCGGATCGAGCTTCTGGCCGCCGAGCCGCAAATCCGCAATCCGGTCGCGGCGTGCGTCGATCCGGCCGGCAGGCTCCTTGTCGCCGAAAACCTCACCTACGCCGAAAAGCCACTCAAGACCGATCCCCGCTTCCGCGACCGGGTGACGATGCTCGAAGATGCCGATGGCGACGGCCGCGCCGAACGGCAGGCGACGCTCGTCGACGGGCTCGAAGGGCTCGCAAGCGTGGCGGTGGGCCGCGGTG
Organism: uncultured Planctomycetaceae bacterium; assembly: GCA_903951635.1. Taxonomy (GTDB): domain Bacteria; phylum Planctomycetota; class Planctomycetia; order Pirellulales; family UBA1268; genus QWOP01. The sequence goes on from CAJBCV010000245.1 coordinate 12,407, forward strand.
GCCTGTGGCTCCTCTGCCCTCCCCGTCTCCTCTTCATCCCCGCTGGCCATCGTCCTCCGCCGGGATGGCCAGCCACCCCGGACCCCGCCGAGCCGGCCCGGCGGCGGGCCGCCATGGTGCCGATTCTCGACGGCTTCACCGTCTCGCCCAACAGCCACCACACCTTCGTCAACGGCCTGGCCTGGGGCCCCGACGGCTGGCTCTACGGCCGCTGTGGCGCAAGCTCCCCCGGCGAGATCGGCCCACCCGATAGCGCGCCTGCCGAGCGTGTGCCGCTCCGCGGCGCCATCTGGCGCTATCACCCCGAGCGGAAGGTTTTCGAGGCGATCTGTCATGGCACGACGAACCCCTGGGGGCTCGACTGGGACGACCTCGGCAACGGCTTCTTCACCAACACCGTCAACGGCCACCTGTGGCGCGTGCTCCCCGGCGCCCACTACGCCCGCTCTCACACCGTCGAGCCCCATCCTTGGATCCTCGAGCCGCTCGGACCCCACGCCGACCACGACCACTTCGACTCGGGGCGGCACTGGACCGAGTCGCGCGACGGCCGGGCCGATGCCCACGGCGGGGGCCATGCCCACACCGGATGCGTGATCGTGGCCGACGAACCGGGCTGGCCGGAGGCCCTTCGCGGCCGGCTGCTGACGCTCAATCTCCATGGCCGGCGGATCAACGTCGACCGGCTCGACGCCGAGCCCACCGGCCTCGTCGGCCGACACGAAGCCGACCTGGCTCGGTTTGGCGATCCTTTCTTCCGCGGCACCGATCTCCTCGAGCTTCCGGGGCAGGCCCTGGCGGTCCTCGACTGGAGCGACACCGGCGAATGCCACGAAGGGACCGGGGTCCATCGGACGAGCGGCCGGATCTACCGCTTCGCCTTTGACTCCGGCGACGCTCCGGATCCGCCGGTCGCGGCGGGCACCGATCTCGAGTCCCTCCCCGCCACAGAGCTCGTTCGGCTCTTGGCCGCCGACCGCTGGCACGCTCGGATGGCCACCCACCTCCTCGCCGACCGGCACGTCGCCGGGGATGCCCAGGGCGAGCTCGACCGGATCGTGCCGGCGCTCGACGACCTCGTCGCGCGCGGTGACACACCCACCCTTCGGCTCCGCGCCCTGTGGGCCCTGTGGGGGATACATCGCGTCGACGAGCCACGCCTCTGGGCGCTCCTCGACGACCCATCGCCGGCGATCCGTCCCTGGGCCCTGCGGCTCCTCGCCGATGCCTGGCCGATCGACACCGTCCGGGGCGAGAGGCCCGCGGCCGAGCCACGCGTCGGCGGATTCACGCTCGACGCCCTCGAGCGCCTCGCGATCACGGAAACCGACCCCGAGGTCCGGCTAACGCTCGCCTGCGTGCTTTCGCGACTCCCGCCGACCAAGCGGGCGCGGCTGGCCGCGGCGCTGGTCGCGAAGACGGAGCCGGGGAACGGCGCCGTGCCTCCCGTCGGCCCAGCCGACCCGGCTCCCCGGGCGCTGGGGGGGAATCACCACGATCTCGGCGCGATGCTTTGGGCCGGTCTGCTCCCGGCCTTCACGGCCGACCCCGCTGGCGTGATCGCGGTGTGGCGGGCGGCGTGCCAAGGCGGAGCGGACCAGGCGCACTGGCCCGCCCTACGCCGCGCCATCGCCCGGCGGATGACCGGCGCCGATACGCAAGCGGCCCGCCCCCTCCTCCTTGCCGCAGCGGCCGACGAGGGCCCACCTGGCTTCGATGACTGCCTTTCGGGCCTCGTCGCCGGCTGGCGGGGCCGGCACCATGTCGACCGCCCGATCGGCTGGGAGGCGCTCCGCACCGCCATCGGGGAGTTGCCCGCCGACGACCCGCGTCGCGGGCCCCTCCTCGACACCGCCGCCCGGCTCGACGCGCTCTTCGGCGATCCACGCGGCATCGACCGACTCGCCGCCACGGCCCGCGACGCCGCGCTTTCCTCCCTCGCCCGCGCCGCAGCCCTCGATGCCCTCGTCGACGTCCGGGCCGAGGTGGCACGGCCCCTCGCCCGAGGGCTGCTCCTCGAGCCGGGGCTGTCGCCCGCGGCGATCCGCAGCTTGCTTGCCGGCGGGGCCGACGAGGATGCCCGGAGGATCGTCGAGGCCTATCCAAGCCTCGATGCAACTGGCCGTGATGCCGCCCTCTCGGCCCTCGCGGCACGGGTCTCCTGGGGAGGGATCCTCGTCGATGCGATCGAGGCTGGCGGCATTCCCATCTCGGCCATCACCCCGCTCCTTGCCCGCCAGCTCGCCGGTCTCGGCGACGCGTCTCTCCGCGCCCGCCTCGCCGCGCTTGCCCCGCCTCCGGCCGATGGTTCCGACGCCGCCACCGCTGCCGTCGTCTCCACGAGCCTCGAGGCGTGGAAGGCCAAACTCTCTCCACGGGTGATCGCCGGCGGCGATCCGCTCGCGGGGCACAGCGTGTGGAAGAAGCAGTGTGCCGCCTGCCACCGGATGCATGGCGAAGGGGGCTCCCTCGGCCCCGACCTCACCGGCTCGGGCCGGCGCGACCTCGACTACCTCCTGGCGAACATCGTCACGCCGAGCGCCACGGTCTCCCCCGATTACCGGATGAAGCAGGTGGTCGTCGCTGACGGCCGCGTCCTTTCCGGCATCGTCGTCCGCCGGACGGCCGAGACGCTCCTCCTCCGCACCCAGACCGGCGAGGAGACGGTTCCCGTGGACGATGTCGAAGCCGTGATCGACGGCGGCGTATCGCTCATGCCCGATGGCCTCCTCGACAGGCTCGATGAAGCCGAGGCGATCGATCTCATCCGCTTCCTCATGACGCCGTGATCGATGACGCAGTCCACGATCACGCCGTGACCGGCATCACCACCCCAGCGTCGCCGGATCGATCACCGAATCGGCGCGGTCGAGATCCCGGAACCGCGTGACGCGGTGGAAGGTGAGGAAGTTGGCATCGTGGGCGTTGTGCGCCCCGCTCCCGGCATCGTCGTGCGCCGTCCGGCTGACGGCGAGGAGATCGTCGCCGTCGACGATCCAGTCGACGTACTGGAAGGCGTGCCGGCCGACGTCGGGATGATGGAGGAGGATGCTCCGCAACTCCCAGTCGCGCAGATTCGTCGATCGCATGAGCACGAGGGTGTTGCGCACCGAGGCGGGCTTCCCCTTTCCGGCGAGGATCGGCGGGGCGGCGCTGGCAAGCGTCCACCACACTGGCCCCTTCCCCACCCCGTGTGACTCGGGATCGCGGCGGATGGCAAACTTCTTGGAACCACCGGGGAACGGGATGAACCCCGTCGCCGGATCGAACCGAGCCGTGGCGCCGTCGGCGCTCACCGTCACGACCGCCGCCTGCTCGGTTTCACCCGGGGCGAGCGGGCCGGCTTCGACGCGGAGAATGTCGAGGATGTTCCCGGATGCATCGGCGACGGCGTTCCCTTCGAGCCAGCCGACGAAGCGGCCGCCGAGCCAGGCCGGATCGCGGGGAACAGGCTTCGTGAAGCGCCAATTGGCCCGGTCGAGGAGATCGCTCCCCACTGGCGCCGAGAGCATCACCGGGCTGTAGCGCTTCCCCCATTCCGAGCCGCCGGAGGCATCCTCGACGGCCCGCAGCAGCCTCCCGCCGTGCTCGAGCACCGGCATCGGCGCGGTGTGCCATTCCCCCTCGGCAAGCAGCCCCGTCTGCGCGTCCTTGGGCACGGTCCACGTCCGGCCACCGTCGTCGCTGCGGCGGATGACAAGCGGCCCGTGGTGGCGCGTCGGTCCCAGCAGCCACAGGGCACGGTCGTGCACGAAGAGGCTCGACCAGAACGCGCCGTCGATCGTCGCGATCCGCTCCCAGGTGAGGCCGCCGTCGCCACTGGAAGACACCGCCGTGACGGCGCTTGTCCATTCCGAACTCCCCGGCCCGAAGTGATCGTGCGAGGCGATGAGCGTGCCGTCGGGGAGTCTGGCAATCGACGGCGAACCGACATACTGCCTCCCCTCCGCCGCAAGGTGGTCGATGACGACGCCAGGGGGTGCGGCAGCGGCCGTCACGCCCGAGATCGCCACCGTCAGGATCGCCGCCGCGGCCAGCAGCGCCCGCACGGCCCACCCCCGAGCTTCACCCCGTCTTCTCATCGAAGCCTCCGCTGCGCGCTTTTCAGTCGGGCACATCGACCGCGAACAGCTGATTGAACTCCCCGGCAGGACTGCCGACCCGCCGCACGAAGGCCACGCGGCGGCCGTCGGGGGAGAAGACACACGCCTCCGGCCGCGGTGCCGCCGCGCCCTTTCGCGGCGCGAGCCGCACCACCTCCCCGTCGCGAGCGTCGACGAGGGAGACGCTGCCGTCGATGACACACGCCAGCCGGTCGCCGGTGGGGCTCCACGTGAAGGCACTGTCGACGCTCGAGCGATGGTGGGTCAACTGCCGCGGCGCGCCGCCGCGCGGGCTGACGGTGAACACCTGCACGACGCCGATCTCGTCGCGGGCAAGATACGCGATTCGTTCCCCGTCGGGGCTCGATCGCAGCCAGTGCCGCGGCCCCTGGAGCCCGGGATGAACGGCGCCGGCCGTGAACGTGAGCCGGCGCTGCACGACCCCTGCCGGAGGACACGGCCGCGTCGCCGGTGTGCCGGCCAACGGGCCGCTTGCGGGGGTGTCGAGGGGGCCGGTTGGCGCGTCGGCGTCGGGGAGATCGACGACGAACACCTCGCTGATCGCCTCACCGGCCGGCGTGACGACCGTGCCCTGGAAGGCGAGGGCCCTCTTCTGCCAGCTGCCATCGGGGCGGCGGTAGCCGGCGATGCCGATCCAAGCCTCCTCGCAGGCCCGGCCGATGGCGTCGCTGCCGCGGGCAGGCTCATCGGCAAGCGCGGTGACAAGGACGCTCCAGGCATCGCCGTCGTGGTTGCGGGGATGGGTGCGCGGCACGGTCACCGGCCGACCACAGACACTCACCCCCACCGCGCGGAGATTGCGCTCGTGACCGGGGGCGCCAGCCGCCGTCTCGAGGAGGGCGTCTTCGTAGGTGAAGCTCACCAGCCGGCCGTCGGGGGAGAACTGATGGACATGGGTGCCCCCCCGCAGCGCGCCGGGTGTGAACGGGGGAACGAGATCGCGGGCGTCGAGGGGCTCGAGGACGCCGGGAGCCCTCGCGCGGACGATCACTCCGCGGCGGCGGGCAGGGCCGTACGCCCAATCGGCGCTGGGATGCTCGGGGCCGAGGATGAACACGACCCGATCGTCGACGGGACTGGCGGTGACGACGCCGCAGCAGGCGCCGTCGAGCGACTCGGAGAGGACCTCGACCCGACCGGTCGCCACGTGAACCCGCTCGATCCGCGTCCCGTCGAAGCGGGCCCCGGCGGCGTCCGAGCGGATGTCGTAGACGAGCCACTCGCCGTCGGCGGTCCAGACCCCGGCATTGGTGAGGAGATGGCCGTGGGGGGCGGAGGTGATCTGGCGTTCGGTCATCGGTCAAACCTGGCAGATGGACGGTCCGGCCGGCCGGTGGGGGTGGAACGGACGTACCGGAAAGTGGGGCAACGGGGAAATCGACTCAAATCTCCCCCGGTGGTCTGACGAAAACTCTCCTGTCGCCGGATACGTCCGGCGGCCGCCACCCGGGAGGACCGCCCAAGGCCTTCCTGGTGATACCGAACTTCGAACATTCGGTCGCCGCATTCCGTCGGAGGTGCCAAACCCAAAGCGTTGATCCGGATTCCCAGAAAAGTCCGGGGCTTGCCCCAGACCCAATCCGCATCAGTCTCGCAGCGATCTACCCCGCTCGCAGGCGGCGACCTGTTCGATCCACGAGGGCCGTGGTGGCGCAAGCCACCACGGCCTTTCTCGTTTTTTTCGTCCCCCCCGGAGCGGTCCGCGGGAGGGAACGCCCGGTGTTTGCGACCGGCCCGATCCCGCCGGTAGCATACGCGCCGCGTCGGTCGACCAGGGAGGGGAGCCGGCGAACGCTTTCGGGACCGTCGGTCCGCTCTGCCCCGCTGCCGCGCCGCATCCGGTCGTGGCGCTCCGGGTCGTGCAGCCACGGTCTCCGGCATCCGGACTTCCTGTTTTCTCCCCCGCACGAACGAGGTGTTCCTTGCGACGATGCTTCCATGGCCTGCTCGTGGGCGTGCTCACGCTCTGGATTCCGATCGACTCCGCCGTGGCGGGTTGGTGGCACCACCACCACCGTCACGCCATGCCCGTAGCCTGGGGCCCCGCGTTCCCGCCGCCGTGCGGCGCAGGGGCACCGTTCCCCGGCTGGGCCAACGCCATCGTCATCGACGACCGTCCGCTCGGTGCACCGTCCCCGTTTGCCGTCTTCGCTGCGCCCCCCGCCGACGTGGTCGTCGAAGCGTGGATCACGACCGGGCCGGTCGAAGGGTCGGTCGTCGATGAGGGCTCGATCGTCGCCGGGGAGTGCGCGTGTGATCCCTGCCAGGGTGACTCGTCCGCCGACACTGGCATGGCCTTCGAGGGAACCGCCATCGACGGCGGGTCGGTGATCGGCGAGCCGACGCCGGCTCCCGACGTCATCGAGAACAGCGAAGGCATCGTCACGAGCCCCCGGCCCGTCGAAGCTCCCGTCTCCCCCCCACGCGAAGCGAACAAGCGCGTCGAGACCGA
>CAJBCV010000246.1 GCA_903951635.1 uncultured Planctomycetaceae bacterium
CGGGCGAGGGCGGCGACATCGACCGGCTCGCAGAACCAGGCAGCCGGGCCACCGACGCCCAGCCAGGTGTGGGGGGCGAGCGGCTCGGCTTCGCCGACGGCCACGCCGAGATCGTCGAACGGAGATCCGTCATGTACGCCACCCACGTCACCTCCACCCGCTTTCGCGCTCATCCATGTCCCTCATCAGTGTCTGTCCGTCGCGGTCACCCGCCGCTCATCGACGCATGCACCCGACAGTTTCGCCTCCGGCCCGCCGTGACGGAAGCGAGGCCCCTGAATTGTGCCCCCCGCCATCCGATCCCGTCCATGGCCCGTCGGCCCTCCTTCGACGCCCCGTTACGCGGCTCGCTTCTTCCGAAAGCTCGCGTCGGCCGGATGGGCCAGCTCGAGCCAGGCGTCGACGAGGACGGCCAGAGGCACCTGCGGCTCCCCCGGATCGCCCGGATCGGGCCCGGGAACGAGGTTCGCTCCGACCAGCAGGACGCAATCGCGGGATCCGAGGCCGGAGAGGAGACGATCAATCCGGGCATAGGCAGCGAGCTGACGGCTCCCCGCACCGGCATCGAGCACTCCTTCGGGGGCGATAAGACAGTCGTTGCACCACCGCGATACCCGCTCCGCAAACCGCCTCCCGCCGCCGAGCGTGCCAAGCGCCTTCTCCTCGGCGAGGACGATCAACTTCCCCGGCGTGAGCCGGCGGAGGCTCGTGAGGGTCGATGCCAGGGCATGGCCGCTGGTCGGCTGATCGACGAACACATGAACCTCCTGACCGCGGCGGATCCGATCGAGCCGCCCCGGCACCCCGCCGGTCGACTCCAGCCCCCGTGCCACCAACTCCATCGGCACTCCCTGCCCGATACCGACGGCCGCCGCGAGGAGGGCATCCCGCACGAACGACGCGACCGGGACGGTGACCCCGACGGCCGCCGCGTCGCCGGCATGGCGGAGGAGAAACGTCTGCCCGCAGAGATCGCGCTCGACGGCGGTGGCCGTGAGATCGGCCCGGCGATTGAGGGCCACGCCGACGGTGCGCCGCAGCGAGGCTCTTGCCGGCGCACGACGCCCTTCGGCGTGACGAGCGACGAGTCGACGAACGCGGGCGTCGTCGAGATTCGCGATCAGGCAGCCATCTTCCCCGAGGGAGTCGAGGATCCGTGCCTTGATCTCGTGATAGGCGCCGATCGTGCCGTGGCGGTCGAGATGGGCACTGGCAAGGTTCGTGACCACCACCGCATCGCACGACACGCCGGCAAGCGCATGGCGGGCGAGCATGGCGCTCGACACCTCGATGACCGCATGCGTGCATCCGCTCGCGGCGAGGCGACCGAGCCAGGCGGCAAGTTCGGCGGGGCGATCGAAGGCGGCGGGCACCGGCGCCGTGCTGTCGCCGTCGAGGCAGCCGAGGTCGGAGAGGACGCCGACACTGAAGCCCCCTTCGGCGAGGACCGACGCGGTCAGCCACGCCGTCGTCGTCTTGCCGCTCGTGCCGGTGATCGCGATCACGCGCATATTTCGGGCCGGGTCGCCGGCCAGCGCGTGCGTGATACGGGCCTGCGCCCAGGCGCTCTCGGGGACGATGCACAGCGGCGTCCCGAAGGTGGGGATGATCCGTTCGGCGACGATCCCCGCCACCCCGCGGGCGATCGCCTTGGCGGCGAGCTCATGGCCATCGCCGCCCGCCTCGAGACGGGCGACGAACAGATCCCCCGGCCGGCAGGCTTCGGGGGTGTCGTGGCACCCCCGGGCGACGATGTCGTCGCAGGCGACGAACCGCGCTCCTGGCAGAATCTCGGAGAGCCGCACACTGGCGTTAGCCCCACCCGACTTCGACCGGCCCCGGGCTTCCCTGCCCCCATCGCCACGCACGCCATCGACCATGACGGCCTCCTCCATGCTAGTGCCGCGTTCCCGCGGGAATCCCCGCCGCGATCGTCCTTGACCGCGGCGCGAGGAGCATTGTCCGTGGCGCTCGATCGGGGTCAACCCCGCGATTCTGCACCGATGACGCCCCCTCCAAACCGCCGGCCGGCGCTGCTCATTCCCCCTCTCTTGCCACGATTCCGCCCCATCGGCTAGCGTCGGGCGTGAGGAATGTCGCGCGACCGCTCTTGCCAGGAACCGCCAGCCATGCATGGAGCCCGCGTCGTCGATCCGATCTCGCGGGGCGCTTCGACGCCAGCGAGCGCGCTGCCGCTGCGGAGCGCTCCGCGGCGCGTCTTCTGGGTCGGCGAGATCGACGCCGACGAACTGGCGATCGCCAGGGAGAGCCTCGTGCGGTTGACCGGCTGCACCGTGATCCGCGCGACGTCTCCAACAGTGGGATCGGCATCGCCTCGCCCGGCCGCGGATCTCCCCGGATCTTCACCCCCCGATTGCATTCTCCTGGCGATCGACCGGCCGGGGCGGTGGAGCGTCGAGCAGGTCCTTGGCCTCTCGCAGGCCTACCCGCTGACGCCGATCTTCGCGATCACGACGAGCCTCGGCGACGGCCGCCGGCGGAGCGGGCCCCCGCTGCCGGGAGTCGAGGAGTTGGCCTGGCACGACGTCGGCGGACGGTTGGCCCGCTGGTTTGCCGATCTCGATGCCGGCCTCCCTGGATCGCTCGGCCTCCCCGCCACCGTGCGCCGCGAGGAGCGATTCCACGAAGCCCCCGCCTTTCAGCCCCATCCGCGTCCCGTCGCCCCGCTCCTCCCGGTCACGGTCGCCGCCCGCACGCTCCTCGATCTCGACGGGCTCGTCGATCTCCTCGCCGCCGCCGGCCATTCCGTCGGCGAGCGGACGCTTCTGCGGCCCGAGCTTTCGCCTCCCGACCGGCTCGTGGTTTGGGATGCGGGCCGGTTCGACGGCGCCGATCTCGAGTGGCTGCGGTTGCTCGTGGCCAACCGCCCCGGCGTCGCCGTCGTGATCCTCGATTCCTTTCCCCGCGGGGACGTCGCCCGGGGAGCCCTACGGGCAGGCGCGGCTGCGATCCTCGGCCGGCCGGTGGGGCTCGAGGTCCTTGCCGGGGCCCTGCGCGGCCTCTCCCCACTCGCCGTCCGCGGCTGAATCAAGGCCTTTCCGCCCCGGGGCGATCCCTTCGCCGGCAGTCCCGACAGGCCGGGCCTCGAGGCCTGGCTCAGA
>CAJBCV010000247.1 GCA_903951635.1 uncultured Planctomycetaceae bacterium
AGAGGAGATCGGCAAGGCCCACGGGGAACTGCTCGCCGTCGAGGCCAACCGCTGCGTCGACTCGGTCCTCCATGTCGTCGGCACGGTGGAGACGATCCGCGGGGGAGTCTGGTTTCGCAAGAAGCTCGATGACGCCGCGGCCCGGCTCGCCCCCCACATCCCCAAGCGTCATCTCCGGGAAACCGAGGCCCTCGCCGCCTCGCTCCATCTCGATCCACGGCTCGTCGCGGTCGTGAACGTTTTCCCCGAGCTCTTCCACTGCTCCGGATTTGCCGTCTCCGGGACGGCGACGACCGACGGCACGCTCTACCACGGCCGCGTCCTCGACTACATGACCGAGATCGGCCTCCAGGACGCCGCCGCCGCGTTCATCGTGGCGCCCGAGGGGCAGATCCCGTTCGTGACGATCGGCTACGCCGGATTCATCGGGAGCGTCAGCGGCATGAATGCCCAGGGGATCTCGCTCGGCGAGATGGGGGGCCGCGGCGAGGGAAAGTGGGACGGCGTGCCGATGGCAACGCTCATGCGCCGCGCCATGGAGGAATGCACGACGCTCGACGAGGTGGTCGATCTGTGGACGAGGAGCCCGCGGACGTGCGAGTACTACTACGTCTTCGCCGACGGCAAGACGCGACAGAGCGTCGGCGTGGCAGCGACGCCTGAGCGGATCGAGATCGTCAAGCCGGGCGACGGGCACGAGCTCCTCGGCACCGGAATCCCCGATTCGGTCGTCCTCTCCGCCGGAGACCGGCTCCTCTGCCTCCGCGAGCGCGTCAAGGAGCAGTTCGGGAAGATCGACGAGGAGGCCGCCATCCATCTCATGGACCGCCCCGTGGCGATGAAGTCGAATCTCCACAACGTCCTCTTCGTGCCGGAGAAGCTGATCCTCCACGTCGCCCACGCGTCGCACACCAAGCCCGCGGCGGAGTGCCCGAGCGTCCGCCTCGACCTCGCCAAGCTCCTCGAGGGGCTGAGAGGCGCCCGCGGAGCGGCGGCGCCGGCCGAGGCTGCGAAGGCGGCGGCCGTGCCCGGGGCGGTGTTCCGGGGCGTCGACACGCTGGCGACGGGAGAGGATCAAAGCGAGGACGCAAAGCAGTGCCTCGCCGGCCTCTGCTGGGACACCGGTGCCTTCGACGTGGCGATCGAGAAGGCTGAGGGGAACAACGGCGACCTCCGCGTCCGCTTCCCCTCACCGCTCCCCGCCGGTCCCGCTTGCAACCGGGACGTGTGGATGGAGTGGTATCAGGCCCGCGATGCCGCGGGAGACGTCTGTCGTGGCCCGGCCTGCGTCGTCGTCCACGAGTCGGGGAGCGGGATGACGGTGGGGCGGATCGTGGCCCGCGGGCTTTCGGCGCATGGTGTCCATGCCCTCATGGTGCAGATGCCCTACTACGGAGCCCGGCGGCCGAAGGAGGGGAAGGCGGGGGCGGAGATGCTCGTACCGGCGGTCCGCCAGGCGGTGGCCGACGTGCGCCGGGCACGGGATGCCACGGCGGCCCTGCCACTGATCGACGCGTCGCGGATCTCCGTTCAGGGAACGAGCCTCGGCGGCTTCGTCACCGCGACTGTCGCCGGCCTCGACGAGGGCTACGACAAGATCTTCATCCTCTTGGCCGGCGGCGATCTCGTCGGCGTGCTCGAGAAGGGAAAGAAGGATGCCGAGAAGGTGCGCGAGAAGCTCGCGGAATCGGGGATGACCGAGGAGCAGATCAAGGAGACGCTCCACGCCATCGAGCCGACGAGGCTCGCCCACCGCTACCGCCCCGACCGCACCTGGATC
>CAJBCV010000248.1 GCA_903951635.1 uncultured Planctomycetaceae bacterium
CGGCCAGAGGCGGGTGGCAGGGGGGTTCAGGGGGAACCTCCCGACCGATCGCAGGGGGGACTCCTTCGCATGAAACGCCATCTGCTCGCCGCGGCCGTGCTGGCCGCGACGTTCTTTCTCGCCGCCGGCGAGGCTTCCGCCCAGCAGGGCTGGGCTGGTCAGCCGGCCGCCGGGCCGAAAGCCTTCGGCGGAACGTGGGGCCAATCAGCCGCCGCGACCGACTGGAACCGCTTCTATCACTATCCCTACGTGTGGTATCCGCAAAACTTCTACTCTGACGGCTACTACCGCAGCGCCAACGATCTCTACTACCGCTATCCGCAAGAGATGCGGGTGCCGGTCTACAACCGCTCGTGGCACAACGAGTATCCGAAGTCGCGGCGCTACAACCCCTTCGGCCACCACCACAACCTCGACGTGTTCTGAAAAAGTGCCGTGGAGCACGCTCCACGAACACCTCCACGCCGATCATCGCGCCTCCGCCTCGCCCAACGGGTGAGGCGGAGGCCGCGTCTTGCGCCCGGGCAAAGGGGAGCGTGAATTGCACACCGGTTGCAGACGCGGACAAACAACGGCCTGGAGCGGCCCAACGAGGCCTCGCTCCTCCGGTTCGCCTCAGCCGTCCTCTCCAAGATCGGCGATGACGAGGAAACTGAACGTGCCTGCCTGAACGTGGAAGCCAGATGACCCACCTCTCGAATCCACGATTCACCGAGGCGGTGGTGGTGTATCGTCATCCGTGCGCTTCGACGCCCCAAACCGTTCCAGAGCCACAGGGTGCCCACGCAAGGGCACGGGTCAACTCCCGAGTGACGTGAGCGGAAGCCTCGTGAGTCGTCTTGTCAGGGCTACTTCTGCGCCGAACCGCTGACGCAGACTCGCGTCAATCTGCTCCGGAAGGGTGAGGTCCGCCTTGGCGATCCTGAACGGCGCGATGAGCATGTTTCTCACCTGTTCGTGGACGGTGAACGGCAGGACTCGCTCCGAGAGGCGCACCAGCGGTGAACGGAGGACGAGTTCGCCGAGCGGACTCGGAAGGCAGCGTCGCCTCCCTTCGAAGAGTCTTCGATCGAAGGCAGATGTCCGGAACCCGGGATCGACCCCGATGAATGCGAAAATCCTGGCAAGGGTTTCAGCGCGGCGATGATCGAGGTCGGCGGATTCGAGCACCAGAAGCGATCGGAGTGGGAAACACGCCAGGATCCGGGCGACCTGCGACCCGTAGTCGGAGTAAGCGACGTCGCCGGCATGGCGCGGGTCTGTGACGTACTCGGCGAAAGACATCATCCCGATGTCCGCGTTCTGTCTCCGCATGAGGTAATGGCTGCGGAGGCGGGCCATCGGCTCGCGAACGAGAAGGATGAGCCGGGCGTCGGGAAGCATGTGGTGCATCCGATTCGCCGTCTGTTGCCCCCACCTGGCCCCGACGTACGCGGGCGACACTTCGCCGCAGGCCGGTCTCCGAGTGTCGAAGTGGCTCCGGTACCAATCCTCGCCGCGCCACCAGTTGCCCCACGGGGGGTCGTTGTCTTCTCGAGATGAACCACCGACGAAGAAACAGAGTTCCTTAGGCCGCGAAACCGACACCTGTGGATGGAGGGAGAGATAGTGATGGAGGCTCGTTGTGCCGCATTTCATAGAGCCGATGACGATGAAATCGGGGATCCTTCGATGTCCCATCATCGTCGTCCGCCCGAATCGAGGGTCGGCCACCTGAAGTCCCTGCTCCGTTCGCAGGCTGTGGATCAACTGATCGCCGCTCGAGGCGGAGATCGTCACTCCGGAGTATCCTCGGCTCTGTTGTGGGATTCTTCCAGGGGAAAAGACCGGGGATGACTTCCTTCACGGAATGCTAAAATAACGAACCTTCGGGGGCATTCGAGCGTCATGACCAATTCCGCCGGTGGCCTTCGGGCCGATGACGAACCTTGCAGATCCGACTCGGCTTCGGGTGGGCGGCGATTGCGGGATTTCTTCCGCAATTTGTTCCTCCTCCGTGAGCGCATCGGCAAGGTCGTCAACGCGAAGACATGGGGGATCTCAAACGCCGCCACCTCACTTTACCGATCGGCGACGCTCCACCGGCAGCGGGTGGTCGTCGTCACCGGATCTGTCGGGAAGACCACGACGACCCGTGCCGTGCTTGGCGTGCTGCGGGGGCACGCTCCCGAGTGGGTTCACGCAGGCGACAATTGTTTCGCGAGCGTCGGTTGGAATCTCGTCCGACAGTGGATGTCGCAGCCCTTCGCAGTGCTCGAGGTCGGCATCGGCGGTCCCGGGCAGATGCCCAGGTACGCGGCGTCCCTGCGTCCGGACGTCGTCGTGATGACGGCGCTGGCGTCGGATCACGTCGGTCGGTTTCCCGATGCCCAAGGGCTCTGGGAGGAGAAGGCAAGCATGGTCCGGAGTCTCGGGAGTGACGGCATCGCCCTGCTCAACGGCGACGATCATGCCGTACTCCGGATGGCGGGCATTTCCGAGGCACGGATCGTGACCTTCGGTCTGTCAGCGGATTGCGACATGTCGGCCCGAGAACCGCTCTACCGGGCGGAGGGCACGCGTTTTCGGCTCGTCGGTGATGGCATCGATGCGATCGTCGAGGCCCGAGTGGTGGGGCGCGACGCCGTCAGGGCACTGGTGGCCGCGGCGGCGGTCGGTCGACTCGCCGGAATCGATCCCGCCGCGATGTTGACGCGGCTCGAAGCGCTGCCCGCGGCCCCTGGGCGGATGCAGCCTATGCGGTTGCGGAGCGGAGCGACGGCGATCTGCGACGATTTCAAGGCGGGGAATGAGACCGTCCATGCGGCAATTGACTGGCTGGAGGCGATCGCCGCGCGGCGGAAAATCATCCTTCTCGGAAGCCTGTTCCGGCCAGGAAAACCGCGCGGAGAGAAGTACGCAGCCGTGGGACGGAGAGTGGCGTCGTTCGCCGATCGGATCGTGCTTTTCGGCAGGCGTGCCCGCCTTTATGACCATGGCTTTGCAGCATTATCGGACGCCGTGCCGGTGGACCGCGTCCGATCGATCGATGGGGCGGTGCGGCTCCTCGAAAATGTGCTCCAGCCTGGTGACGTCGTGCTGCTCAAGGGACGCGGCGAGGAGAAGCTCTCGCGAATCGCCCTCCGTCTCGCCGGTGATCCCGTCGATTGCCCGATTCCATTCTGCACGCTCGAAAACGTCACCTGCCAAGAATGCCCCCACGCCCGTTCAGGCCTTCTCTTCCAGAGGGCTTGTCCATGAAAAAAGTCTGGCGGATCCGTCGGGGCATGCAATGGTTCCGGGGTCTCCAACAACTCCCGTATTTTTGGCGTACGGCAAGGCGTCTCGACCGCGACGGCTTCGACCAGCGGCACGGCACCGATACCTCCCGTCTCATGCGGACCAGGGCGGCGGCGGGGTATCTCGTGAATCGCTACGAAACGGCCGGTACAGACGCGATCGAGCGGGCGATTGGCGGCGTCGGGGTCGATCTGTCGCGATTCACGTTTCTCGATCTAGGGTGTGGGAAGGGAAAGCCTCTCCTACTCGCCGCTGGCCATCCCTTCCGGTGTCTGATCGGCGTCGACATCTCCGCCCCGTGCCTCGCGATCGCTCGGCGGAACGTGGAGCGGTGTGGGCTCGGAGGACGGATCGAACTGGTGCACACCGACGTGACCGAGTACGAAGCTCCTGCCGGTCCGCTCTTCATCTATCTCTTCAATCCCTTTCCGGCCCGGATCCTCGGACTCGTCCTCGACCGATTGGTGGCGCGTCTGGTGCGAGAGCGGGAACCGATTGCCATCGTCTACATGAACCCCGAGCACGCTGATGTCATTGACCGGAGCGGCTGCTTCCGCTGCGTGTCGGATCTGCCGGGCGAAGCAAGCCCCTACGAGCGGACACTGGTGTACGTCAGCACGGACCCGTGCGGGACGGCGGGGCACTGAGGCCGGAAGGCACCGCTTTGGTGGCGACGATCGCTGTGAAGTGCCCGCTCAGCGATCGGGTAGGCCATCGTTCGAGCCATTCCCACCGTGAAAGCGTGGCCAGAAACCGTTCCCGGGTGGCTGTTGGACGGCCCTCGATCATGCGGGACAGCCAAACCGCCAAGACGCGCGGGCAGTGGAGGATGAACGTGACGTGGTGCACGTCCAGGCCGCTGGCTGCGATGAAGGCCGCCAGGGCCCTGGGGCCGATAGTCGCGCCGACCTGGTAGGGAACGATGCCGCAGCGGCGGCGCAGCCCGAGAACGGGACCGTTGCGGAGCCAGACGATCGGATTCACCGGGTTGTCGAGGGTGATCACGAGTCTTCCCCCTGGACGCAGCACACGGACGATCTCCCGGATCGCCACGCCGATGTCGTCGCTGCAGTCGAAGTGGTCGAGCGTCGATCCTGAAAAAACCAGGTCGAACACGCAATCCTCGAAAGGCAGCGAGCAGACATCGGCGACGATCGGAGCCAGATCAGGTATCCGCCGGCTCGCCTCTGCCACCACCACCGTGGAGATGTCAACGCCAACGCAGCGGTATCCCCTGCTCCGCAGATAGTGAACCAGTCCCGTGCCGGCGACCTCGTCGAAGAGATCGGTCTTGAGGGCCATGGAGACCGGGATTCCGCTCCCGGAAGGCGCTCCATCAATCCAACGATCGAGAAGAGAGATCTGGAGACGATCGGTGAACTCGCGCCACACGCGATCGGTCCCCCGAGAAGTCCACTCCCGCGCCACGTCGTTCCAATGGTCGTTGTCGCCGGGCATCGAGAGGCTCACGGTCGTCGGGGGATGACGAGGCGACGCTTGCCATTGGCTTCCGGCGGAATGGACTTCACGGATTCTACCCTCAGAGTGCATTCGCCTGGGAGACGATCGCGAAGCGTGGCCGCGATCCGGGCGGTCTGATCGTCGGAAGGGGGGCTGAGAACGACCCTCACGACGATGTCGGTGCCGGTCTCTTGGACCGCCTGCCAATGGATGACGCCGCGCACTCCGCCCAGCAATTCATGGAAGAAGGGCCACAAGAGCCGACGCCCTCCAGATAATTCGATCGAGTCGACGGCCCGGCCGTGCAGAGACGAAAGAAGGGGGAGCGTTCGCCCGCAGGGGCAGGCGTGCGGGGACGCTGCGGCGAGGTCGCCCGTCTGGTATCGGATGAACGGCATCGTCCACATCCCCAGAGCCGTTACGGTCAGTGGTCCGATCTCGCCGGGGGGGGCTCCCACCTCGACGATATGGCTGTCAGCGCTGATATGCAGGCCTGCCCTACGCTCGCACTCCCAGGCGAAGTTCGAGACCTCCTCCAGTCCGTAGACGTCGATGGGGTCGGTGCCGAGGGCGGCGTGGATCCGCATCCGGATCGACGGTGTCAGTGTCTCGCTGTCGGAAATCACGATCTGCGGCGGGCGGACTGGCGCGTCGCCGATGGCTGCGGCGAGGAGGTCGAGTGTCCCGGCACCTGCCATCACGCACTGGGGCTGTTCCGAGACGAGGCGATCGACCCAGGCCGACGGCGGCTCGAGGATCGACATCCAAACCTTGGGAGCGACACCGAGACGCTGGATGGCGTAGGTGGGCCCCTTCGTCATGCGGATTTCCAGCGTCCGATCGGTCCAGCGAAAACCGTGCTCGAAGAGAATTCGCCAAGCGACGGCCCGGTTCCAGCAACGCTCGAAAGGTCCGAGGAGGAATTGCATCGGAGCGCCGGTCGACCCGCTGGTCGCCGCGGTCATGCATGAGGCGGTATTGGTCCCCGCGGCGATCGTGTCGGTCGGGTCGGCCTCCTTGAGTCGGGGTTTGGAAAGCGGTGGGACACGCTCCAGATCGGCGAGGGTCCGGAATGCCTCCGGCCGGAATCCACTCTCGTCCCACAGCCTGCGGTACAGCGGCACCCGGTCGTAGGCGTGGCGGAGGAGCCGACGCAGCACACCCTCTTGGCGAAGCCGGAACCAGTCCGAAGGACGCCGACTAGACCGTCTGGCTTCCCTGAGCAGGTGCCACGTGATGGCCGCATCACGGATCATTGCTTGTCCGCCGGATCCAAGCCTGGGAGGGATGAATGGACGAATTGACCTCGATCGAGAAGCGTCTCTCCGTCCACTTCGATGGTGACGTCCATCATGACGCCGTCGGCATGGTGTACCCCCTGACCTACGCCCATGACGAGGGCCCCGGACACGCGCTCAGCCTCGTGGAGTCCCCCAGCGAGGGTCGCCCGCGGATGGAATCCGATGGAAACATGTTCGAGAAACGTTGGTCCGACGCCGAGGTGACGACCGAGCGTAGCCCCGAGCACGGGCGGTGCCTGCATGGAGACCAGCGCGCCGCGACAGAAGCCCCACGTCACCGGCCGGTCGAGGCGACCGCCCTGTCGCGGCGGCCAGAGAAAGCCGTCGCACACCGCGACACCATGAAGCGAATCCAACTCGGGGCGGAAGGAGATCTGCCCACCCAGGAACGAAGAAGTGGTGCCCTCCGTCAGCATTCCGGTCGGCTGCCATGTCCAGGCGCCCCGCCGACGGGTGACCCGCCTCATGACGCGATGCCAACGGTCCTGCCGGGTGTGCATCGAGAGGACAGTGCCGCAGTCCGTGCGGATCACGACGCGGCGGCCGCGGCGGAGGATTCGGTGGAGGATGGCACCAAAGTGGAGCATGGCGGAATGATCGACGCCTGCCACGCAACGCACGAAGGCCGCAGCGTCGAGCTGCGCCAACGAATAGACGCGCGCACCGAGCGCGATCGACTCTTCCCAAGCGGAGGTCAGGTAATGGGTGCGGTTCCCCAGTTCGCACACCACTCCA
This sequence comes from uncultured Planctomycetaceae bacterium, assembly GCA_903951635.1. Taxonomy (GTDB): domain Bacteria; phylum Planctomycetota; class Planctomycetia; order Pirellulales; family UBA1268; genus QWOP01. The sequence continues at coordinate 6,777 of CAJBCV010000248.1, forward strand.
TCGGAATGACACCGCACCCTGTCCACGATCGCTCCAGCCGCCGAAAGCAAGGGCTGCTCGAGGCTCGTCGCCACGACATGAAACCTGCCACCGCGAGCCTCGACTCCAATTCGGATCGCGTTCCGGAGGTCGTCGTCGGTGGACTCGTCGACACAGGCCACCATCGACTCACCGGCGCCGAATCCCACGAGTTGTTCCAGAAAGGTCGCCGTCGCAATGGCGAGAGGATCGGACGGGGCGTGCTCGGTGACGGAGTTCGGCCGTGGCACGATCGCGGGAACGCGTCGGCGCACCACGAGATCGTCGTCCGCACGACTCGGCGCCCTGGGCGTGAGTCTCCGCGAGGGATCCCCGTTGAGAGGGTGGATGACGACGCCTTCGAGACCTTCGACCATCCATGTCGCTGATTTCTTCGGGTGGAACGCCTCAGGCACGACGCCCGTCTCGGTGAACACCGCCCCCATGAGTCCCTGGGGCGTCACATGGATCAATGGCGTGTTCAGCAGAAAATCGTGGACGGCCGGGCCGTGTCGGAGAATGCGGAGCAAGGTTGACTGCTCGTAGCTTGCGCAGAGCCGCTGTCCCCATTTCCTCTTGTATTGGAGCACGCCGTCGTCGATGAGCGGGCGGGAGTAACCGAGACCGACTCTGGAGTGGCCTGCTGCCGCGAGATACTCGAAGCTGAATTGATAGGCGGCACCGACCGCAGACATTGCCAGATGGCGATCGATCGGCTCGAGGACGCCCAGGCCGAAGAGCCGAGGAATCGACCCGGAGGTGTCGATCCCGATGCCTGCGATCGGCTCGCTCTCGCTTTCGACGAGGAGGAGGTCGGAATCGAGGAATCGTCGCGACATCTCGGCGTGCGGAACTTCTTCGGCGAGCGCTCCGTGCTGTCGGCGGATGTAAGGAAGATGCATCGTGTCGTAGAAGCCACGGATGTCCCGCGGCTTCCGCATCACGTACGGGCGAAGACGGTGTCGGTGGACGCGACGAAGGTCTTCGGCGCGGCTCCTGTTGGGAGGGGTGGCGAAGAAGACGGCGAGATCGGTCTCGCCCTCGACCCAGTCGGGAACGAGGAAACTTTCCGGTCCCCATAGTCCGGTCCAGCTCCAGGGGGGCACAGCAGCGAGCATCAGATCGCATCCAAAACCCGCGTCGTCCTGCAGCATGTCCGCGACCTTCCAGAGCATGGTCCGGCGAGTTTCGTGCACACGTGCTTCCGGGGCGAGGATCGCATCGGTGAGGTAAGGCACACGACCGACGCGCCCCACGCAAAGGACGCGCATTTCTCGTCCCCCGCGTCGGCCGGATCCCTCGACGATCGAGACACTCACGATCGTGTCGCGCAGTGTGCGCTTCCACGCGTGGGCCCTGGAGAGCACGGCCTTGAATCCAGATCGGAACCTCAGGCCTGCATTCCATCGCTGATTCATGGAATGGATTCCGCTGCGACCGCGATGTCCGCCGCTAACGGTCAGGGCCATGTCCAGACGGCCCATCGCTGCGACGGGACCGCGGGAGGAGATACCGGAGAGCGTCTCGCGGCAGCGAGCTCTCGTCCTCCAGCGTCGCGAGTCCAACTGCACTGCGAAATACCACGAACTTTGGCGTCGCGTGGGTGTCGCAAAAAGTTAGCTCGGCCAACCGCACTTTGACAACGGTCCGATCCGAAAAACCTCGCAACTGAGGGTGGTACGGCTCTGGAAAAAGAGACGGTGCAGTCCGGTCGTGCGCCGTGTTCACCGCGATAGTGATCGAAACCCATGGCACGCGGAGCGTGATCCGCTGCAGCATACAGCTCTCCGAGGCCGAGCCGCATTGGCGGAAGTTGCTCGAGAGCCCGAAGAAGCGCGGTATGCAAGGTGTAAGACGCATCGTCAGCGACGATCACGTCGATCGTCTCGCCGCCCCTCAGGCCGTGATGGCCGGCGTCCCTTGGCTTACGGTGCATCACTCACTTGTGGCCGTGAAAGCCGACGCGCCCTCACGCCATCGCGGCGACCAGCGCCGCGGCGGCGAGCTCGACTTCGTTGATGTCGATCCACTCATCACACGTGTGGGCCTGATCGATCGAGCCGGGGCCGAACACGACCGTCGGCACGCCGGCGGCCGCGTAAACACTCGCGTTGGTGCCATAGCGCGCGGCGCGGACGACGCACTTGCGCCCCTGGCCGCGGACCGCTTCCTCGAGCCTGTCGGCGAGGCGCCGGCCGGCGAGCATCGTCTCGGCGCCGCCGGAGGGCAGGCCGTGGTGCTCGACGAACGGCTCCTCGTGCTCGATCGCCGCGCCGGGGCAGGCTTCGGCGACGCGGCGGATGACCTCGTCGCGGGCCGCGCGCGGGATCTCCCCCGGCACGAGCCGCCGGTCGAGTTCGAGGATCACCATGTCGGGAACGAGATTGACCCCGGCACCGCCGCGGATCGTTCCCAGGCTGAGCGTCGGCGGACCACAGGGATGGTCGGGGGAGCGGGTGAGGAGTTCGCGGGCGAGCGTCTCGATCGCCAGGGCCGCCCGGGCGGCAGGATAGATCGCGTTGTCGCCGCGCTCGGGAAAGGAGCTGTGGCAGGCCCGCCCCCCGACGCGGATCCGCCACCGCACCGCCCCCTTGTGCATGCCGACGACATCGAGGCCGGTCGGCTCGGCGACGATTCCCGCCACCGGCCGGGCCCCCCCGACGAGCTCGCGGGCCGGGCCGTCGCCGGGGCTCACCACCCCGGCGCCGCTCCAGAGCGTGGCGTTCGCCCGAGCCCCGGAGAACCCGAACTCCTCGTTGACCGTCGCCGTGAACAGGATCGTGACGGGGCGCGGGGCGGCTGAGCCCGCGAGCCGCTCGAGCCCGACAAGCATCGCCGCCATCCCCCCCTTCACGTCGCACGCGCCCCGCCCCTGGAGCCGGCCGTCGCGGACCAGCGGGAGGAACGGATCGATCGTCATTCCCTCGACCGGCACGGTGTCTTGATGGGCATCCCAAACGACGGTCGGAGCCCCCGGCACCGTCGCTTCGAGGCGGGCGAGGACATTGTCGCGGCCGGGGGCGACCGGCTGTCGCGCCCAAGGGAGGCCGAGGGCGCTGAAACGCTGCACGAGGTAGTCGGTGATCCGCCCCTCGAGGTACTCAGGCCCCGAGACGTCGCGCCCCATCGGGTTGACGCTGGGGCGACGGACGAGGTCGGCAAGCGTCGCCAGGGAA
>CAJBCV010000249.1 GCA_903951635.1 uncultured Planctomycetaceae bacterium
GCCAACAACCGCAGCCTCGAGTACGACACGCTGTCGCCCGAGTACGCCCGGTTTCTCGAGGCGTCGATCCTCCCGCTGGCCGAGACCGACGACCGCCTGAAGGCCGCTGGTCTGCGGCTCACGACCGATCCGGCGATGCGGGCCATCTGTGGAATCTCGTCGGGGGGGATCTGTGCCTTCACCGTCGCCTTCGAGCGGCCCGACCTGTTTCGCAAGGTGCTCTCGCACGTCGGCAGCTTCGCCGACATCCGCGGCGGCGATCACTATCCGTCACTGGTGCGTCGGACGAAGGATAGCCCGAAGCCGATCCGCGTCTTCCTCCAAGCCGGCGAGCACGACCTCGACACTTGGCACGGCCACTGGTGGCTCTCGAATCTGAGCATGGAGAAGGCCCTCGCCTTCGCCGGCTACGACCACAAACTCGTCGGCGGCGTCGGCGGCCACAACGGCAAGCATGGCGGCGCGATCCTCCCCGAGAGCCTCGAATGGCTGTGGCGGGGGTGGAACGGGGCGGAGTGAGCGGGGCTCACGGTTCCCGGGGTGGTGGGCAGTGGCATGGCCTGACCAAGGAACCGTCGCGGTCTCTTCGGACGGCTCCAGTCCGCGCGAAGACGAAGGAAGCGACTCCCACCTGGGTGTCGAGTTAACTCGACACCCACCCCACTGTCGAGCAAACTCGACACTTTCTGACAGAGCCCCGTGAGGGGCCTACCGCCGCAGTCGGCGGCGGTTTTCCAGGCAGGCCAGTGCCCCGAAGAGGAGCGACAGCCCGCCGCCGAGCGATGCCGGGTCGATCTCAGGGACGGCGCTTTCCACCGCCCCGACGTTCCGCAGGCCGCCCGTCGTGCGGGCCTGGCCGAAGACGTCGAGCGTGATGACGCTGCCGTCGATCGGATTGAGGAGGACATTCGCACCGTCGGCATCGGGCACGACACCGATCAAGACGCCGTTCTCCAGCGGCCAAGTCGCCAGCGGGAACGAAAGCGTCGATTCGATGAGCGGGCTCACCGAGATCACGTCGACCGGAAGCCCCCGCTCTCCGGTGATCAGCGAAGGCTGGCTGAAGAGCGTCGGCAGCAGGCTGGCGGTCTGGGCGGGGGTGGGGCGAACCCACGAGTAGGCGTCGGCCGTGAGCACGCCGCCCGCTGTCGCCCGGTAGCCGATCTGCCCACTGAAGCCATCAGCGTCGTAGGTTGTCACCATGACGGCCGCCGAACGCAGCGCGATCGTCCCACCCGCGGCATCGAGCGGCACACCGTCGGCGGCATTTGATCCGGAGAGCGACACGAGGTCGGCGACGATCGTGCTGGCGGTGGCATTGATCGTCCCGCCGGCCCCGGCGAGGAACCGATTGTCGTCGAGGCTGTCATTGCCGCCACCGTTCAAGGGGCCTGCCAGGAAGGCGACGCTGTTGACGAAGTTCACCGTTCCGGTCGCGACCGAATCGCCGCCGACCGCCGTCACGCCGCCTGAGCCGTCGAGGACCGAACTAACCACATTCGCAGTGCCGCCAGCGAGGACGATGGCCGGGCCGCTGTTGGAATCCCGGATCGTGCTCGACGAGACGTTGATCGTGGCGTCGCTTCCGGCCACGATGCCGCCGGGAAGGGCCGTGAGGCCGTGGGCCTTGTCGATCACGACCCGATCGAGATTCAGCGTGGCGCCGGCGAGGGCCTCGAATCCGGGCGTGATGTTCCGGCCACTGAAATCGAAGTTGACCGAGTTCACGATGCCCGCAGTCGTGACATCGAGCCGGGCCCCGGCTTCGATGAGCGCGAAGCGGTCGAGGCCGTCGGCATTGAGGCCGGTGATCGACACGCTGATGGCACTGTTGTCCAGGCCGAACGTCCCGATCTTCGCGAACGAGAACGACGGCGTCACCGGGGTGTCGCCGGAGACGAATGCGTCGGGATTGTACTTCGTGATCGTTTGCCCGCCGCTGGTGACGAACGTCGGATTGCCGACGAGCGTGGCCCCGTTCCCCTGAATCGTCACCGAACGGGTGAACTGGGCGAGATCGAGGGAGGCGTTGATCGCGATCGCTCCATCGACGTCGATGAGGAGATTCGGCGCGATCGAGATCACGTTGCCGGTGGCGGACGATGTGTTGGCCTGATCGATCGCCCACGCGAGTGTGCCGGCGGTCGTGGTCGTGCCCCACGAGGTGCCCGTGACGGAGAACGTGTCGGCCCGCGGCGCTCCGGCCATCGGTCCGGCCGTGGCAAGGAGGGCCAGCGCGATGGGGGCAACGGGGGCGAGACGGCGCAGGGGAGCGGTGGCGAAACGCATGGGCACTTTGATTCCAGGAGGAGGCGTGGGGCCGGATGATCTTGATCGACAGAGCATTGCCAACCGCAGGACTATCTAGCCGATCGCCCCGCCGGCGCGATATCCGTTTTGCGAAGCGCCCTCTGTGCCCGCCGTGGAAGGCGTCCCCCGGCTGCGGAGCAGCGTCTCCGAAGGAAGCTCGCCGTAGCGCCGCTGATACTCCCCGGCGAAGCGGCCGAGGTGGTTGATGCCTGCCTCGAGGACGACGGCGGTGACGATCGAACCGGCCGGCGCCGCTTCCAGCAGTCGGCGGGCGAGATCGAGACGCATCGCCCGCAGACAGGCCATGGGTGGAGCGCCGACATGGCTTGCAAACGCCTGCTCCACGGCGCGGACGGAGACCCCGGCGTGTGCGGCCAGATCCCCCATCGACACCGGCTCGGCCCGGTGCCTGCGGAGCCAATCGAGGAGATCCTCGACGACGACCCGTTCGCACGGCGGCTCATCCCCCGGCGGCGGCGGCTCACCGAAGAGGTGCTCGCCGATCCTTGCCAGCAACGCGGCTTCGGCCAGCGGAACGCCAAAGGGGAAAGGGGCCGGCAGCCCGTCACGGCGCGGAGCGGCCTGGTCATGGAGCCGAGCCAGCCTGAGCGCTCCGCGGACGACCCGCCCTCCGCTCCTGCCGGTAAGCACCCGGCCGGCGATGGCGGGGGCCGCTGTCTGGTGGCGCTGGAACCACTCGTCGAGCACCCCATCCGGAAGATCGATGACGAGGCAGCGCGACGGGGAGGCAACGAAGCGCATCGACCGGGCCGGGCGCACGAACACCGCCTCTCCGGGAAACGTCGATAATGGCCGGCCGTCGACGACCATATCGATGCCCCCCGACACTGGCACCATGACCTGGAACTGGCAGCCGATCCCCTCCATCCGGGCCTCGATCCGGGCGGAGCAGTCGACGAACGTCACCGGCAGCCTTGCCCCCTCGACCCGGTTGAGGCGGAGTCGGTAACGGTCCCGACCGACGACGTCGCTGGCATGTTTTCCCCACGCCCGCCCCGTGACCGCGCGAACGACATCGAGATCGGTCGAGTCAAGGAGCGGATGCGAGGCGAGAAGTGGCGGTGCTGCGGCAGGCATGATGGCGGAAATCCCTGACCTGTCCGGCCAGCCCGCGGGAGAGAATCGTGGTCGCTCTTCATGATACGGCATGCCGCGGCCGCGGCTCGATGCGGCCTCGGCATTCCGCGAGCACCCAGCAACAATCTCTTCCATGCCACAGACCCCTCCACCGCCAGAGTCCCCTCCCCCCCAGCGCCCGCTCGCCTATGACGGCGTCGCGGCCCCATCCTCGGCTGAGGGGATCCTCCCGCAAACCACCGAACGACTTCCGGCGACGGTCCGAGCGCTCGGGTGGACGAGCTTTCTCACCGATCTTTCGAGCGAGGCGATCTATCCGCTCCTCCCGGGGTTCGTGATCCGCGAGCTCGGCGGGACGGCGATGAACGTCGGCATGATCGACGGCGTTGCCAACGGCATCGCCGCGATCGTCCGACTTCCGGCGGGGGCGATCTCCGACACGCTCGGCCGCAGGCCGCTGGTGCTCGTTGGCTACGGTCTGTCGGCGATCATCCGCCCCCTCATGGGCCTGGCGACCTCGCCGCTGGCGGTACTCTTCATCCGGGCCGCCGACCGCTTCGGCAAGGGAATCCGCAGCGCTCCCCGCGACGCGCTGGTCACCGATCTGGTCGCCCCGTCGATCCGCGGCCGGGCGTTCGGCCACATCCGCGCCATGGACCATCTCGGCGCGGCGATCGGGCCCCTTCTGGCGATGGCGTACCTGTTCTTCTTTCCGGGGCAGGAACGATCCCTGTTCTTGCTCGCTCTGCTCCCCGGTCTGGTCACTCTGGCGGTCGTCGCCCGGTTCGTGAAGGATCCGCCGCGAAACCGTGCGCCGGCGGCCAAGCCGATCCTCGCCTCACGGCTCACGCTCCCGCAGGGGATGCTCCTGTCGAGTGTCGCGGTGTGGGCGTTGGCGGCGTCGAGCGAGCAGTTCCTCCTCCTCAGGGCGGGGGATCTTGGCACACCGGCGTGGCTCATTCCGGCGGTCTGGTTCGGGGTCGGCCTGTGCAAGAGCGCCGCAGCGAAGGGGGCGGGGCCGATCGTCGATCGGCTCTCCCCGAAGCGGGCCCTCGCGGCAGGCTGGGGCCTGTTCGCGATCGCCTATGGCGGGCTCTCTGTGGCAGGGCATCTGGCCGTGATGCTGCCGCTGCTGGCGTTGGTCGCCGCGGCGTACGGGCTCATCGAGCCGGCGGAGCGGGCCCTCGTCGCGAATCTCGCGCCGGCGGGCCGTCAGGGGAGCAGCTTCGGGTGGTACACGCTCGTGCAGGGGCTGATGGGGGTGCCGGCGGGATTGCTCACCGGCTGGCTCTGGCAGCGAGGAGGGAGCGGCGCGCCGGTCGCCTTCGCCACCACCGCCGGGCTTTCGGCGCTCGCCGCGGCCCTCCTGGTACTCCTCGTCCATCCACCACGGCCGGCGGGCCACGATCGGGCATGAACGACGGACGCCACGAACCTGATTCGTCTCTCGCGCCGCTCGGATGGTGCCGAGGTCTGCCCTGGAACCCCGATCGAACGCTCGCGTTCCACGGTCCGTGAAACCACGCGTCCTATGAGCGTCTTTTGCCCGCGCAATGGGCAGTTGGTAGGTTGACCCGAAGACATGTCACCGAGGTCGAGGCCGATCTCCGACGACGGTCTCTTCCGTCCGTCAGGCCACACGATTTCATGGCCTCCATTCGGGCGATGACAACGACCCCGCACGATGGCCGTCGGATTGACTCCACCTGACACCGGACACCAGCCATGGACCAAGATTCCATCAAAAGGCTCTACGATCAGAGCTATGCGAGAACTTACAACGACAAGTTCCTCACGTCGTATCTAACGACAGCAGACGCCGTTTTTGAAGTGCAGCTCCTTGGCAACCTGTTGACGCCGGGGGCGCGGTGGCTCGACCTGGCATGCGGCACCGGCCATTTCCTGAGTCACTTTCCGGACTACGAACGGGCGGGGCTCGACCTCTCTCCGGCCATGCTCGAAGAGGCTCGTCAGGCTAATCCGGGAACGCCGTTCCATGAAGGGAGTTACCTGACCGAGCGCAGCGAGTGGCACGACCATTGGGATCTGGTCTCCTGCATGTGGTATGCGTACGGCCTGGTTGATTCCGTCAGGGAGTTGGAGACGCTGGTGGGAAACATGGCCCGCTGGACATCGCCGCGCGGCTCGTGTTTCGTGCCGCTGTCCGACCCGACCCTGATCACCGGCCACAACATCCCTTTCCATCAGCCCGGCTGCCCCTTCCCTGGGGAAGTCACGATCACCGGGATCATTTGGAGCTACAGCGAAGACCACGGGTCCAAGGTCCACGCCCACCAAATAGCCCCCAACGTCGAGTTCATGGAGTCGCTCTTTCTCCGGCATTTCGCGAACGTCCGGCTCGTCTCCTACCCCCCCTCTCCGCCGAACTTCACGGTGGCCCGCCGCGCCCTGATCGCCAGCCAGAAGCGCCCCACAAGCGCACTTGCATGAGTTTCCAAGGAGTGGTCATCGCCGGGAGTGCTCGGAGCGCTCTCCGGCGGGGGATCGTGTTTCCGCCTCAGGCGCCCTTGCCGTGACGAGGGCCGTCCCTGGATGCCAGCCATGGTGCGCCCTGGAACGCTGTACTTTCTCCACATCCCCAAGACAGCCGGCTCGTCGCTGTCGACGGTGCTTCGGGCCGGCTATTCGCCCGAGTCCCGTCTGCCGGTCCACGAATGGCAGGGATTGGTCCGGCTCGATCGCCACACGATCAACCGTCATGCTTACTTCGCCGGACATTTCGGTACCGGGCTCTACAGCCTCCTCGACCGCCCCGTGGCGACCGTCACGATCCTCCGTGATCCCTTCGAGCGCACGGCGTCGCACTTCGAATACGCGATCCGCCATCCGCGGGGCCGGGCATTGAACCTCCTGGAGTCGATGGCCCGTCGTGTCGTGGCCCACCTCCCGATCTCGCTCTTCTCCTCCCTGCGCCCTCTCCTCTACCGGCGTGGGCTCGGTGACGAACGTGTCGTCGCGATGCTGCAGGACCATCAGGCGCGCACCCTCGGGCTCGACCTCGATCTGATCCCGTTCCTGGGGCGTCCGGACGGACGTGACTTCAGCGCGCTCCTCCGGGATGGCGCGGATGGAGTATCCGACGACGACCTGTTCGACCGGGCCCGACGGCAGCTCGATCGGTGCGCGGTTGTCGGCACGGTCGAACGCCTCGACGACACGATGGCTCTCGTCGCCGATCTTCTCGGTATCCCCAGCCCGCCGACACTTCCCAGGGAGAATGTCGCGCGGGGCCGCACCGTGAACGATCGCTACCGGATGACACTGTCCCGGTTCCCCGGCATCGGCGAGCGGATCGATGCCCTCACCCGCGTCGACCGCCGGGTGTACGACCACGCCGATCGGCTCCTCACGGCGCGTCTGGCCGCGCGGCGCCCTCAGGGGAGAGTCGCGCCGCCGCTCGAGTGACTCGACTCCGCGGCCAGCGCGCGGCGGATGTGCCGGACGTATCCCGGCCCACGTCGCCATCCGTCCGGGAAGAGGAGGATGAACAGTGGGACGAGGATCCACGCCATCGACGAGAACGTGCCCCACGCGAGGATCCAGGTCAGCGGCAGGAAGAACTGGTAATACTTCATCAGCAGCGGTCGACATCGTGCGGCCGGGAGTGCCACCACCGGCACGATGCCGAGCCAGTGCTTCTGAACGAGGAGCATCACGGCATAGCCAACGATTCCGAGCCATGCGGGCCACCAGCCTCCGAGCCAGGTCAAAGCAAGGAGCGCCGCGACCTCGACGGGGAACACGCCGAACCGGACGAACCGGGCGACCCGTTCTGGCCCGACGCGGACGACGAGCGTCGGCGTCACCGACAGACGGTCGGCTTCGATGTCGGCCGCTTGATGGAAGAGGATCGCGCGGATACCGACCGCCAGCGCCCATAGCGCCAGGGCCGCCGTCAACGGCGGCGGCGGAAGCGACTGATCGGCGGGCGTCATCACCGCGGCCACGCCAAGCACCGGCAACAATTGTCCTCCACAGGCATCGGCGAGTACGCCCCAGCCGCCGCGTCGCTTGAGCCTGATCGGCGCGACCGAATAGAGCGTGAAGGCGATCCAGTCGGCGGCGTAGAGGAGGAGCGCGACCGGCCGGTCGTGAATCAGCCCGGCAGCCGCCGCGGCTCCCGACACGATCGTCGCCCCGAGAAGGCCAGCCTTGAAGCGAACGGAGCGGCCGGCCAAGCGGTTGAGCTTCCCGGCCGCGCGATCATCGGCCTCGTCGGTGAGGTCGTTGAGAACGCACACGTAGGAGGCGAGCGGAACGAGCAGCATGATGGCGATCGCCAACCGCGGCCACGCGTCCGCAAACGACAATCGCTCGGCGACCGCCACGAGGCAGGCCACGCCGACCAGAACCGGAATCTTGTGCTGCCACCACTCCGGAGCCCGGGTGATCCGCCACGCGGCCGCGAGGCGCTCCCGAAAACTGAAAAAAAGGGGCATGAGACCACAGCCATTCCGAAGCGGCGAATCGCGCGGGGCAGAACGCGGGCAAATGTAACACAGAAGCCGTTATGGATGATCCCGGACATGCCGTTCTCCAGAGAACACGTTTTGGTAACCCCGGAACCCTCGACAAAGAGGAGCCGCGACAGGACATTGAGTCGTCGGGCCCGCCGCGGATCCTCTGTGCGCCGTCGGTGCGAAGCCGTGACCTATCCCCGGGGAGCCGCGGAGTGATGCCTCCGCGACACGTATGATTCCTTCCGTCCGTCTCGATCGCCGCAGCCTCCTGGCCGGCCTTGCCCTCGCCTTTGCCGCCAGGCCCACCCGCGCCCAGGCCCCCGATGCAAACTCGCTCTTCAACGACGGCGTCAATCTTCTCTTCGCCGGGAAGCCGAAGGAGTCGGCCGAGGCCTTCGATGCGCTCGTGAAGCTCCGCCCGGAGATCGAGCCCGAGCTGTGGCAGCGCGGATTGGCGCTGTACTACGCCGACCGGTTCGCCGATGGCGTCGCCCAGTTCGAACGCCACAAGGAGGTCAACCCGGCCGACGTCGAGAACGTCACCTGGCACTTCGCGTGTCTCGCGCGCGACAAAGACGTCGACACGGCGCGGAAGCAGCTCCTTCCGGTCGGCAACGACGCGCGCGTGCCGATGAAGGAGGTCCTCGATCTCTACCGCGGCCAGGGGAGCGTCGAGAAGGTTCTCGCTGCCGCCGAGGCCGGCCCCGAGTCGGCCCGCCGCAACCAAGCTTGCTACGGCCACCTTTACCTCGGGCTCCTCGCCGAGGCCGAGGGAGATGCCGCCGAGGCCGAGAAGCAGATGACCCTTGCCGCCGGAAAATACCGGATGGATCACTTCATGGGGAAGATCGCCCAGCTCCATTGCCGCCTCCGCGGCTGGAAGCCGGTGGAGTGACGTCCGCTCAGGTCCGATCGGCCAAGTCGCCGCGGCGGGCCATCCACTCAAGCAGCACCGCCTGAAGGACACCGGCGAGGACCGAGGCCACGGCGACGCCGACGAGCACGCCCCACACCCCCTGCCCTCGCCCCGGCCCCTCTCCGAGCGCGAGCCACCAGCACAACGGCACCATGACGATCGCGTAGGACGCGACATGGATCGCCGTCGGCGCCCAGATCACCTCCCGGGCCCGCAGCGCCATCGAGGCCACCCCCTGGAGGCCGTCAAAGAGCGTCACGAGGGCGCCTGCCGCCAGCAGGCGGGCCAGCAGCGGCGCGAGCCGCGCCCCATCCGGCTGTCCCTCGGCGTTGAGGCCGATAACGGCCAGCCACCCCCGCGCGCTCCAGACCGCGACCGCCATCACGGCACCGACGACGATGGCGGCGACGAGCCCCAGGCGCGACGCATCGGCCACCCCCTGGCGGTCGCCCCGCCCGAAGCGTTCGGCGACGCGGACACTCGTGGCGCTCCCCAGGCCGACGTAGATCATGAACACCGAGCCCATCATCTGCACCGTCAGCCCCCACAGCGCTCCGGCATCGATGCTGACGAGGGTCGCGATCACGTGGGTGAGATTGAAGCTTCCCCACTCGGCGACGTTCGCCAGCCCCGCTCCCAGGCCGACGCCGTTCTGACGGGCAAACTCTCCCGGCGTCGGAGTGCCCCCCCACACCAGCGCCGGCGTCGTCCGGGCCACGACGGCAAGCGCCACCAGCGCCATCCCGTAGCGGGAAAGCGACGTCGCCCAGGCCACCCCCGCGGCGCCGTATTCCGGCACCAAGACGAGATCGAGGCCGAGATTCGCGATCACGGCCACGGCCCCGATCGCCGTCACCACCAGCGGCCGACGGAGGGCCTCGAGATACGAGGCACAGGCGCTAAAGAGCATGTGGGCCGGGAGGCCGTAGGCGAGGATCCGGGTGCAGTGGGCCGTCGGGACGGTGAACGCCTCGTCGAAACCGAGCCAGCGGAGGAGCGGCCCGGCCACGAAGGCGCAGACCGCCGCTGAGGCGAGCCCGTAAAGGAGCGCTACGAGGAGCCCGCGGCGAACGATCCGGCCGGTCTCGAGATCGCGCCCCGCTCCGGCCAGCTCGGCGGTGATCACCTGCACGCCGACGACGAGTCCCAACCCGAAGCCCATCGCCACTCCCACCGGGAGAAAGGCGTTGAGGACGAAGGGAAGCTGCCCCGGCGCGTGACGAGCGAGAACGACCGCATCGGTCAGCCCCATGAGCATGAAGCTCATCCGCGACAGCGCCACCGGGGCGGCGAGGCGGGCCAGATCGAGGACATCACGGCGGTTGAGATACGACGGAAGCATGGCGGTCTCGGCGGATGCCACCGCCACCGCGGCCGACACCGGGGCGACGAAGGCTCGTGGGCCTACCGCCCGATCTTGTGGAGCTTCGTGTTGCTGCGGACAAAGAGGGCACCGTCGGCGGCGGCCGGGCTGCAGAGGATCTCGTCGCCGAGATCGAGCGTGGCCACCACCTTCCCCTCCTTCGCCCCGAGTTCCACCACCTGCACGAGCCCGGCCTCGTTCACCGCCCAGAGATGCTTGCCGTCGGTGACCGGGGTGCCGCTGTAGGGCCCCTGGAGCCGCAGTTGCCAACGGCGTTTGCCGGTCTCCCGGTCGCCGGCGGTGAGCACGCCGGCGCCGTTGATCGTGTAGAGCGCGTCGCCCGCCACGACGCAGCTGGCCGTCGCGGGGGAGAGCGTATTTTCGCGCCAGGCCTGCGTCGGCTGCTTCGCCGGATCAGCCGGATCGAGGGTGAGCGCCGTGATGCCGTTGCTCGGCACGTAGAGGACACCGTCGGCAAGGGCGCTCGAGGACACGGTGTCGGCCCCCTCGGTGTAGCTCCAGGCGGTCGAGCCGTCGGCGGCGTGGATCGCGTCGATGCCCTTCTTCGATTGCAGGGCCACGAGCCCGGGCTTGAGGATCACCGGCGAGGTCCAGTTGGCTCCCTTGGGGCGATCGAGGCGCCAGCGGTTCTCGCCGGTCGCGGCGTCGATCCCGAGGGAGTACGACTCGCTGTCGTTCTCCACCGGCACGATCACGGTGTCTCCCGTAACGAGGAGCGAACTCGACATCCCCAGGCTGTTGCTGACGTTGGGGTAGTCGTAGGTGATCCCCCGAAGCCACTGGAGGTTGCCGTCGAGATCGAAGCAGACGAGGTCGTTGGAGGAGAAGATCGCGTAGACATGCTTCCCGTCGCTGCACGGCGTCGGCGCGGCGACGCTCGTCTTGGGGTGGCACATCGTCCGCCCCGTCGCCCATACCTGCCGGTCCCAGAGGATCTTCCCGGTCGAGGCTGAGAGGCACACCAGATGGAGCCGATCCTGCGTCGGCCCTTCGCTGGTCGTGACGAAGGCCCGATCACCGACGACGAGGACGCCGGAGAGACCACGGCCAGGCAGGTCGACCGACCAGCGGACGTCGGCGGCCGAAAGCTCCACCGGCAACGAGCCTTCCTTCACCCGGCTCGCTCCCCCGACGCCGCGGAACTCCAGCCATTCGTCGGCCCGAAGCTCGTCGTCCAAGAGCGGCAGGCTCGGGGCCACGAGGGCGATCGCGATCAGGAGCGACAGGAGGCGGGACATGGGGAAGGGTTCTCCGGACTTTGGGAACGTTGGATGCGGGGGGATCAAGGAGGATCACTTCGCGACGGTCGGAGGGCTTGCCGGCGGAAGGATCGCCGTCCCCACGTCGTCACAGACCCGCAATTGGAACTCCCACTCGGTCGTCCAGGGACGGCGCTGCTCGTCCTGGCAGATTTTGACGAGGATCGTGTTTGGCCCCTTGCGGAGCGTCACCGGCATCCGGTACTGATCGATCTCCATGCCACGGTGGTATTCCTCGCGCTCGAAGACCGGCGTTCCGTTGAGCCAGATCTTCCAGGCGTTCTTGCAGCCGAGCCGGATCTCGGCCGGGCGATCCTCCGCCGAGACAAACTCGGTCACGGCGTAGGCGATCACCCCCTTGAGCCCCTCCTTGGGGCCCTCGGCCGGAGGAGCGTCGGCCGGCGGCGCCGGGGGCGGGTAGGTGAGGTTGACGTTCACGATCCCGTACTCGTCGCCGGTCTCGACCGGCTGCCACGACACCTTCCCCTCCTTGCCGTCGAGCGAAGCCGAGAGATCGAGCTTCTCCTCCGGCGGATAGACGGCGGCAAACCCCTTCCCCTCGGTGTTGTCGAAGGGGCCGACGATCTGCCAGTTGCGAAGGAAGCCGAAGTGGCGTGTCAGATCGACGGTGCCACCGAGATCCCGGATCGCGGTGGCAAGCGTCTGAATCTGCTCGACATTCCGCGAGGCTGCGAAGGCCTTCTGGTAGGCGGCGAGAGCCTCCTCCTTCTTCCCTGCCGTCTTGAGACCCTCGGCCCTGGCGATGACCTTCGCCACCGCATCGCGCCGCAGCTCGACGCTCGGATCCTCCACCATCCCGTCGAGGAGCGTGTCGGCGCGGGTCGGGTCGGCCCCCTTGACCAGATCGAACGCCAGCCGGCGGGCGCGCGGATCGTGCTTCGTCTCGCCGAGGAAGCGGACGAGACTGTCGACGGGGAGCTTGGCACTCCCCCCGGCCTTGGCGACGACCGCATCGACCGCCGCCCGCAGCCAGTTGGCCGCCAGTGGATTGGCCCCGTCCATGGCCGCGAGGATATCAGGGAGCGCCGAGGCATCGGCCGCGGCGATCACCCCCCAAGCCTTCGCGGCCGCCGCGTTCCCCTTCCCTTCGTGATCAACCGCACGGAGCGCCGGGAGGCTGTCGGTCACCGGCGAGGCGACCACGACGCCACCCCCGACGAGCAGGAGCGACGCGACGGCGCACGCGCCGGTGAGGAACCTCGGAAACGGAACCATGCAGAGCACTCCGGGGAGGGGAACGAATCCGGGAACGGCCGACCTGCTATCAGGTCTTCGCCAACGCGTCGGCGGCGACCGCGTAGCACTGCCGGATGTCGGCCAGCGGGTTCTCCGGGTTCTCCTCGTACTCCAGCGACAAGGCGCCGTTCTTGGGGAAGTTCGTCTGCACCAGCGCCGCCATGACGGCCGGCACGTCGAGATGCCCCTTGCCGAGGATCACCCCCTTGGTGACATCCTGCATGTCCTGGAAGTCTTTGAGGTGGATGCCGTAGAGCCTGCCTTTGAGGAGGCGGATGACCTCGGTCGGCTTTTCGCCCGAGCGGATGTAATGGCCGAGGTCGGCACAGGCGCCGATCCGCTCGTCATGCCCCTCGATCGCCTTGAGGACGTCGACGACCTTGTTGTAGCGGTGCTTGGGACCGTGGTTGTGGATCGCGATCCGGATGTCGAACTCCTTGACGAGCTCGTCGAGGCTCTTGAACGCCTCCGGCGAGGGATCGGCCGAGATGCAGGGGATCCCTGCCGCCTTGGCGAACTCGAACACCTTCCGATTGGCGGCGGCATCGCCACCGAAACCGTTGACGCCGTGGGCACTGGCGGTGAGCCCGAGGTCGGCGAGCTTCTTCTTCATGCCGGCGATCGCCGCGGCATCGGAGTTGACCGGAAACATGTCGCCGTAGAACTCGACGAACCGGAAGCCGATGTCACGGGCGTGCTTCATCGCCTCGTCGACCTTGTAGCCGCGGAGCGAGTAGAGCTGGATGCCGAGGTTGAGATCGGCCGCGGCGGCCTCCCGGGCGAAGACGGCAAGGGGGGAGACGGCGGCACAGGTCGCGGCGCCGGCGGCCAGAAAGCCACGGCGGGAGAGCGCGGGGGTCGGCATGCTCGATCCTTTTTTCGATGGGGAATGACACGGAGGGTTCTCGCCCCCCCGGGCCGAATCATAGCAGGCGGGCCAACGCGCTGCCCGTTCCCACGCCCGCCGCGCTTCAGCCGCCGATCCCCAGGCTCCGCCAGCCGACGGCCCTGGCCGCCGCGACATCGAGTCGCGGGTCGTCGCCGACAAGGAGCAGTTCCCCGGCCGTGGCCCCGAGCCGCCGCTCGACGGCGCGAAAAAACTCCGCCGCCGGCTTCCGCCAGCCGAGCTCCGACGAGGCGAAAACATGGGCCGCCCGGGAGAGTGGATCGACGCGGCCGGCAATCGCCAGCAACCGCTCGTCGAAGTTGCTCGCCAAGGCCACCCCACACCCGGCGTCGAGGGCCGCCTCCACCAGCCGCGTTCCCGCCTCGAGGGCCCGCCATGCCCCCGGTTGGGCGAAATGATCCCAGAGATCGACAAACACCGCCTCGCGGACCGCTTCCGGGGCATCGGCGGCAAACACGTCGTGGACGATCCCCCGCCAGCGTTCGACCTCCCGGGCTCGACTCGTGGCATACGGGAGGCTGGCAGCGGCGTCGATCTCCTCCTGCCGGCGCCACGCCACGGCGAACCTCCCCCGCAGCTCCTCGGCCGAACACTCGAGCCCCTGCCGACGGGCGGCGCGCTGGTACGCCACCGGCACCGTCGGCCAGGGCTCGACGAGCGTACCGACGACGTCGAACACGACATGCCTCACTCCCGGCGGCGGGAATGACGCTTGCGACGGAGGGGGCTGGAGCGGAACAGTGTCAGGCATGCGGCACGTGACCAAGGACGGACCGAATCTCCGGTGGGCTCTCGCTCGAGCCTTCGGGAGTCGCTCCGGACTTCCCGCTATTTCGCAGGGACAAACCGGGAAACCAGCCCGAGGTCGAGGCCGAACACCCAGAACATCAACGACAGGATGAGGATCAGCCCGAGATACGATAGCGCGATCACGACGCGCTCACTCGGCGGCCGGCCCGTCACCCACTCATACAGCAGGAAAACCATATGCCCGCCGTCGAGAACGGGGATGGGGAGAAAATTCACCACCGCCAGATTGGCGCTGAGCATCGTGAGGAAGAGGAGGAGGGCACTGAAGCCCTCCTCCGCCGAGCGTCCCGCCTGCTGGAGGATCGACATCGGCCCCCCGAGGAGGCGGGCGCTGATCTGCCGGCTCCAGAGCTTCTGGAGGAAGCGGTAGACCATGGAAAGATCCTCGACGGCCGTCGAGAAGCCGCGTGACAGCGCCGCGCCGATCGTCGCCGCCCGCTCGGTCTTGAACACCTGCTCGAAGACCAGCCCGCGGTCAACGAGGAAGTCACCCGACACGACGGCCGGCTCGAGGGGGACGTCCCGGCTTCCGGAGGCGTTTTCGACCGTCACCTCGACCTGCGCCCCGGCGGAGAGTTGCTGCATCACGGCGATCACCCCCGGCCAGTTCGGCTCGGCCTCGGAGAGGGCGAGCCAGCTTCCGGGCCCTTCGGAGCCTTCCCCGGGCTCGATGAAGCGGACGCGTGACAGTTGGTCGCCGGCGACGATGCCGGCTCGTCCCGCCGGGCTGTCGGGGAGGACGGCGGTCACCGTCGGGATCACCGGGAGGGCCACGCCGATCGACGACACTGCCAGCGGCGTCGCCCGCATCGGCGAGGCGTCGATCCAAGTCACCTCGCGCGGCGTGACGGAGATCGTTTCCTCGACCCCGGCCCGCTCGACGACCAGCGACACCGCCGCTCCGACCCGCGACCGGAGCCGATCGTCGAGGGTGAACGGGTCACCGACCGGCGCCCCGTCGACCGACAGCAAGCGGTCTCCCGGCTTCACTCCCGCCGCCGCGGCCGGCGAGCCATCCTGAACGGCCTGGATCGCCCCGGGGGCCATCTCCATGCCGAGCGTGGTCCGCGGGCGCGGGGGAAGTTCGACGTTGAGCGACTCGTCCTTCCGTTCGACCGTGAGGGAGACGGCCTGATCGCGGTGGCGCGAGAGGAAGGCGACGAGTTGCGCGTGGGACTCGACCGCGACGCCATCGACCGCGCGGACGGTGTCGCCTCCGGCCAAGGGGGGCGTCGTCTTCCCCGCGCTCCCCGGCAGCCCTGCGCCGAGATCGTCGGGGAGCTTGAGGGAGAGCGGCCCGGAGATGCCGACCATCGGCGCTCCGCCATCGGTGTCGGGGCGGAGCGTGACCTCGCGGAGCGCTTCCTCGCCGGGGCGCTTCACCGTGAAGCCGACCCCCTTCGACAGATCGCCGAGCGTGACCTTCTTCTGGAGTTCCTTGAACACCGTGACCGGCGTCCCGCCGACGGCGACGATCTCGTCGCCGGTCCGCAGCCCGGCCCGCCAGGCGGCTCCGCCGGGGCGCACCGCGGAGGTCCCGGAGGCCACTTCACGGACGCCCAGGCCGAAGGCGAGCGAGGCCATGAGGATGGCGAAGATCACGTTCATGATCACGCCGGCGGAGATGATCGCCATCCGCTCAGGCACCGACTGCGCCGGGTAGCTGCGCGGGTCCCAGGCCGGATGGGGATCGGAGGTCGGTTCGGCCGGGAGGTCGCCCGTGGCAGCGCGGGCGCGGTGGGCCTCGGCCGAGGCGGCGCCGGGATTGTCGTCCTGCCCGAGCATCTTCACGTAGCCCCCCAGCGGGAGCGCCCCGATGCCGTATTCCGTCTCGCCCCACTTGAAGCTGCAGAGCTTGAGGCCACCGACGTCGAAGCCGAGATAGAACTTCTCGCACTTCACCCCGCACGCCTTGGCGACGAGGAAGTGCCCCAGCTCGTGGACGAAGATCACGAACCCGAGCCCGAGCACCGACTGGAGCGTCTCCAGCGGATGGCTGGCGATCCACTCGATCCCCCGCTGCCCAGGCCAGGCGCCGAAGAGCACGGCTCCGGCGTCCACCGTCATCGTCACGAACTCACCCACGTCACGACCTCCTGTCTGGCCCAGGCGTCGAGTCGACGGATGTCGTCGAGCGACGGATCGGCCTGATACGCATGCCCGTCCAGAACGCGGGCACAAACGTCCGCGATGCCGGTGAACCGCATCTTTCCGGCGAGGAACGCCCCCACCGCCTCCTCGTTGGCGGCGTTGAGGACGGCCCCGGCCGTTCCCCCGCGCGCCGCCGCCTCGTGCCCGAGCCTGACCGCCGGGAACCGGACAGGATCGGGGGGTTCGAAATCGAGTCGCAGCCCCAGCCTGAAGTCGAGCCGCCGCGCGGGGCCGTCGAGTCGCCGCGGATGGGAGAGCGCGTACTGGATCGGGAGCTTCATGTCGGGGGGGCTGAGTTGGGCGATCACCGACCCATCGACGAACTCGACCATCGAATGGACCACCGACTGCGGATGGACGACGACGGCGAGTTTCTCGGCCGGCAGATCGAACAACCACCGGGCCTCGATCAGCTCCAGTGCCTTGTTCATCATCGTCGCCGAATCGATCGTGATCTTCGGCCCCATCGACCAGGTCGGATGGCGAAGCGCCTCTTCGAGCGTGACTCCCTCGAGAGACTCCCGCGTGCGGAACGGGCCGCCGCTGGCGGTGAGGATCACCCGCACGACCTCATCGGCCGTCCCCGATCGCAGCGCCTGATGGATCGCCGAGTGTTCGCTGTCGACCGGCAGGAGCACGGCGCCGCGCTCGGCGGCCAGCCGCATCACCAGCGCCCCGGCCATGACGAGCGTCTCCTTGTTGGCCAGCGCCACCGTCTTGCCGGCGTCGAGCGCCGCGAGCGTGCTCCGCAGGCCGGCGGCACCGACGATCGCCGACACGACCCGGTCGACCTCGGGGGCACGGACAAGGTCGTCGAGCGCCTCAGGTCCCACGGCCAGGCGGGCCCCGGCGGGGAGGGCCGTGGCCCCGATCGTCGCAGCGGCCGCAGGATCGGTGACGACGACCCACGCAGGGCGGTGGATCCGGGCCTGTTCGAGGAGCGGGCCGACGCTCGTGTGGGCGGCAAGAAGGTGGGGGTGGAAAAGCCCTCCGGAAGCGGCGATCACCTCGAGGGTGCTCTTGCCGATACTCCCGGTCGACCCGAGCACCGCGACCCCGAGGGCCTGCGACGGACCACGGCTCGACGCGTCGTCGGGCCGGCCAAGGGGCGCCGGCGCCGAAGGGGAGAACGGCGGCGGCGGGGTGGAAGCCATGCGGAGAACGGTCGCGGGACGGTCCGGGGGAATCGGCGAATCTTAGGTTTTCGTGACCCGGACTTCCATGGCGATGCTGCCGGAGTCAGATTCATTGTCTCCCCAGCCCCCCAGGTTTAGGATGGGTTGGTTTCGGATTTCACGAGTTTTCCGCTGGAACATTCATGCCCAGGAAGCACGATCTCCCGAAGCGCCAGGCCGACCGCAAGTCGCCTTGGGGCGGTTCGAATCTCGTCTGGTCGCTCGTGGCGCTGGGGGTGGCCGGCCTGTTCGGGATGAGCCTGCTGGCGACGCCGCCGGAACTCGAGCTTTCCTACAGCGAGCTCGAGAAACTGATCCGCGCCTCGGGGCCGCGTTCGACGGCCAGCCAAGCCAAGGATCAAGCCAAGGATTTGGCCCCGGCTCGCAAGGGGGAGGAGCCGGCCCCGGCGACCCCAGGCTCTGACGCCCCGGCCGCCTCATCCGAGGCCGAACCGGCGGGGTTTATCGAAGTCGTCGAGCGCAACCCGTTCGAAACAGGCCCCGAAGCCCGGCGTACCGTCCGTTACGGCGATCTCGACGACGTCGTCATCGGGGCCTACAGCGTGTCGGGATCGATCCGCAGGCTCGACGGCCCTTCCAGCGGCGTTCTCGCTGACGCCGTTCAGCGGCGGTACTTCCGAACCGCGAAGCTGCCGAGTGAAAACTCCGAAGGACGGCTGTCGCGGCTGCTTGCCGAGCACGGCGTCCCCTACCGCTACGAGGAGGCCCCCGGGCCGTGGCGGAGCTGGCTCCCGATGCTCTTCCTCACCGGTCTGTTCGCCCTCCTCTTCTTCACGATGATGAAACGTCTCGGGGGAGCCGGGAGCCCGATGGCGTTCGGCCGCAGCCGTGGCAAGCAATACGCCCAGGAGGATCTGGGGATCACCTTCGACGACGTGGCCGGGATCGACGAGGCGGTGGAAGAGCTCCGCGAAGTCGTCGAGTTCCTCCGCAACCCGGAGAAATACCAGGTCCTCGGCGGGCACATCCCCAAAGGGGTGCTCCTCGTCGGCCCCCCAGGCACCGGCAAAACGCTCCTCGCCAAGGCGATCGCGGGGGAGGCGGGGGTCCCCTTCTTCGGCCTCTCCGGCAGCGACTTCGTGGAGATGTTCGTCGGCGTCGGGGCGGCGCGTGTCCGCGACATGTTCCAACAGGCCGAGGCCAAGGCCCCCTGCATCATCTTCATCGACGAGCTTGACGCCCTCGGCAAAACCCGCGGCACGAGCGTCGTTGGCGGCCACGACGAGCGCGAGCAGACGCTCAACGCGCTCCTGGTGGAGATGGACGGCTTCGGAAGCAACAGCGGCGTGATCGTGATGGCGGCGACGAACCGTCCGGAGACGCTCGACCCGGCCCTCCTCCGGCCGGGGCGCTTCGACCGCCACGTGCTCGTCGACCGTCCCGACGTCCGCGGCCGGGAGGCGATTCTCAAAGTCCACGTCGCCGACGTGAAGCTCAATCCCTCGGTCAATCTCGAACAGGTGGCCCGGATCACCTCCGGCTTCTGCGGCGCCGACTTGGCCAATCTCGTCAACGAGGCGGCCCTCCTCGCAGCCCGCAACAACAAGACCTCCGTCGGGATGGAGGAGTTCAACGAAGGGGTCGAGCGGGTGACGGCGGGGCTCGAGAAGAAGAAGCGCGTGCTCCACGAGGACGAGAAGCGGCGGGTCGCCTACCACGAGGCGGCCCACGCCCTCGTGGCCTACTCGCTCCCCAACACCGATCCGGTCCACAAAGTCTCGATCATTCCCCGCGGTCTCGCCGCCCTCGGCTACACCATGCAGCGGTCCGAGGACGACCGCTACCTCCTCACGCAGAGCGAACTGGAGAGCCGGATCCAGGTGCTCCTCGGCGGCACGATCGCCGAAGAGATGGTCTACGCCGACGTCTCGACCGGAGCCCAAAACGACCTCGAACGGGCCAGCGAGATCGCCCGGGCGATGGTCATGGAATACGGTATGAGCCGGATGGGACGGGTGAACTTCCGCGAGAGCAATCGCTCGCCGTTTCTTGCCGGTGGTGGCGGCGATCTCCCCGCGGCCCGCTCGCACAGCGAGGAAACGGCCCGCGAGATCGACCAAGAGGTGCGGCGGATCATCGATCAGTCGATCGAGAAGGTGCGGCGGGTGCTCGAGTCGCGGCGGGCGGCCCTCGAAGCGATCACCCGGCAACTGATCGAGACGGAGGTGATCGACGGCAGCCAATTGCGGGACCTCGTCGAGGCCTCCGTCGATACCCCCCTCATCGTGCCCGGAACCGACTCGGAGCGTCGTCCCGGCCGGATCGAAGCCGGCCGGATCGACCCCGAAACGGCCGGCTCCGGCCCCGGGGAATCGGCCAAGGGTTGACAGTCCGAGGGAGAGGGGGAGGGCTCCCTTCCGCCACGATCGTCATGGTCCGCACATCGGAGCGGTCTGCTGCACCCCGCGGCACCGTATCGCCGATGGATTCTCCGGTGGGACCGAGGTCGGGCGGGGCAGGCACTCCCCGGCCCGTACGGCCCGTAGCCCCCGCCGTCGGAAGGCGGCCCGCCGGAGTGCCGCCCGAGCGATCCCGGAACGGCATCATGTGGAAGAGCGTGTTTCTCGCGACAGGCGTGTTTGCCTGTCTGGTCGGTGCTGAACTGCTCGTCATCGATTCGGCAGCGGTCAAGCCGATCAACGGTGGCGGGCAGGCCCGTGAAATCACGGCCCCCGACTGGGCCCCTTGGGCGCTGATTTCCGCCGGGGCGATCACGCTCCTCCACTTCGGCACCGGAGGCGGGGCGGGCGTGGGAAAAGCAGGCGGCCTTCCGAAGCCGAACGTCGGCAAATACCAACTCGACTGAATCGCGCGACCGCTGAAGCGATCCTCCCTTGAACTGGGAAGCGGGGCTCGCGGCCGGGCTATCCCCAGGCCCGGCCCCGTCCGTGTCACGGCGCCGGAGCGTCGTCGCCAATCTCGGCGATGATCCGCGTCATCGTGTTGGGATGGACACCGAGAAGCTTCGCGGCCCGCGACTTGTGGCCGCGGGTCATTTCGAGCGCCTGCTTGACGGCGCATTTCCGCAGCATGTTGAGATCGACAAACGGCAGTTTGCCGTCGGCCGTGAGGGTCAAGTCGTCCGGATCCTCGACGACGGCCGCCGCCACCGCCGGCCTCGAGCGCGGAGGGAGTTGCGGCTCCATCTGGAGGACATACGCCTGCTC
The DNA here is from genome assembly GCA_903951635.1 of uncultured Planctomycetaceae bacterium. Lineage (GTDB taxonomy): Bacteria > Planctomycetota > Planctomycetia > Pirellulales > UBA1268 > QWOP01. Next base: position 20,937 of record CAJBCV010000249.1, read on the forward strand.
GATGACGTGCGAGAGTTGGCGGACGTTTCCCGGCCAATCGAACGCGGAAAACTCCTCGATCGTCTCCGGCGACGGCTGCCAGCGCTCCATCCGGTAGCTGCGGGCATATTGATCCGCAAAGAAGTCGATGAACGCCGGGATGTCCTCGGGGCGCTCGCGGAGCGGGGGGATCCGCAGTTCGATCATATTGAGGCGGAAGTAGAGATCCTCGCGGAAGGTTCCCTTCATCACCTCGGCCTGGAGATCGCGGTTGGTGGCGGCGACGACCTGCACGTCGATCGGCACAGGCTGGGTCGCACCGACGGGATGCACTTCGCGCTGCTGGAGGACGCGGAGCAGCTTCGTCTGCAACTCCGCCGGCATCTCGCCAATCTCGTCGAGGAACACCACGCCTCCTTCGGCGGCGCGGAAAATGCCGACTGCTTTGCCATCGGCGCCGGTGAAGGCCCCCTTCTCGTGGCCGAACAGTTGGCTCTCGGCCAGCGTCGACGACAGGGCTCCACAGTTGACCGGCACGAACGGCTTCGAGGCCCGCGGCCCGCTGCGATGGAGGAGGCGGGCAAGGATCTCCTTGCCACAGCCGGTCTCACCGAGGATCAGGACCGTGCAGCCGACTTCGGCCGCGCGCTCGATCGATCGGGCCACGCGCGCCATCGCCGGATTGCTTCCGAGCACCCACTCGGGCTTGTCCGGGCCGTCATCCCCGGCGGCAGTGCCGCGAGCGGAACCCCCCTTCCCGGCCACGGCCTTCTTGACCGTCGGCGCAGGGGTCTTTCCAGGGGCAACCATCACCGGATCGGCGGTCGAAGCGCCAACGTCGAGCCCATCGGAGACGGGTGTGTTTGCTTGTCGGGGCTTGAAGTCCATGCGTCTGCTCTGCCGGGATGAGACCGGCAGCCCAACCCCATCCCACGGAGCCTTGCCGAGCCCGTGGAGTCCTTGAGGATCCCGATCAATTGGACCCGTTCGGGCGCCGATACGCAAGGTTTCCTCCCCCGCCGCGGGCCGATCGCCGCCAAACGCGTACGGACCGGCGATTCGGGGGAGATTTCCTGTTCGGCCGGCGATTGCCACCACCCCCGGGCGCAATCGCCACCTCGAGAGCGGGATACCGTGGCGCTACTCCGGCGCGGCGGAGAAGAAAAGGAGATGCTGCCAGGGGAGCCGGTCAAACTCGCTGGCCACGCGGAAGCCGGCCGGCTCGAGCTCCGAGCGGACCTGGGCCTTGGTCATCTTGTGGAGCGGCTTGATCGGCACGGCCGGGTCCTCTCCGCGAAACTCGACGAGCACGAGTTTCCCGTCGTCCGAGAGGCTCTCGCGGATCCGCGCGAGCATCGCCTCGGGGTGGGAAAACTCGTGATAGACGTCGACACAGAGGACGAGATCGATCTCCCCGACGGGAAGGCGGGGATCGATCGGCGAGCCGAGCACGAGGCGGATGTTTTCGAGCCCTTCCTGCGCCGCCCTGCGGGAGAGCATGCGGAGCATCTCCGGCTGGATGTCGACGGCATAGACGAGCCCCTCTGGGCCGACCATCCGCGCCAGTTCGAGCGTGTAGAAGCCATTGCCGGCACCCATGTCGCAGACGGTTTGGCCAGGCTCGACGCCGAGGGCCTCGAGCATCATCCGGCAGTCCTCCTCGCGCTGCCGGCTCTCGCGCACCAGCCACGGGGCACCGGTGTAGTGCATCGTCTGGGCGATCTCCCGCCCCATGTGGAAAGGGGGTGCGGGGGGAATGCGGAGATTGCGGTTGAGCTTCATGTCGATCGGCAGCGGGCGCACGCGTGACAACGGCCGCCTGACGCGTCCCTTCGCTCGATCCCCCTCCGGCTGCTCCTCCCCCTCGTCCGGCTCGTCGGCGCCGCTCGCATCCCCTTCGTCGTCCATCGGCTCCCCGAGGTCGGCCGCGTCGAAGGGATCCTCCTCCATCAGATCGGTGGCGGCCGGAGCCTCCTCCACCGCCGGCCCGGGCGTCTGCCAGGCCGACGCCGGGAGCGTCGCCAGGCAAACATACAAAGCAACAGCTCCGAGACGGAGCCCTGCCGAAGGGGCGAGAACACGACGGACGAAGCGGAGGCGTGCCATGCCTCGCAGTATACGGCCCCGCGTGGGAAAGCGGCTCCTCACCGTCAGGCTGCCCGCGAGAATCCGGCGGCTCCGCTGAAGGCCCCGTCGGGAAAGCTGGCGATCGTGATCCCCTGCCGCTCGGCGAAGTCGAGCAGGGCGGGGGCATCGACGAGGATCGTTCTCTCCGCCTCGATCGCCAGCACACGGGCTCCGGCGGCCCCGAGGGACTCGAGCGTCCCGATCCCCACCGTCGGCATGTCGAAGCGGAGATCCTGCTGCGGCTTGGCGACCTTTACCACGACGAGGCCACCGGAAGGGCAGAGCCGGCCGGCGCGGCGGATGCACTCGTCTGTCCCCTCGATCGCCTCCAGGGCGATCGGCGCCCGGTTGCGAACGACGACCGTTTGGCCGATGTCGTGGGCGCCGAGCTCCTTCGCGAGCCGCCAGCCGAAGGCGACATCGGCCATCTCCAAGGTCGACAGGCCGCGCCCGGCAAGCGTGCCCGGCACGGCGAGGAGCTCGGGGGCGAAGTCAGTGGCGGGGCAGATCCGCACCCCGGCGGCATCGAACGTCGCCGAGATCAGGCCGAGGAGCGAATCGTCGCGGTTGTCGCGGCGCCGGGAGATGAAGTGCGGCCAGAAGACCTTCAGCGCCGTCCAGTCGGGGAGATGGTGGCGCCACGCCCCTCGGGCGAAGAGCTTCACCTTGTGCACTTTTCCCGCCATCGCCACGCGCTTCACGCCAGAGCGCTTGAAGAATGCGATCGCTCCGCCGAGCTGTGCAAGGCCGACGGCGCCGTGGATGTCGGCGAGCGGCTGGAGGTCGGCATCGGCATGGCCGCGAACCTCGAGGATCGCCGTCCGGCCCCCATGGCGGCGCACCGCCTCGGCCACCATCACCGGATAGCGTCCCCATCCGGCGATGATGCCGACGGTCTCGCCGCGGAGATCGAGCGCCCCGTCACCGGGAAACGACCTTGGCAGTGGCTGATCGTGATGCATGGCGGGAAGGGAGTGGCGGGGCGAAACGGACGACCCAACAAAAGGGAGCGGCTACGCGGCCCGCGTCGTCTCCGCGTCACGGCCCCCCTCGAGCGTGGCGACCCGCGCGGCAAGGTCCTTGAGGGTCTTGCGCATCTCGGGGAGCTTGCTCATCGTCGCCAGTTGCAGCTTGCGATCGCGCAGCTCGATCGCCGGCTCGCCGAGGACGGTGACGCCAGGGGGGATGTCGCTCGAGACCCCTGACCTGGCCCCGAGGATCGCCCGGTCGCCGATGTGGACATGGTCGCGCACCCCCACCTGCCCGGCCATGACGACGAAGTCGCCGGTCGTAGTGCTCCCTGCCACGCCGACCTGCGAGCAGATCATGGCGTGCCGGCCGATGCGGCAGTTGTGGGCGATCATCACGAGATTGTCGATCTTCGTGCCGGCGCCGATCGCTGTCGCGCCGTACGTCCCCCGGTCGATCGTCGTGTTGGCGCCGATCTCGACGTCGTCACCGAGTTCCACCCAGCCGAGCTGCGCGGAGAGGACGTGGCCGGCAGGCCCCGACTTGTAGCCGAAGCCATAGGCACCGAGGGCGGCCCCGGCATGGACGATGCACCGCTCCCCGACGATCGTTCCGTCGTAGAGAACAGCATTCGGAAAGATCACGCTGTCGGCGCCGATTCGGCAGCCGGCGCCGATCCTGGCGCCAGAGTGGATCGTGCATCCGGCGCCGATCTCGGCCTCGGGGCCGACGGTCGCAAAGGCATGGACATCGGCCCCGGCGGCAATCCGCGCGGTCGGATCGACCGCCGCCTGCGGGCTCACGCCGCTGCGGGCGGCCACCCGCGCGGGGCGGAAGTGGAGGATCGTGGCGGCAAATGCCGCATGGACATCGCGCACCTCGATCGACGGCCGATCGAGCGGGCCGGTTCCCTCCGGCACGATCACGGCGCCGGCCCGGCTCTTGGCCAACAGCGGCAGCTTGTCGCTTGAATCAACGAGGGTGATCTCGCCCGGCCCGGCGGTTTCGAGGGTCGCGGCCCCCGCGACGACGCAGGCCCCTGTGTGAACGGCAGCGGCGGACAACGTCCGCGCCAGTTCGTCGAGCGTGATCGGCATCGGCAGGCCTCCCTCGGTCTTCCCCGCCCGGCGCACCGGTGGCGGGGCGGAGGGGGCAGGAAGATAGGGGCTTTCAGGCCGCTGCCGCAAGACGGATTCGGGGGGGCCAACAGCCGGTCTTGTTTAGTGGATTGCCTGTGAGTGGCCCATCGGCGGGGCCGGCAAAAGTTTCGTCGTTCGTCGGAGGCACCTCCTCTCTCCTCAAGCGTTCGCCGATCCCCGCCTCGCCTACACGCTGGCCTATGGAGGCACGTGGCTTGGCGATTCAGCGAGGGGTCGCCCGTGTCCCGAGAGCCGGTCTTGCCAGCAAGCGAAGGAAAGGAGGGCGAAAGCGCAGGCGGCACGGAGAGAGCCGAGGCCATGGAAGGCCGAGGCGAACGCCCGGCGACGGGGCACGGGCGACCCCGAAGCCACGCTCGACCCCGAGTTCCCGTCAGCCGCACCCTAGCGCCAGCCCTCAGGTGATGTTCGGCGCCTCGGTGCCGTGGTCGTCCTTGGCGATGTCGGCGTCGTCGAAACGGCGCGGCGGCCAGAAGGCGAGGAGGAGGAGGCCGGCAGCCACCACGGCCATCAGCGTCGGCACGAGGAACAGCTTCTGGTAGTCGATGCTGCCCGTCGACCAGATACTTTGGTGCAGGGCATCGAACCCACCGAAAATCGACGCTAGACCGCCGACCTTTTTGGGTGCATCGGCAATCGCTTCGGCATTGCCTGCGGGGGCACTCATCAGCGGGATGAAGAGCCACTTCGCCGCCAGATCCCCGAGACCGAGGACGAGGAGATTGAAGAGGCTCTGGGCGCTCGAGCGGACGTCCTTGGGGAAGGCGGCGTCGATGAAGATGTAGAGCGTGGCGAAGAAGAAGGCGTAGCAGATGCCGTGGAGCACCTGGACGGCGATGATCACCGCCTGGCTCTGTGGGAAGAAGGCGAACACGCCGAACCGGGCGGCGTGGCCGAGGATCCCGAGGATCATCGTCGTCTTCCAGCCGAGCTTCGCAAGCACCGAGCCGAGGAACGCCATCGTGACGATCTCGGCCACCTGGCCGATGCTCATCACCGGCATGATCCATTCCGGCTTGATCCCCACGGCCTTGCTACCGAGGAAATCGCCCGCCATGACGAAGTAGCCGTTGTGGATCACCGCGTCGATGAACGTGACGATGAACAGCACGAGGAGATAGGGCCGAGCGAGGAACTTGGCCGCCTTCAACCAGGCGAAGCCCCCGTCACCGGGCGCTGCCGGCTTCGGCGGCGTGTGGGGGAGGAAGAGCGAGTAGCCGGCGAGGACGAGCGAGAGCACGCCGGAGATGAGGAAGATGTTGCGGCTGGCGGCGACGGCGTCGGCGCCGGTCTTCCCTTGGAGGATGAAGTACAGCGGCCAAGCGACGAGGATCCAGCCGATCGTGCCTCCCATGCGCACGAAGCCGAACTCCTTCTCGGCGTTTTTCATGTGAGAAAACGCGAGCGAGTTGGTGACGGAGATCGTCGGCACGTAGAAGAGCGAGTGGACAAGCATCAGCCCGAAGAAGGTGGGGAAGTCCTTGACGAAGTACATCCCGAGGATCGCCAGGCCGCCGATGAGGTGGCTAAAGGCGAGGAACTTCTCCGCCGCGAACGTCCGGTCGGCGAACTGGCTCGAGAAGAAGATGCCGACGATCGAGGCGATCGCGAAGGCGCTTCCCACCCACGCCTGCTGCGAGGAGGAGAAGTCGAGGCCGTCTTTCCCCATGTAGCCCCAGATGAGCGGGAGCCAGGCGCCCCAGATGGCGAACTCGAGCACCATCATCAGCCAGAGGCGAAACGTCGGGGCTTTGGAAGAACCGACGCCGTCCCCACCGGCGTGGCCATTGGTTGCTGTGTGCATGCGGCGAAGGATACCCTCTCGCCGCGCCGAAAAGCAGCCCTCCCCGCAGAAGCGGCGGCCACTGGATGGGCGTTCGGGGATCGCCGGGCCGGTAGAATCGGCACCAGCGGTCCATTTTCAGGGGCCGGCGGCCGAGCCGATCAGGCCCTGCCGCGAACGTCGGCAAGGCCGCCGTCGATCCCCAGCACCTGCCCGGTGATCCAACCCTGGGCGGGATCGAGAAACCACTCAATGGCCGCGGCAACCTCGTCCGGCTCGCCGAGCCGGCCGAGCGGATGCATCCCCACCGAGGCTTTCTCAGCCAGTTCGCTCGACAAGAGGCCCTTGGAGAGAGGCGTGCGAACGAGCCCCGGGGCGACGGCGTTGAAGCGCACCTTCTGTTTGGCGTAGGTGGCCGCCGCCGAGAGAACCAAGCCGATGATCCCCGCCTTGGCCGCGGCGATCGCCTCGTGGTTGGCAAGCCCGACCCGCGCCGCGGCGCTCGACACGAGCACGACCGATCCCCCCTCCCCCTTCATCAGCCGCCCTGCGGCGCGAACACACCCAAAGGCAGAGGTGAGATTCGTGGCGATCGTGGCCTGCCAATCGGCGGTCGAGGTGAGGTGCGCGGGCTTGAGAAGGATCGAGCCGGCGCAGTTGGTCAAGCCGTCGAGCCCGCCGAGTTCGGCCACGGCCCGGTCTGCGAGGGCGTCGACTGCATCGGGATCGGTCGCCTCGACGGTGCCCCACGGCATCCCGAGTTCGGCGGCGAGTGTCTCCAGCCGTGTCGCGTCTCGGCCGGCGAGAAAGACGCGGCCGCCCGAGGCGACGAGCCGGCGGACGAGGGCCGAGCCGATCCCTCCGGCAGCACCGATCACGAGCACCCGTCTTGTCATCCCTCGAACCTCCGCCTCACGCTGTTCACTCAGAGCCAATCGCCGACGGTTTGCTCGAGCCGGGCTTCGGTCGCCATACCGCGAATCTTCTCCATGGCACGCGTCTGGATCTGACGGATCCGTTCCTTGCAGACGCCCATCTCCGCACCGAGCTCACGGAAGGTGCGCGGGGCGCGGCCATCGAATCCGAAGCGGGCGACGACGATCTGCTGCTCGCGCGGCTCGAGTTCGCCGAGGAACTTCGCGAACAACTCCTTGAGTTGATCGATCTGCACCGAGTTGCAACCCTGGGCCGGCTCTGCCGCGGGAACGGAGCGGAGCGACTCATCGGCCGGTGTGAACCGGCGGCGCTGCTGCCTTCCCCGATGGGAGATGCGGAAGAAGTGCCGCTGGATGGCGTAGGTGGCGTAGGTGCTGAAGCGGTTGCCGAGGGCGAAATTGAACTTGTCGACGGCCCGCATGAGGGCGACGTTTCCCTCGGCCACGAGTTCATCGAACAAGTCATCGATGGTGACGAACTTCTTCGCGATCGAGACGACGAGGCGGAGATTCGACGTGATGAGGATCGTTCGTTCGATCTCCGACGCCGAAAGGAGCGCCTCGACCGCATCGATCTGTCGGGCGGTGGCCCGCCTTTCATCGAGCCGACCGCGCTCGGTGGCCGCTCGGAAGCGGAGCCAGTTCATCCGCCGGAAGTGGAATTGCTCCTCGTCCTTGGAGAGGAGTCGCGTCTCGTAGAGCCCGGCGAGGTAGGAATCGATCCGGCCGGATGGCTCGGCAGCGGGACGGGCCGCAGCACTCGCCGGTGGGGTCGTGGCCAGAGCCTCGGCCTCGGGGGCAAGGAACTGCCGGCAGGGGATGAAGTCGATCTTCCGGGCGAAAAACGCCTCGCGACGGGCCCGGAGAGCGGCTCTGCGTGCTTCGGTCGCGACCGCGTCGGGGGCCCGTTCCACGGCCGCAGCAGGGGAGGCGACTCGACTCTTCGACGGGCGACGGATCTTGGCCGGGGCGATCACGGCAGGGCTCCTCGGGGACGGAACAAGTCCACGAGAGTCAAACCGCAGCGACGGGGAGGTTGTAACGGGGGCGCGAAAAAAAGCGGCGATCGCTCAACCAGCCGCCGGGCCCCGCAGAAACCCGCTGCCCGCGAGCACAGACCTCAGTCGGGGATTGCCGTCGACTCGCCGCCAGCTCTGGTGCAGAGCGACTGGAACACGATCACGTCGATCGAGTCGTCGAAGCGACGGACGGAGGCATCACCGAGAAGGAAGTTGACCCCGGTGGGATGGTTGCTCGTGAAATCGTCGAAGTGGTGGTGGGGATCGTTGGGGGCGTGATCAGCCACGCCGACGACCCGGGGGAGGGAGGCCTTGGCACCGAGCAGGACGCCGGTCCAGGTGCTGCCACCGAGCTTCGAATTGCGTTCGCCGACGACGAGCGTCTTGCTCGAGCCATCGATCATGTCCTTCATGCCAAGACGGCTGTTGCGGAAGAACATTCCGTTGCCTGCGGCCGGAAACTCGTCGACTTCGAGCGTGCCGAAGACGCCGACGTAGTTCGACTTCCCCACGTCGCACAGCGGCGCGAGGGGGGCGCCGTCGACCTTCTCGCCGTGGTGCTCCTCCTCTTCTTCGTCGACGCCGTCGTCGGCGCCAATCGCGAAGAAGCCGTCTCCCTCGGTCGGGCCACGGGTGTCGGAGGCGCAGAGAAAGGGGGGAATGAACGCCTTGCGGACATCGGCGTGGACGGCCGAGTTGGCTGGATCGAACACCGGCCGGCGGCGATCGATCCGATCGAACAGGCTCGACTGCTCGATCTGGGGGAGCAGTTCACTCGCCCAGCCCCAGCCGGGGAGTTCGTCGGTGGCAGCGCCGACAGGGCGGTCGACGCCGGTCCAGCCGGACGGGAAGCGGCGGGTGTGGTCGTGGTAGTGGTGGAGCGAAAGGCCGATCTGCTTGAAGTTGTTGCGGCAGCTCGTCGCCCGGGCGCTCTCACGCGCCGATTGAACAGCCGGGAGAAGGAGGCCGACGAGCGTCCCGATGATCGCGATCACGACGAGGAGTTCGACGAGCGTGAAGCCCGCGGCCCGGGCCGTGGCATGGGGAGCATGGCGATGCATGGCTTGGCTTCCTTGTTTCAACAGAACCCGGTTTCAGAATGACCCGCCTGAACGATCCCCACCGTGGGTGGCGGAGACGAGGTGTTCCACCCTTGACCCTCTCCCTCGAAAGATAGAGAGCCCCTGGCCTCGAGTCAACGAAAGGAGACCCGTCGGACCACCATCGAAAAAAACTATTCACCCAGCCCATTGACCCCTTCCACCCCCACTGCCGCCAGCATCGCGAGCATCCCCTCGACCTGCCCGGCATCCATCCTGTCGACCCGGCGACCCCGAGGTTGAACGCAGTGGCGGGCGAGAAGTTCGCTGTCAATCGCCGCCAGGCCGCGGAATCGTCGCACGGTCACCGGCTGGTCGCGGCGGGTTTGCTCCGCCAAAGCGACCAAGCCCTCCTCGGAATGGGCCACGAGGGCTTTTCCCCCATCGGCCGGCGTCACCTCCCCCCACGGGGCCCGCACCCATCCCACCCGTCCGGAGCCCGGCCCGGCCACGTCGAGGAGAGGGCGGAGAAAGCGATGGAGGAAGGCGAGAAGGAGGACGCCGCAGTGGATCCCGTCAGCGTCGGGGTCGGTGAGGATCAGGAGTCGCTCGAAGCGGAGGGCGTCGTCTCGGAAATCGGCCCCCATCCCCGTCCCGAGGGCCGCGATCAATTCCCGGAACAGCGGCTGCGCGGCGACGCGTTTGGGCGTTGCCTTCACCGCATTGAGCGGCTTCCCCTGCATCGGCAGCACCGCCTGGAAGCGGGGATCGCGGACGCGGGCCACGGCTAGGGCGGCCGATTCCCCCTCGACGACAAACAGTTCGGCCCCCGACCCGGCGCCATGAACCTCGCAGTCGACAAGCTCGATCGGGCCACGGTGGAAGGGGTTTGTCATCGATCTTGCCGCGATTTTTGGCCGTTTGAGCCCCCCCCTTGCCGGTGCTTGGCGGGGAGAAGGTCGGCGGCCGGGGAGAGAGTAGACTTGAAGGTTCTGTTTCTGGGGGAATTGGAACGCCGATGCCCACGCCCGCCAACCACTGCTGTGCCCGGAGGCCTTTGAGCCAAGCGCGACGCGCTGCCGCGGCCGTGGCGGCCCTGCTCTGTGGCGCCGCGATCCTCCCCGCCGCCGCCGATCCCGGCCCCCAGCCCGCAGCCGACCGGCTCCTCTTCGAGACCGACATCGAGCCGATCCTCACCGTCCGCGGCTGCAATAGCGGCGGCTGCCATGGAAAGTCGGGGGGGCAAAACGGCTTTGCCCTGTCGCTTTTCGCCTTCGATCCCGCCTTCGATCATGCCGGAATCGTCTCCGCTGCCAGGGGCCGTCGCCTCAGCCCTGCCTCGCCGCTGGAAAGCCTCCTCATCCAAAAGGGGACAGGAGCTGTTCCCCATGGGGGCGGGAAGAAGCTCGATCCCGACGGCGAGGACGTCCGCACGCTCGTCCGCTGGATCGAGCAGGGGACGCCGAAGGCGGGGCCCGACGACCCGAAGCTCGAGCGGATCTCGTTGTCGCCCGCGCCGCGGCCCCTCGCCCCTGGCGAAACCCTCGACCTCACCGTCACCGCCCACTACTCCGACGGCTCGACGCGCGACGTCACCGCCACGAGCGCCTGGCATGCCGGCGAGCCGGCCGTCCTCGATGCCGCCGAGGCAAAAGTCCGCGCCGGGGCCTTCGCCGGCGAGGGGACGATCATGGCCCGCTATGTCGGCAGCATCGCCACCTGGAGCACCGGGATCGTCCCGCCGGGGAGCATCGACGCTGCGGCGGTCGCCGCCCTTCCCCGCCCCACGCCCCTCGACGAGCCGGTGTGGCAAAAGCTCGCCGTGATGAACATCCTCCCCAGCGAGCAGGCGGCGGAGAGCACGCTCCTGCGGCGCGCGAGCCTCGATCTCATCGGCCGCCTCCCCACCCCCGACGAGGCCCGGGCTTATCTTGCCGATCCCGATCCAGCGAAGCGCGAGAAGCTCGTGGCAGCGCTTTTGGACCGCTCGGAGTATGCCGACTTCCAGGCCAACAAGTGGGCCGATCTGCTGCGGCCCAATCCCTACCGCGTCGGCATCAAGGCGACCCTCTCCCTCGACACCTTTCTCCGCGACAGCTTCCGGGAGAACCTCCCCTACGACGAGTTCGTCCGCCGGCTGCTGACGGCGACGGGGAGCACCTGGCGGGACGGCGCCACGACGGTCTTCCGCGACCGCCGCTCCCCCGACGAGATCGTGACCCTCGTCAGCCAGCTCTTCTTGGGCGTGCGCCTCGAGTGCGCGAAGTGCCACCAGCATCCCTTCGAGGTCTACGGCCAGAACGACTTCTATTCCCTGGCCGCCTTCTTCGGCCGCGTCGCCTACCGCGGCACCGGTCTCTCACCGCCGATCTCCGGGGGGGAGGAGATCGTGACCGTCGGCGAGTCGGGGGAGGTTCGCCATCCCCTCTCAGGCGCCCTCCTCGCACCGAAGCCGCTGTTTGGCACGGCGCTCGAGATCCCCGCCGGCGACGATCCGCGCGTGGCGCTCGTCGACTGGCTCACCGCCCACGACAATCCCTTTTTCCACCGCGCCGCCGTCAACCGGATCTGGGGGGATCTGTTTGGCGTCGGCATCGTCGATCCGGTCGACGACTTCCGGGCCACCAATCCCCCCACGAACCCGGCCCTCCTCGACGCCCTCGTCGCCGAGTTCCGCGCCGGGGGCAGCGACCAGAAAAAACTCCTCGCCACGATCCTCCGCTCGGCGGTGTGGGATCGATCGAGCCTTCCCAACGCCACCAACGCCGGCGACTTCCGCAACTTCTCCCGCCACTACCGGCAGCGGCTCCGCGCCGAGGTCCTCGCCGACGCCATCGACGATGTCACCGCCGTGCCGACGTCCTACGCCGGACTTCCGGAGGAATCGCGCGCCACCCAGCTCTGGACACACCGCACGCCGGCGACCTTCCTCGACGTCTTCGGCCGCCCCGATCCCAATCAGGATCCTCCCTGCCAGCGCGATCCCGACGCCACGGTCGTCCAGGCGCTCCATCTCATGAACAGCACCGCCATCGAGGGAAAGATCGCCGCTGACTCAAGCCGGGCTGCGACCCTTGCCGCCTCCGAGCTCCCTCCGGAGCGCATCATCGAGGAGCTCTATCTCGCCTGCTACACCCGGTTTCCGACCTCCTCGGAACGCGAGCCGCTCGTCGCACTTTTCGCCCGGGAAGGACGCTCTCGCCGGCAGGTGACCGAAGACATACTCTGGTCGCTCCTCAATTCCCCCGAGTTCGTCTTCAAAGATTGATCGCAGCATTGATCGAAGGACTGTTCGTCAGCCGCCGGTTTTCCTGCAGAGGCATTGATCATGGCCATCCACGATTCCTCACAGACGCATCACTCCTGGTGGGCGCGGCCGATGAGCCGGCGACGCGGGCTCCAACTCGGCATCGGCGGGCTGGCCGGGGGGAGCTTTCTCGATCTCTTCCGCCTCGTCCGCGAAGCGCGGGCTGCCGATCCAGCCGGCCGCGCCCCTTCTAAGTGCATCCTCATCTGGATGGACGGCGGCCCGACGCACTTCGAGACCTTCGATCCCAAGCCCGATGCCCCCGCCGAGATCCGCGGTGAGTTTTCGCCGATCTCGACGAGCGTGCCGGGGATCCAGTTCTCCGAGCACATGACGGAGCTGGCGAAGATCGCCGACAAGTTCGCCGTCATCCGTTCCGTCTGCCACAACCAAGGCAACCACGGCGCCGGCAATCATTACATGATGACCGGCGCCCCGCCGCGGATCCCGGTCGGCTGCGGCGCGTTTGTCAGCTTCCACCCCAGCATGGGCTCGGTCGCCTGGCACGAGCGCCAGGCGCCGCACGGCCTCCCCGGCTACTTCGCGCTGGCCGGCATGACCCGCTCCGGCGGCCCGAACTTCCTCGGCGCCAAATACGCCCCGTTCGTCGTCAGCGACGATCCCAATGCGGCGAACTTCCGGATCCGCGATCTCGCCGCGCCGCGCTCGGTGGAAGGGACGCGCTTCGCCGAGCGCCGCGACCTCCGCGCCCTCACCGACCGCCTTCCCCGTTTCGACGACCCGGCTGCCGGCGACCCCGTCCGCGGCATCGACGAGCACTACGCCCGCGGCTACGACCTCGTCACCTCCCCCGCAGCCCAGGCCGCCTTCGATATCGGTGCCGAGCCGGAGAGTGTCCGCGACGCCTACGGAAGAAACTCTTTCGGCCAGCAGGCCCTCCTCGCGCGCCGGCTCGTCGAGTCGGGGGTGCCGTTCGTGACGATCAACGACGGCGGCTGGGACCACCACAGCGCGCTGTTCGATGCGCTGAAAAACCGGCTCCCCACCTGGGACAAGACTGTCGCCGCCCTCATCAACGACCTCGACGCCCGCGGGCTCCTCGAGACGACGATGGTGATCGCGCTGGGCGAGTTTGGCCGCACCCCAAAACTCTCCACGCTCCCCGGGCAGACGAAGGCCGGCCGCGACCACTGGGCCAGCGCCATGTCGATCCTCTTTGCCGGTGGCGGTGCCCCCGGTGGGCAGGTGATCGGCGCCACCGACCGGCTCGGCCATTCGGCAAGCGAACGCGTCCTCTCGCCAGAGAACTTCGTCTCCACCGTCTACACGAAGCTCGGTATCGATCCCTCGAAGAGCTTCCTCACCCCCGCCGGTCGGCCGACGTTCCTCGTCAGCGATCCGACACCGATCCGCGAGCTGTTTTGACGTGGGGGCGAGGATGGGATGTCGAAAAGGTGCCAGCCACCAAATCTGGCGAAGATGGGTAAACGGCCGCTGCAAATCACCCAGATTTGGTGGCTGGCACCTTTTCTTTTTCCTGGCACTTGCCTCCGCCGCGTCGGCGGCGCCGCCAGAGGCAACGCGGCTCTTTCCGCCGGGCGCACAGCGTGGCACGACCGTCACTGTAAAGGTGGCGGGCTCGTTCCCCGTCTGGCCCGCGCCAGCGTGGACGGAGCGGCCGGGGACGCTCTGGGAGCCGCAGGGGGAGTCGGGGACGTTTGCCGTGACGGTCGCCCCCGACGCGGCGCTCGGCGTCCATCTCGTCCGCTTCACGACCCCGGAGGGAGCCACGGCCCTGCGCCGATTCGTCGTCGGCCATCTGCCCGAAATCGAAGAGACAGAGCCCAACGACAAGCCTGCCGCGGCGACAGCCGTCGTTGAGCCGGTGATCGTCGTCAACGGCGTGCTCGGCAAGGGGGGAGATGTCGATCTCTACCGGATCGAACTGGCGGCTGGCGAGACGCTCGTTGCCCAGGCCGATGCCAACCGGCTCCTCGGCACCGCGGCCGATCTCACGCTCGACGTCGCCGACGCCCGCCATTCGCTCCTCGCCCGGAATCTCGATGCCACTGGCCTCGATCCGCGCGTCGTCTTCACAGCACCTGTCGCGGGAGAGTATTTCGTCCGCGTCTACGGCTTCCCCGAGATCGCCGATGCGACGATCGGCCTGGCCGGTGGCGAGGCGTTTGTCTATCGGCTCACGCTCTCGAAGCGCGGCTTTCTCGTCGCCACGCTGCCGTCGGCCGTGTCGCTGGGGACCGATCCGCAGGTCGCCGCGATCGGATGGAAATTGCCCGCAGAGAACGCCCCGCTTCCGGTGCCCGCCACAGCACTCGCCCCGTCCGCCACCGGCGCCCGGCGCAGCGTCACCGTCGCGCTCGACGGAATCGGCGGCGGCGTGAGCCTCCCGGTCGTGGAGATGCCGGTGGTGGTCGGGCCGCAGGCGGAGAACGCGAGCGCCCCGCCGCCGGTGCTCTTTTCAGGCACGCTCACGGCCCCGAAGCAGCGCCTCGTACACCGCTTCAGCGCCACGAAGGACGTGGCGTATTCGCTCCTCGTCGAGGGGATCGCGATCGGCACGGCCGTCGATCCACTCCTGGCGATTGAGGATGGTGAAGGCAAGCGGCTGGCGATCACCGACGAGCCAGCGGGAACCCTCTCCTGGAAGGCGCCGGCTGATGGCGTCTTTACGGCCGTCGTCCGCGACCGTCGCGGCCAATCGGGCCCGGCCCATGGCTACCGGCTCACGATCCGCCCCGATCCGCCGGGCGTGAAGGTCAGCTGTGACGTCGATCGAGTCACGGGCGAGCCGGGGAAGCCGGTCGAACTCGCGATCACGATCGGCCGGGAGCATGGCTTCAAGGAATCCCTCGACCTGGTCCTCGTCGATCCGCCGCCGGGGGTCACCGCGGCAGCGGTGCAGTCGCCGCCAGAGGGAGATGCCGCGAAGAAGGTGACGCTTTTCATCACGGCTACAGAGCCGTTCTCCGGGCCGGTCCGCGTGGCGGCGAGAATCGCGGGTGCCGCCGACGCCGCGCCGCTCCCGGTGCGCTTCGGCCCCGAGGGTGTCGACTCGATCTGGCTCGGCATCAAGGCGCCGTAGCGGCGTCGGCGCTTCCGGCGTTGCTAAGATAGTGCAGCCCCAAATGCCCTGTCGCCCCGGAGATCTGTCATGCGCCCGTTTCCGCTCCGCGTCCTCGGCACGGCCCTGGTTTTCATGTCGGCCATGGGCGTAACCGTTCCGGCCGTTTCATCGGCCCGGGCCCAGGAGTCTGCCGCGCCCGCCAAGGAAGCCCCGGCGGCCGACGTCGAAGCCGCCGCCGACGAGGCCGCCCGGTATGCCGCGTTCACCAAGGCGATGACGAACGTGAAGCTCGTCGGCCGGTTCACGATCGCCGGCGACGACGACAAGGATCCGATCCGCGACGAGTACACGATCTCGTCGGTGGCGAAGGTTGGCGAAGCCGATCTGTGGATCGTGTCGGCCCGGATCCGCTACGGCAGCGTCGATCTCACGCTGCCGGTGCCAGTCGAGGTGAAGTGGGCGGGGAAAACGCCGGTGATCACGCTCGACAACGTCACGATCCCCGGCCTCGGCACTTTTTCGTCGCGCGTCGTCATCGACGGCCCCCTCTACGCCGGCACCTGGCAGCACGACGCCGTCGGCGGCCACATGTTCGGGAAGATCGTGCCGGTGGAAGCACCAGAAAAGGTGCCAGCCACCAAATCTGGAGAAGAGCGATAAACGCCCGCTGCCCAGCTTGCCCACATTTGGTGGCTGGCACCTGACTCTTGGACGATCGTGGATTCGGGCAGTTGCTGATTTGTACACCGGCCGAATTTCTCGGGAGCGCCGATGACTAAGAATCCGATCCTCGATGAGATCCGCTCCGTCCGCGAATCGCTCCTCGCCGAGGCAGGGGGGACGCTCGATGCCCTCGTTGACCGCCTTCAAGCCGAAGAACGGCGATCACAACGGCCTCTTTGGACGCCTGTCGGAGACGACGCCCGAGCCGCCGCGGCCGCACAAGCACCTGCGCGAGACGACAGCGGAAAAGAAGGTGCCGGCACGGCGGGCTGATCGTTGTTGCTGGCCCGAAAACGGTGCCAGCCACCAAATCTGGCGAAGAGCGATCAACGCCCGCCACCCATCCCCCCTCCATTCGCCGGACGATGCCTTCTCCCGGCTCCGTTGTTCGTTTGCAAGCTAGAATCTTCGACATGCGCATGGCGACCAACAGCGACTCACCAGCGGTGACTGATGACACCCGTTTCGACGACGGGGAGTGGGCGGCTTGGTATGCGCTCACGCCGCTGCAACGGCTCGAGGAAAGCAGCAAGCTGTGGGAGACCTACCTGACGCTGGGAGGTTCGCTTGACCCCGAGCCCGATTCTCAAAGTCCTTTCTTCGATCCAGCGGAATGGCGTGCGGGCGCTCTTGATGGGCGGCCAGGCCTGCGTGTTGTACGGCGGGGCGGAGTTTAGCCGCGACACCGATCTCGTCGCCGACCCAGAGCCCGTGATCGCCAAGCTCGCCGAGCTCCTCCCGGGGCGCTTCACCCCCGGCCCGACCGTGACCGCGTGCGTGAAGCCAGCGCTGTTTCGGAATCGTGGGTGAGCCCGATTGCCTTGCGCTTTCTGTCGTACGGCTTGCGCGATCCGTAGTGCACCCCCACAATCGCGGCCCGATCCCCTCGGAAGCCTTGCGTCGTCGATAAAAGTCCCTATCTTCGCCGGCCTTTATCGACCGATGTCGGCCGCCTCGTTTTCAAGGGAACAACGTTATGGGGTCTTTGAGCAAGGCTTCGTTTCAAGGCTTGCGTGTGGTTGCGTTGCTCGGGCTACTTGCCTGCGGCGTTGAAGGCACCACGAACGCTGGACTCATCAGCTATACGTCGGGCACGGGGGGCACGTTTGATCCTTCCACCCCGTCGAGCTTTACATTCACGAATTTTGGGACGGGAAGTCTGTCGTCCGGCGTTAACTACACGGACGTCCAGGTTTTCGCCCGGTGGAGCGGCACGACCCCTTATCCAGGCGCCTTCAACATCACGTCACTTTCCTTGAGCACCCCTGGCACTTCCTCAGCGTTCAGCAACATTTCCTTCCTTGCTGGAACGACCGCCAACTCGCTCAGGAGCAACGGATATGTCACGCTAAACTCCGTGGTCAACACCACGAACCACAGTGGCGTTCAACTGACACTCACCATCCCTACTTTGACGGTGAGTGACGGCTGGAATCTCCAGTTCGCTCTGGGCTTCACGGACGGCGGCCTCAACACCAATGCGACGGCTTTCCAAACCGTCACCGCCGTGAACGCGGCCGTACCAGAGATCGACCCCGCCACCGGCGGCAGCGCGCTCTCGCTCGTCGCCGGGGTGCTGGCGATGGTCGAGCAGCGGCGGCGGAAGCGGGCCGCCGCGGCGGTCGTGGCGACCGTCTGACCAAAGGATGGGACGCCAAAGTCTTTGTTGTCGGCTGGGATTCGCCCGACTCGAAGATCAGTAATCAACTCCTCGATTCGAATGAGCCGTCGGTCTTTGCCCGGCTCGTCGAATCGCGCACGAGTTCATGCCGGCCTCGTCTGCTCCGACGTGCTTTGCCACGTGGAGTTCGGTGACGCCCCGCCAGGAAAAAGCCGGGCCGGGCATCGTGAGATGCCCGGCCCGGGTGCATTGTCTTCAACGAAAACGCCGTCGCCGGATCAGGCGACCGCAGCCACAAGCAGCTTCCGGGCCCGCCGCTCGAGGATGCCAAGCGCCCCGACCACGAGCGCCAAAGCGCTGCCGAACGATGCCGGATCGATCTCCGGAACCGGAGCAGGCGGAAGCGACCCTTCTCCCAGCCAGACGCCGTCGAGGGCGCCTACCGGAAAACTCCCCGAGGGAGAGCCAGTGAACACGAACATCAGCAGCTGGCTCGCGGAGCTCGCCGTGAACGTCGTCGATCGCTGCGTCCAGCCGCTAAACCCACCGGAGAGGTTGCTGACGGTCGGCGAGGTGTAGGTTTCGCCGCCAAACGTCACATCCCAGAAGCCGCTCGTCGCTCCGGTGTACCCCGTCCGCTGTCCCAGCCCCTCGTAAAACGAGAGGGTGTACTCGTTCCCAGCAGTCAAACCGCTGATCGTCTGGGAGAGCTGCTGCCGACCCGAGGATCCAATCTCGGAGGTGGCGGCGAACAGATTGCCGCCGTCCGGGCTGCCGGTCCCGGCCACCATGGAAAAGGCACCGCCGAGCGGTGCATTGACCGTCGCCGTCGGACTCGTCATCAAGAAACTATAGGTGCCAGCGATACCCCACTGAGCGTTATCCTGATCGAGGACGGCCAGTGACCACCCCGTCGGAGTCGTCTGCAGGTAGGTCATTTTGTCAGCGCCGTTGCTCGTCTGCTCAAAGCCACCATTGGAGACGAGATTGACGGACGTCGCCTGGGCGCCACGAACTGCCGGGAAGGCCAGCAGCGCGGTCGCCAGGAGAAGCATGCGGGGAACGGTTTTCATCATGAAACTCTTTCGGAAGTTGAAACCGACGGAATGGAGAGACGACCGACGCTCGACCGTCCTCCCGGATCGGTCAGTGACGCCAAAGCCCACGGAGAGGCTCCGGGGCCAAGCAGACTGACCGGACGAGCGCCGCACCACCCCCCCGACCGCGGTGCTCCACACCGGAGATCCTCGCGACGGCGGCGGATGAAAACAGACTCCTCCTAGAGTAAATAGCCGTCGCCGCGCCAAAACCTGACAGCGACCGATTCTCACAAAAAGATTTTTTCTGCCTGGCCGGCTCCAAGCAGGGTGGCCGACGCGGCCGCCAAAGGCATCCGCCTCCAGTTCGGCAATCCCCAGGGGCATTTTCTGGTGGGGGCAACCCCATGAGGGTGACCGGCCCTTGCAACACTCTCTTGAACCGAGCCCCATGTTCCACCATTTTGATGGAATATCATTTTGATGGATGCCGATGGTTCATGCGCCTCAAGGCAGGGCCTGAAAGCCGGGAGTGAGCGATGGTGAAGACCCAGATCCAGATTCCCGACGAGCTCTACCGCCGCGTCAAACAACTCGCCGCAGCCCAGGAGTGGTCGCTCGCGGAGACTCTCCGCCGCGGGGCAGAGCTGCTCCTCGCCAGCCGGCCGCAGGCCGGGATGGCCGGCGCCTGGTCGCTCGGCCCCCCGGCCAACACCCGGCTCCGGATCGATCCGTTCGCCGATGAGGCGTGGCGTGAGGAGGCCAATCTCGGTTCGTCGGCCACCCGGATGAAGCGACGCTCATGAGCGGCCTCGGCATGATCGCCTGCGACACGAACATCCTCTTCCCTGCCCTCGAAGCGTCGCACCCCGATCACGGGGCTGCCCGGGCGTGGCTCGAGTCGATGGTCGGGAATGAATCGTTCGCGTTGTGTGAACTGGTGCTCACGGAGGTCTACACGCTCCTGCGAAACGCGGCGATCTGTGCCGAGCCTCTCTCCGCAGCCGCCGCCGTGGCGCTGATCGAAAACCTCCGCGGTAATCCCGCCTGGCTCGTGCTCGACCATCCCGGGCCGGGTCTGATGGACAAGGTGTGGGGTGTGGCCCGCCAGACCGAGTCAGCGCGGCGGATCTACGACATCCGGCTGGCGCTCACTTTGCGGCACGCAGGCGTCCGCTCCTTCGCCACGGCCAACATCCGCGACTTCCGCAGCTTCGGCTTCGAGAAGGTCTGGAATCCGCTCGCGTAGCGCGGGCAGGAGAACCCCCGGCGGCAAGGTGCCGGCCATTCATTCCGGGCCCACTGGCAACCCGGGTTTGTTTTCCCGCCCGCCATATCTCTGTTGCAACAGATATCGTTGCCACGTAGACTTCCGCCTCCACCCCACCGGAGGCGTTTCGAACGTGGCGAAGTCGGCCCTGCAGAAAGCGCTCGGGAAGAAGCAGCCGTTTGCCTGCCGCGAGCAGGAGGTCGCCTTGAACCTCCTCCGGACTGCCGACGTTCTCTCCCGGGAGGGGCACGCCCTGTTCGAGCGTTACAGTCTCTCCGGCCCGCAATTCAACGTCCTGCGGATCCTCCGCGGCCATCGCGACACGGGGCTGCCGTGCCAAAGAATCGTCGCCGAGATGGTGACACAGACGCCCGACATCACCCGCCTTGTCGATCGCCTCGAGGCGGCGGGGCTGGTGCGGCGTGAGCGCACGGAGGCCGATCGCCGTCTCGTTCTCGTCCATGTCACCGCCGCCGGCCTCACCGTCCTCGCCCGGCTCGACGAGCCGATCCTCGCCCTTCACCGCGCTCAGATGGAGCATCTGTCGGCGGACGAGCTCGCCGAGCTCAATCGCCTCCTCGTGAAGCTACGGCAGCCCGCAGAAAAGCCCGTCGCCGCCGTGAAGCACAAAGCCCGCTCGCTATGAGATTTGCCCAGACCAACGCATGAATAATGGAGTTTCCATGCTGCTCAATCGAATCGTCGCCGCTGTCGTCGTTGCCTGTCTGCTCGGGAATCTCTCCCGAGCCGAGGAGGCCCGCTACCGTCTCACCGAGGCCAACACGAAGATCGAGTTCACCGGCACAAAGCCGGGGGGGAAGCACGACGGCGGCTTCAAGCGAGTCAGCGGCTCGATTGTGATCGCCGACGACGCCGAGCCGCAGGTCGACGTCGAGATCGACTGTGGCTCGGTGTGGTCCGATAATTTCCTCCTCACCTGGCACCTCAAGGGAGCCGACCTTCTCAACGTCAAGAAGCACCCCAAGGCTCGGTTCAAGAGCACGTCGGTCGTGACCACCGACGAGGGGACCCGGATCGAGGGGAAGCTAACGTTCCTCGGCGTCACGAAGCCGGTCACAGTCGATGCCACCCTCGACGCCGGCAAGACGCTCCGCCTCCGCGGCCGGGCCATCCTCGACCGCCGCGACTTCGGCATGACCTACGGCAAGGACAAGATTGCCGACCCCGTCGAGGTCCGTTTCGACGTCACCGCCGGGGAATAGTTCTTCCCGCTGGGGCGCCGCGGAAAGCTTTGTTCACGACCCCGTCGGCGCCTCCGCCCAGGCCGACACCGGCACGCAACTGCAGAAGAGATTGCGGTCACCGTGGACGTTGTCGACGCGCCCCACCGGCGGCCAGTATTTCGCCCGCTTCAGGGCCGGCACCGGGAAGGCGGCCGTCTCGCGCGAATAGGAATGCTCCCAATCGGTGGCGACGACCGTGGCCGCGGTATGCGGCGCGGCCTTGAGCGGGTTGTCGTCCTGCGACCACTCCCCCGCCTCGATCTTTCGGATCTCGCCGCGGATCGCGATCATCGCGTCGATGAAGCGATCGAGCTCGGCCAGCGGCTCGCTCTCCGTCGGCTCGACCATGAGCGTCCCCGGCACCGGGAAGCTGAGCGTCGGCGCATGGAAGCCGTAGTCGATGAGCCGCTTGGCGACATCCTCGGCCGTGACGCCGCTGGTCTCTTTGAGCGGACGCAGATCGAGGATGCACTCGTGGGCCACCCGGCCGTTGGCACTGGTGTAGAGCGTGGGGAAGTGATCGCGAAGCCGGGCGCTGACGTAGTTGGCCGCAAGGATCGCCCCCTCCGTCGCTCTCAGGAGGCCGTCCCCCCCCATCATCCGGCAGTACATCCAGCTGATCGGCAGCACCGCGGCATTGCCCAGCGGCGCCGCCGAGACGGCACCGACCGCGCCGGTCGGCTGCCCACCGGTGGCATGCCCAGGGAGAAAAGGGACGAGATCCTCGACGACGCACACCGGCCCCACCCCCGGCCCGCCGCCGCCGTGCGGAATACAAAACGTCTTGTGGAGATTGAGGTGGCTGACGTCGCCGCCAAACTCACCCGGCGACGCCGTGCCGACAAGCGCGTTCATGTTTGCCCCGTCGATATACACCCGGCCGCCATGGGCATGAACGAGCCGGCACAGCTCCCCGACTTCGGTCTCGAACACGCCATGCGTGCTCGGGTAGGTGATCATCACCGCCGACAGCTGGTCGGAATACTGCTCGCACTTGGCCCGCAGCTCGGCCATGTCGACATTGCCATGGGCGTCGCAGCCGGTCACCACCACCTCCATCCCTGCCATCTGGGCGCTTGCCGGATTGGTGCCGTGGGCCGAGGAGGGGATGAGGCAGATCGTGCGGTGGCCCTGGCCACGGGCCCGCTGCCAGGCCTGGATGACCAAGAGCCCCGCATATTCCCCCTGGCTGCCGGCGTTCGGCTGGAGAGAGATGCCGGCGTAGCCGGTCGCCTCGCAGAGCCACTGCCGCAGCTGCCGGTCGAGCATCGAATATCCCTCGAGCTGCTCGGCCGGCGCGAAGGGATGGATGTTGGCGAAGCCGGGCCAAGTGATCGGGATCATCTCGCTTGTGGCATTGAGCTTCATCGTGCAGCTGCCGAGCGGGATCATGCTCCGATCGAGGGCCAGATCCTTGTCAGACAGGCTGCGGATGTAGCGGAGCATCGCCGTCTCGGCGTGATGCGATTGGAACACCGGATGGGTGAGGAACGGGCTCGTGCGGCGAAGCGCCACGGGGATGAGCGAGTCGATCCCGCTCTCGAAGGCACTGATGTCGGGGAGCGTCTGCCCGTCGGTTGCAAACACCTTCCAGAGGGCGACCAGATCGTCGCGCGTCGTCGTTTCGTCGAGGCTGATGGCCAGTGTGTGGGGGTCGAGCGTGCGGAGGTTCATCCCGGCGGCCCGGGCCCGCGCGGCGAAGTCTGCCGTCTGCTCCCCCGTCTCGAGCGTCAGCGTGTCGAAGGCACTTTGGCGACGGACAGCCACGCCGAGCTTGGCGAGGCCGACGGCGAGGATCGCCGTGGAGGTGGCGACGCGCTCGGCGATCTGCACGAGGCCATCGGGACCGTGGTACACGGCATACATGCTCGCCACCACCGCCGGGAGGACCTGCGCGGTGCAGATGTTGGAGGTCGCCTTCTCGCGGCGGATGTGTTGCTCGCGCGTCTGGAGGGCGAGCCGGTAGGCGGGATGGCCGTGGGCATCGATGCTCACGCCGACGAGCCGCCCCGGCATCGATCGCTTGAGGGCGTCGCGGCAGGCGAAGAAGGCGGCGTGCGGCCCGCCGCAGCCCATCGGCATCCCGAAGCGCTGCGTCGAGCCGAAGACGATGTCGGCCCCCCATTCCCCCGGCGGCGTCAGAAGCGTGAGCGCGAGGATGTCGGCCGCCACGCAGAGGAGCGCGTGCTTCGCGTGGACTTTCTCGGCCAGGCCGCGAAAGTCGGCGATCGAGCCATCGGTGGCGGGATACTGCACGAGCGCCCCGAAGAACGCCTCGTGGCTGTCGATGAGCGTCGTGACGTCGCCGACGACCACCTCGATACCGAGCGGCTCCGCGCGCGTCTGCACGACCTCGATCGACTGCGGGTGGAGCCGAGCGTCGACGAGGAACACCGGGCTCTTGCTCCCGGCCGAGCGGCGGGCGAGGGTCATCGCCTCGGCGGCGCCGGTCGCCTCGTCGAGGAGCGAGGCATTGGCGATCGGCATCCCGGTAAGCTCGCAGACCATCGTCTGGAAGTTGACCAGCGCCTCCATCCGCCCCTGGCTGATCTCGGCCTGGTAGGGGGTGTAGGCGGTGTACCAGGCGGGGTTTTCGAGGATGTTCCGCAAGATCACGCCGGGGGTGTGCGTGCCATGATAGCCCTGGCCGATGAAGCTCTTGAGGATCTTGTTGCGGGCGGCGATGCCCCGCAGTTCCGCAAGCGCCGCCGCTTCGGGAATGGCAGCGGGGATATCGATCGGGCGACGGCGGGCGATGCTCGCCGGCACGATGCCAGCGACGAGTGATTCGCTCGTGGCCTCTCCGACGCAATCGAGCATGTGGCGCTCGTCGGCGGCGTCGGGGCCGATGTGGCGGGCGTGGAACTCGGCCGCGTTCTCGAGAAAACGAAGCGGCTTCACCGTGGCGGCGGGGCGGGACATGGCGGGGCTCCGGATGGCGTCCGAATCAGCGCATGCGCCGATTCAGGGGGAACCCTGTTGTCCTGGAACCTGAGAGATTCGCCGCGGGCGGCGCCCGTGGTTTGCCCCTTCGGTGGATGCCCGGCCCAAAGGTCGAGCATCACTCTCCAACAGTGTGGTCGTCAGTCCGTTTGCCTGAGCGTTCAGCCTTCGGCGGTCTTGCGACTCTCTCCTGACGGTACCAAGTCTAGCAGGCTCCCCAAGATCAGCCACCGACCAGCGATCTCCCCCGGCCCAGACTGGCAAAACTTCGGGGAAACCGAGCGCCCGCTCACCGCCCGCCGCGGTCGAGGGCTTCGAGGAAGCGGTGGACGGCGGCGAGGTCGATCTCCTCCGGGGCCCGCTCGAGGAGCCACAGCGCGTCGGCCCGGGCCGCGTCCTTCCGACCGAGCCGGTTGGCGACGAGCATCCGCATCACGCGGTCGCGTCCCGACTCCGGATCGACGGCGAGGATCGCATCGAGATAGCGGTGCATCGCCGGCGCGTCGTCCTCGCGCGTGGCGATCGAGAGGAGATTGTTGATCATCCGCACGAGGATTGCCTTCGGGCCGACAGGCGCCAGAAGTTCGTCGGTCAGTTCGCGGCCTTGGAGGTCGCGGTAGAGCTTGGCAACGCCGTCGCGATCGAGGATCGCCGCGCCGTCGAAGACATCGATCCAGCGCGGCTCCCCGCCGGCCGAGACATGGCCAACGAGAAAATGCCCCGGCAGCCCCACGCCATCTACGGCGAGCCCAAGGCGCTCGGCAAGCTCCATGTACACAATCGCCAGCGTGATCGGGATCCCCTCGCGATCGTCGAGGACTTCGTTCACGTAGCTGTTGGAGCGGTTGTAGTAATCGCCGCGGCTGCCGTGGAACCCGAGTTCGGTGAACAGCACCCGGTTGAGCGCGGCGAGCTTCGCCGCATCGTCGGCCCCGGCCGGCACCGCCGCCGCCACCTCCGCCGCGAGCCGGTCGAGATCTTTCTCGGCCCCGTCGAGATCGAGATCGGGATTGTCGAGGGCGGCGACGAGGAGCGCCGCGCCAAACAGATCGATCGGCTCGGCGGCGGCGGATCGCTCGAGCGCGGAAACCGTCCGCTTCGCCTGCACCTGCGCCATCAGCTCGCGGACGCGCTTCGCCTCCCGGTCGAGGGCATCGGCCCGGGCCGCGAGCGCCGCGTCGCCGCTGCTCCCCTCGGTGACAAGCGTCGCGACGAGATCGGCGGGCGCCGCGCTGGTCGCGCCGAGATCATGGACGAGGCCGGCGACCCGGGCGAGCTGTTCCGCCGGCGGCCGCGCCGGCGGTAGCTCCGCTCCTGTGGAAAAGCCACGAAACTCTGCCTTCGTATCGCGAAACTTCGCCAGACCGACCTTTCCTTCACCGAGCTCCTTGTCAGTCGACTCAAACACCTTCGCATCGTTGAGGAAACACACAAAACCGTCGGCGGTGCGGCGGACGCGGAGATGGTTCCACGCGCCGGGGAGATAGTCGGGGCTGGCGGCCTCCTCGAGGATCTTCCAGGAGAGGACATCGGGCCCGTCGAAGCGTGTCAGCCGCAGCTTGCCGGCGGTGGGATAGAAGCCGTAGTGGCGATCCCCTCCGTCGGCAGCGAACACGAGCCCGGCGGCGCCCGCTTCGTCGTCGAGCTTCACCCACACGGCGATCTCATACGGGAGTGGAGGGGGCGCTGCGACAGCGAGGCACAGCGAGCGGCCGCCAAAGCCAGTGCCGGTGCCTTCGACGACGATCCGGCCAGCGCGCTGCCGCCAGCGGGCGCCGCCGACGGTCGTCCACTCCTTGGGATCGAGCGTGCCGATCGTCAGCCAGCGGTCGATGCCGATCGGGTTCGGCCGGTCGATGAGGGGCTGGAGCTGATCGACGCCGACGGCAAAGCCGAGGAATGGCGTCACGAGCGACTTCATCGTGAGGATGCCGTGCACCTTCCCCTCCCGGTCGAGGAGCGGCCCGCCACTGTTTCCCGGCTCGATCGGGATCGCCAACTGGATCATCGACCGGCCGTCGATCTCGCGCTTCCCTGACACCCTTCCAGCGACGACGCTTCGCTCGAGGCCGTGCGGATTGCCGACGGCCACCACCTCTTGGCCGTCGAGGAGCGTCTCGGGGGCCCCGAGCGGCAGCGGCGAAAGCCCCTGCTTGGCGATCCGCACGATCGCCAAGTCAGCGGCCCGGTCGGAGGCATGGATCGCGGTGACATCGTGCCGGCTACCGTCAGAAAGCTCCACGCTCACCGGCCTTGCCTCGCCGATGACGTGATAATTGGTGGCGATCAGCCCATCGGCCGCGATCACAAACCCGGTGCCGAGCCCCTGATCGCCACCGCCGCGGCCAGAAAACCGGATCGTGACGATCGAGTCGCGGACGCGCTTCGCGATCGCCTCGACCGAGTCCGGCGCCGGCTCGGCAGAGCCCGCGGCCGCAGCCTCAGGAGCGGGATTCGCCGCAAAAGCCCCTCGGGCAAAGAGCCCGCTCGGCGCGATCACCATTCCCACCGCCAGCCAGCGGCCGACGGATCGTTTCATGAATCGAGTCACGCTGGGGTCCCTTCTCTGCTGTCCGGGGGGAACGCATCCCCCTGCCTGGCCCGTGGCCGTCGCGCGACGGTATCGAAAGCATAAACTCGTGGCCCTCATGGCCCACGTTCACCCGGGAACGATTTCCATGCGCCCTGCCTTCGTCTCCCTCCTCGGTCTCCTTGTCGCCGGCTGCAGTCGCCCGGTGCCCGCCCCACCGCGCGCCGACGTCGCGGCCGCTGTCACGACCACCGCGACGAGCGTTCCCCGGCCCACTGGCAACGCCCTGCCGCTGCCAATCCC